>NZ_JBWBWM010000050.1:0-48076 GCF_056174665.1 Bradyrhizobium sp. WYCCWR15520
CGCTTGCAAAGCCGACAGACCGGTGAACGGGCGGGGTCAAGGCCGCAGCCGCCGTAGGCGGGGGCGCGCCAGCGCCAGCCTTGAGGCCGGCCGATCACCGGGCTACTTCCAGCACAGTTGCTCTGAATTTTCAGAAGGCAAACGAAAATGAAAAACCTCGGGCAGTTCATGTCGCGAGAAGGCATCCTCATAGTCAGTTGTCATCACCCGCGAAAGCGGGTGATCCAGTATTCCAGAGACATCAGTGATTGAGTCGAGAAGCCGCAGCGTACTGGATCCCCGCATACGCGGGGATGACAGTCGAGTATTGCGTCGCTGTCTCCCCGTCATTGCGAGCACAGCATGACCACCAGCCCCACCCTACGCCGGCAGATACCCCTTGATCGCCGGCAGAAAGAAAATCGCGATGTTGATCGCAAACCCCAGGCTCCAGAGGATCGAGCGCAGCGTCGGGCGGTTGCCGAGATAGGTGAAGACGTAGGCGATCCGCACGATCACGAAGAGGATGGCGAGCTCGTCGATCAGGCGTTGCTGCCCCAGCCGAAACTCCGCCAGCAGCACGGCGACGGCAAAGAACGGAAAGGCCTCGATGCCGTTCTGATGGGCGCCGAGCGCGCGGGCGCGGATCGGGTCCTGGTAGAAGGCAGGATCGCGCGGCTTGGCATTGTCGAAACGTGCGTGGGCGGCCCATTTGACCGAGGCGATCGTCAGCAGGTAGAGCAGCAGCGTTCCGAAAATGCACCATTCGGCGATCGTCATGGTTCCTCTCCCCGCGCGCACTGGCGCGCGCGCGCGCCCCGCGGCAATCTGGGAAGCGTACCGAACCGGCGGTTGTCTTGACAAGGATGGTGCAACGCGCGAAGCCATCGAAATCATGACCGTGGTCGTCCCCTTTGGCAATGCGAAGCCGGCGTCGGCAACCCCGCCGCAACGCATCGGCGTGCTGCTGGTCAATCTCGGCACGCCCGATACCGCCGATGCTCAGGGGGTGCGGGTTTATCTGAAGGAATTTTTGTCCGATCCGCGCGTGATCGAGGACCAGGGCCTCGTCTGGAAGCTGATCCTCAACGGCATTATTTTGCGCGTGCGTCCTGCCCGCAAGGCGCGCGACTACCGGAAGATCTGGAACGCCGAGCGAGACGAATCCCCGCTCAAGACCATCACCCGGTCGCAGGCCGAAAAGCTTGGCGAGGCGATCTCGGACCGCGAGCACGTCGTGGTCGATTGGGCGATGCGATACGGCAATCCGTCGATCCGCTCGCGCATCGAGGCGCTGGCCGCGCAAGGTTGCGACCGCCTGCTGGTGGTGCCGCTCTATCCGCAATATTCCGCGGCGACTTCGGCGACCGTGTGCGACGAGGTGTTTCGCGCGCTCGCCGGCATGCGCGCGCAGCCGACGCTACGGGTGAGCCCGCCTTACTACGACGATCCCGATTACATCGAAGCGCTCGCCGTCTCGATGTCAGAACATCTCGCTAGCCTGCCGTTTCAGCCCGAGCTGATCGTGGCGTCGTTTCACGGCATGCCGCAAAAATATGTCGACAAGGGCGATCCCTACCAGGCGCAGTGCGTCGCAACGACCGAAGCCCTGCGCAAGCGCATGGGGCTTGATGCCTCCAAACTGATCCTTACGTTTCAATCGCGCTTCGGCAACGACGAGTGGCTGCAGCCCTATACGGACAAGACCATCGAAAAACTCCCGAAAGATGGCGTGAAGCGCATTGCCGTTGTGACCCCCGGCTTCTCGGCCGATTGCCTGGAGACGCTGGAGGAGATCGCGCAGGAAAACGCCGAGATTTTCAAGCACAACGGCGGCGAGAAATTCTCCGCGATTCCCTGCCTCAACGACAGCGAGCCTGGCATGGACGTCATCCGCCAGCTCGTTTTGCGCGAGCTTCAGGGGTGGATTTAACCTGCCGAAAAATTTCCCATAGCTTGCCGCCGTTCGGCCCTCGATAACATCTGGTGGCCGGCAAATTGTTCCCCAGCTATATAGCCATGACTCGAGAACAGCCGGTCTGAACCGGCGCCGCGGCTTTGCTGACAAAAATGAGAGACCGCGCCCGGCAACGCTCACCTTGCCGGCCCTTGGAGGACTTTATGACTGGTTTCGATATTTTCGCGATTGCCCTTGTTCTGCTCGTCATTGTCACGCTGTTCGCGGGGGTCAAGACGGTGCCGCAGGGCTATGACTGGACCATCGAGCGGTTCGGCAAATACACCCGCACGCTGTCGCCGGGACTGAACCTGATTGTGCCTTATTTCGATCGCGTCGGCCGCAAGATGAACATGATGGAGCAGGTGATCAACATTCCCGAGCAGGAAGTGATCACCAAGGACAACGCGACCGTGACGGTCGACGGCGTCGCCTTCTTCCAGGTGTTCGACGCGGCGAAAGCGAGTTACGAAGTCGCCAATCTCGAGCAGGCGATCATCGTGCTGACCATGACCAACATCCGCTCCGTGATGGGCTCGATGGATCTCGACCAGGTGCTGTCGCATCGCGACGAGATCAACGAGCGGCTGCTGCGCGTTGTCGACGCCGCGGTGTCACCGTGGGGGCTGAAGGTCAACCGCATCGAGATCAAGGACATCGTGCCGCCGGCCGATCTGGTGGAAGCGATGGGCCGGCAGATGAAGGCCGAGCGCGTCAAGCGCGCCGACATCCTGCAGGCGGAAGGGCAGCGCCAGTCGGAAATCCTGCGCGCGGAAGGCGCCAAGCAGGGGCAGATTTGCAAGCCGAAGGTCGCAAGGAGGCCGCGTTCCGCGACGCCGAGGCGCGCGAACGTTCCGCGGAGGCCGAGGCCAAGGCGACACAGATGGTCTCCGAGGCCATCGCCAAGGGCGACGTCGCCGCGCTGAACTATTTTATCGCCGACAAATATATCAAGGCGTTCGGGCAGCTTGCGGATTCGCCGAACCAGAAGATCATCATGCTGCCGATCGAAGCGATGAGCATTTTGGGATCGCTTGCCGGCATCGGCGAGATCGCCAAGGCGACCTTCGGCGAAAGCGCGGCCTCCGCGGCAGCCGCCGCGCGGCGGACGTCCTCGGTGCCGAACACCGGTCCGACGCCGCCGCCGGTCACGCCGCAGCGGTGAGCATCGATCCGGAAGTTCATTCTCGTTGATTAGAGGTTCGTGTCATGGCCGAGATGTTTTCTACCCTGGGCACCTGGAACTGGCTGATCTTCGGCTTCCTCCTGATGGCGCTGGAATTGCTCGCGCCGGGTGTCTTCATGTTCTGGCTCGGGCTCGCGGCGCTGCTGGTCGGGCTGGTATCGTTTGCGTTCAATCCGACCTGGCAGACTCAATTGCTGATGTTCGCGATATTCGCGATCGCCGCCGTGCCGGCGTGGCGATATTTCGCGCGCAGCGCCGGAAGCAGCAACCTGAGCAGCCCGTTTCTCAACAGGCGGACCGAGGCGCTGATCGGCCGCGAATTCACGCTGGAGAAGCCGATCGTCGACGGCACAGGCACGGTGCGGATCGACGACACGATCTGGCGCGTCGCCGGCCCCGACGCGCCCGCCGGCAGCAGGGTCAAGGTGGTTCGGGCAGACGGGGCCAGCCTGACGGTGGCGGCGGCCTAAGTTGCGGTTTGCTTGCTCCAGCGTTCGGCGAAGCGATGCAGCGGCAGGAAGCTTTCCATCAGCTCCCTGCCGAGCGGAGTGAGGCGATAACCATCGCCGGGCAGAAGTTCGACGAGGCCGGCCTCGCGCAACTCCGACAGCCGGGCCTGCATCACCGTCGGCGAGGCGTCGTCGCAGGCGGTGCGGAGCGCGCGCGAGGTCAACGGGCCGTCGCGCAGCTCCCAGACGATCCGCAAGGTCCAGCGGCGGCCGAGCAGATCGAGCAGGGCCATGATGGGGCGGCCGGTTCTGGAGCCGCGAACGGCGCGTTGTTTCGTGCTGGCGGGTGGTTTCGGCATGCGGACCCTCTTGCGCGCCGCTACAAATAATGTAGCGTATTGCTACGTTATTTGTAGCACAGGAGTTGGCCGTGTCCCAGACTGCGCCGCGCATCGCGCCGCTCGAGCCGCCTTACGCACCGGAGATCCAGCAGCAGTTCGACCGAATCATGCGCGGCGCGCCGCCGCTGATGCTGTTTCGCGTCATCGCCGGCAATGCCCGCGCCTGGGAGAAATTCCGCGCCGGCAGCCTGCTGGACCGTGGCCCGCTCTCCCTGCGGGAGCGCGAGATCGTCATCGACCGCACCTGCGCGCGGACGGGATGCGAATATGAATGGGGCGTGCACGTTACGGCCTTCGCGGAAGCCGCACGGCTGACGGAGGAACAGGTCCGCGCCACCGTGTTTGGCGATGCCGATGCTGGCTGTTGGTCGGCGGCAGAACAGGCGCTGATCGCCGCCGTCGATGCGCTGCACGAGCGGGCTACGCTCGATGACGTGGAATTCGCGGCGCTCTCGGCGCATTACGACGAGGCAAAAATATTCGAGATCATCCTGCTGTGCGGACTCTATCGCACGGTGTCGTATCTCGCCAACGGACTGGCGCTGCCGCTGGAGGAGAGCGCGGCAAGATTTCCGCGTTAGTCGTCATTGCGAGGAGCGAAAGCGACGAAGCAATCCATCTCTCCGCTTGCAGAGCTATGGATTGCTTCGCTTCGCTCGCAATGACGTGGAGATATTGAGCCTACGCCACGCCCGCGCGCAGAAAATCGTGCAGATGTACAATACCGACCGGCTTGTTGGCATCGGTGACTATCAGCGTCGTGATCTTCGAGGAGTTGAGAATCTCCAGCGCTTCGCCGGCCAGCACGTCGCGGTCGATCGTCTTCGGATTGCGCGTCATCACCTCGTCGACGGTGGCCGTCATCAGATCGGGCCCCATGTGGCGGCGCAAATCGCCGTCGGTGACGATGCCGACAATATGTCCGCGCGCGTCGATGATGCCGACGCAGCCAAAACCCTTCGAAGTCATCTCGACCAGTGCCTCGGACATGCGGGTGCCGAGCGGCTTCAGCGGCACCGCGTCGCCGGAATGCATGAGGTCGCCGGTATATTTGAGCATCGCACCCAGCTTGCCGCCGGGATGCAGTACGCTGAAATCGGTCGAGGTGAAGCCGCGGCCTTCCAGGAGCGCGATCGCCAGCGTATCGCCGAGCGCGAGCATCATCAGCGAGGAGGTGGTCGGCGCCAGATTATGCGGACAGGCCTCGCGCGCCTTCGGCAGCGTCAGCGCGATGTCGGCTGCCTTGGCTAGAGAGGATTCCCTCTCCGCCGTCATCGCGATCACGGAAATCCGGAACCTCGCGGCATAACTGATCAGATTCTTCATCTCCGGCTGCTCGCCGGACCAGGACAGCGCCAGGATGACGTCGTCGGCGGTGATCATGCCGAGGTCGCCGTGGCTGGCTTCGGCGGCATGAACGAAGAACGCCGGCGTGCCGGTGGAGGCAAAGGTCGCGGCGATCTTGCGGCCGATATGGCCTGATTTGCCAAGCCCGGTGACGATCAGCCGGCCCTTGGCGTTGCGGATCAGGTCGGCGGCGGCGGTGAAGGGGGCGCGCAGATCGGATTGCAGCGCCGCTGTGAGCGCGGCGATGCCGCTGCCCTCGGCATCGAGCGTGCGCAAGGCCGACTGAACGGCGGAGTCAGCGAAGTCGGTGCCGGATGATTTTGCCATCAGCGGATTCGAATGGGCCATGTCTGTTCCAGGGAGGAGGGGCCGCGCCCCAAAGCCCTCCATAGCATGGCCCGTCTGGCGATGCGACGCGCGCCGCAGAGCTCTCAACGACCCATTAACCATAATTGTTTTAACTCCATTAACGACATGTTCCGCGAGCCCGCGGAAGGCGTCGAGTAAGTAGCTGTTTTTGTTGGAGTATATTCCATCGTGATGGCGGGGCCAGTAACGGGCCGGAGCAGCCGCGCGCGCACTCTCCGCGCTGCCTTGCTGTGCCTTGCGCTGACGGCGCTGTCGGGAACCGAAGGCCTGGCACAAACCGTCACGCCGGACCTGTTCAGCTCAAGGCGCGCCAGCCAGGTGACGTCGCCGGATTCGCCGCTGCGCCGGACCGCGGCTGAGGTGAACGATCCGCTCGCCAGTCCGAAGCTGCAGGACGATGAGAAGCGCGCGCCGTCGCGGATCGGACAGATCCCGAAATACGGTTTGCCGGCTGCGAGCGGCGCCGCCGATTCCGGCTACGACTCGCTCAACCGCAAGCGCAAGAAACCGAAATACTACCCGGGGCAAGCGAGGCCGAAGCCGCCGGTCGGTCCCGGCAGTCCACCGCCGCCGATTGCGTCGAACACGCCGCTGCGGCTCTCGATCCCGCCTTCGGAATCCGCCAACAAGACGCGCCTTGCGCCGGCCATGGCGGGCACGGTGGTGGGGCAGCCGCCGCGCAAGCGCCTCAGGATCGACGACGACCCATTCGGCGCCGTCGGCGATTACGCCGGCAGTTTCCTGATCAAATCCGCGGTCGAATTCTCGGGCGGCTACGACACCAATCCGGGCCGGCTTGCCGCTGCGCAAGGCAAGCCGTTCTACGTGGTCGCGCCGGAATTCCTCGCAGTCTCCGACTGGGAACGCCATGCGCTGGTCGCCGATCTCCGCGGCTCCTTCACCGGCTACGGCAGCAATCTCACGTCGAACGCCGACGGCACGCCGCTGTCGGCACCGCTCGATATCGATCGGCCCAATTTCATCGGCCACGTCGACGGGCGGCTCGATGTCAGCCGCGACACGCGGCTGACTGCGCAGGGGCGCTTGTTCCTCTCGACCGACAATCCCGGCAGCCCGAACGTGCAGGCCGGCTTGGCCAAGTATCCGATCTACACCACGGTAGGCACCACCATCGGCGTCGACCAGACCTTCAACCGCCTGCAGGTTTCCGCCGGCGCCACCGTCGACCGCACCGACTATACCAACTCAAAGCTCACCGACGGCACCTCGACCACCAACGACGACCGCAACTTCAACCAATACGGCGGCATCGGCCGCGTCAGCTATGATTTGAAGCCGGGCATCAAGCCGTTCGTGGAGGTGCAGGGTGATAGCCGCGTGCATGACGTCAAGCTCGACCGTGCCGGCTTTGCGCGCGATTCCTCGGGCGGCTACCTCAAGGGCGGCACCAGCTTCGAATTCTCGCGGCTGCTGACCGGCGAAATCGCTGTCGGCTACGCCGCGCGCGACTATGTCGACCCAAGACTCAATCGCCTGGAAGGCCTGCTCGTCTCGTCCTCGCTGGTGTGGACCGCGACGCCGCTGACGACGGCGAAATTCTATTCCGACACCACGATCACCGAGACCACGCTGCCGGGCACGTCGGGCGTGCTGACGCACATCTACACCGTCGAGGTCGACCACGACTTCCGCCGCTGGCTGACCACAATCGGAAAGTTCACTTGGGGCACGCTCGACTATCAGGGCAATCCAAGGCGCGACAAGATCTACACCCTGTCGGGCGAAGCCATCTACAAGATGAACCGCAACATCTGGCTCCGCGGCACGCTGCGGCGCGACTGGCTGGATTCGAACCTGCCGGGCAACAGCACGGCGTCGACGGTGGTGATGCTGGGGGTGAGGGTCCAGAATTGAGAGCGGCGGCCGTGCCGAACTCGTCATTGCCGGGCTTGACCCGGCAAATCCAGTCCCTTCGCTAGAGTCTGATGAAGATTGATGATGCCCGGATCAAGTCCGGGCACCACAGGAGCGGCCTGTCCGTTCTGCTTACCTTGGCAGCGTCGTCGAGCCCATCAGATACTGATCGATCGCCCGCGCGCAGAGACGTCCCTCACGGATCGCCCAGACAACCAGCGACTGGCCGCGGCGCATGTCGCCGGCGGAGAAGACGTTGGGCAGCGAGGTCTTGTAGTCGGTCAGATTGGCGCGGACGTTGCCGCGCTGGTCGAGGTCGACGCCGAGCGTCTTCAGCATGCCTTCGTGCACCGGGTGCACGAAGCCCATGGCCAGCAGCACGAGCTGCGCATCGAGTTCGAACTCGGTGCCGGGCAGCGGCTTGAACTTGTCGTCGACCTTGACGCAGTGCAGCTTCTGCACCTTGCCATCGACGCCCGAGAATTTTTGCGTCAGCACTGCGAATTCGCGCTTGGCGCCTTCGGCCTGGCTCGACGAGGTCCGCATCTTCAACGGCCAGTTCGGCCAGGTCACGCCTTTGTTCTCGTGCTCGGGCGGCGCCGGCATGATTTCGAGTTGCGTGACGGATTTTGCGCCCTGCCGGAACGAGGTGCCGATGCAGTCTGAACCGGTGTCGCCGCCGCCGATCACAACGACATGCTTGCCTTCGGCGAGAATGTCCTTGGCGTCGCCGAGCGGCTCGGAGGAGACGCGCCGATTTTGTTGCGGCAGGAAATCCATCGCAAAATGGATGCCGTCGAGGTCGCGGCCGGGGATCGGCAGATCGCGGCCGGCTTCGGCGCCGCCGGTCAATGCCACGGCGTCATACTGGTTGAGCAACTCGCGCGGATCGATCGCGCTGTCCGAGGTGCCGCCGACATGGACGCCGTAATGGAACGTCACGCCTTCGGCCTCCATCTGCGCCACGCGGCGGTCAATGATGTGCTTCTCCATCTTGAAGTCGGGGATGCCGTAACGGAGCAATCCGCCGGCCTTGGCGAACTTCTCGTAGACATGGACGTCATGACCGGCGCGCGCGAGCTGCTGCGCGGCGGCAAGGCCGGCGGGGCCGGAGCCGACGATTGCGACCTTCTTGCCGGTCTTGGCGGGCGCAATCTCAGGCTTCAGCCAGCCATTGTCCCAGGCGCGGTCGACGATGGCGCATTCGATCGTCTTGATGGTGACCGGATTGTCGTCGATGTTGAGCGTGCAGGACGCTTCGCACGGCGCGGGGCAGATGCGGCCGGTGAACTCCGGGAAATTGTTGGTCGAGTGCAGGTTGCGCGAGGCTTCTTCCCAATTGTCCTGATAGACGAGGTCGTTGAAATCGGGGATCTGGTTGTTGACCGGGCAGCCCGGCGTGCCCGGCGCCACCGAGCCGGTGCCGTGACAATAGGGGATGCCGCAGTTCATGCAGCGCGCGGCCTGCTCGCGGGTGTCCTTCTCGCTTAAGGGAATGACGAATTCGCGATAATGCTTCAAACGCTCGGCGACCGGCGCATACTTGCGGTCATGCCGGTCGATCTCGAGAAAACCTGTGATCTTGCCCATTAAACCTGATGCCCCTGCATCTCTCGTTCGTATCTGTCTGTTTCCGTCACCCTCCGTCATTGCGAGGAGCGTGAGACGCGAAGCAATCCATTGTTCGGCTTGTGGCGCTATGGATTGCTTTGCTGCGCTCGCAATGACGGGCTCGTTTAACTAAGCCCCGATCGCGATTTTTGGCTCGGCGTCGGCGTTTGCCTTCAATTCCTTCAGCGCGCGGCGGTATTCCACCGGCATCACCTTGCGGAATTTCAGGAGCCACGTCTTCCAGTCGGCGAGAATCTCGGCCGCTTTCTTCGAGCCGGTCAACTTGGCGTGGCGCGTGATCAGGATGTGCAGCCGCTCGATATCGGACTCCAGCAGATTGGCGAACACATCGACCCGGCCATGCGCCTCGAGATCGCCGGAGTGATTGTAGGTGCCGGCGTTGATAAGCTCTTCCGACAGCACCGGCTCGAGCTCGACCATCGAGAGGTTGCAGAGCTTTTCGAAATCGCCGGCCTCGTCCAGCACATAGGCGACGCCTCCCGACATGCCGGCCGCGAAGTTGCGCCCGGTCTTGCCCAGCACCACGACGATGCCGCCGGTCATGTATTCGCAGCAATGATCGCCGGCGCCTTCGACGACCGCGATCGCGCCGGAGTTACGCACCGCAAAACGCTCGCCGGCGATGCCGCGGAAATAGCATTCGCCCTCGATCGCGCCGTACATCACCGTGTTGCCGACGATGATGGACTCTTCCGGCACGATGCCGGAATTCCTAGGCGGCTTGACGATGATGCGGCCGCCGGAAAGGCCCTTGCCGACATAGTCGTTGCCTTCGCCTTCGAGATCGAAAGTGACGCCGCGCGCCAGCCACGCGCCGAACGCCTGGCCCGCGGTGCCCTTCAGGCTGACGTGAATGGTGTCATGCGGCAGTCCGGCATGGCCGTAGATCTTTGCGACCTGGCCCGACAGCATCGCACCCGCTGAGCGGTCGGTGTTGTTGATTTCGTCCTCGATCTTCACTGGCGCGCCGCGGTCGAGCGCGGCCTGCGCCCTCTCGATCAGGCGGCGGTCCAGCACCTTCTCCAGATGATGGTTCTGGGCCTCGGCGTGATAGATCTTCTGGCCCGCCTCCTCCTTCTGGCGGACGAAGAGCTTTGAGAAATCGAGCCCCTTGGCCTTCCAGTGCGCCACCAACGTGGACTGGTCGAGCATCTGGGTCTGGCCGACCATCTCATCGAACTTCCTGTAGCCGAGCTGCGCCATGATCTCGCGGACTTCCTCGGCGACGAAGAAGAAGTAGTTGATGACGTGCTCGGGCTGGCCGGTGAAGCGCTTGCGCAGCACGGGGTCCTGGGTCGCGACACCGACCGGGCAGGTGTTGAGGTGGCACTTGCGCATCATGATGCAGCCTGCCGCGATCAGGGGCGCGGTGGCGAAGCCGAACTCGTCCGCGCCGAGCAGCGCGCCGATCACGACGTCACGTCCGGTGCGGAAGCCGCCGTCGACCTGGACCACGATGCGGCTGCGCAGCCGCTCGCGCACCAGCGTCTGATGGGTTTCGGCAAGGCCGATTTCCCACGGCGAGCCTGCATGCTTGATCGAGGTGAGGGGAGAGGCGCCGGTGCCGCCCTCGAAGCCTGCGATGGTGACATGGTCAGCGCGCGCCTTGGCAACGCCCGCGGCCACCGTGCCGACGCCGATTTCGGAAACCAGCTTGACCGAGACCTGACCGTCCGGATTGACGTTCTTGAGGTCGTAAATGAGCTGCGCCAGATCCTCGATCGAATAGATGTCGTGATGCGGCGGCGGCGAGATCAGGCCGACGCCGGGCGTCGAGTGCCGCACACGCGCGATCGTCGCGTCGACCTTGTGGCCGGGCAACTGTCCGCCTTCGCCGGGCTTGGCGCCCTGTGCCATCTTGATCTGCATCATGTCGGAGTTGACGAGATATTCCGTCGTCACGCCGAAGCGGCCCGAGGCGACCTGCTTGATCGCCGAGCGCATCGAATCGCCGTTCGGCATCGGCTTGAAGCGATCGGCCTCTTCGCCGCCTTCGCCGGTGTTCGACTTGCCGCCGATCCGGTTCATCGCGATCGCGAGCGTGGTGTGCGCCTCGCGCGAGATCGAGCCGAACGACATGGCTCCCGTGGCGAAACGCTTGACGATTTCGCTTGCCGGCTCGACCTGGTCGAGCTTTACGGGCTTGCGCTTCTCGTCCTCGGCGGTCTTGAGCCGGAACAGGCCGCGCAGCGTCAACAGCCGCTCGGACTGCTCGTTGAGGATTTTTGCGAACGCGCGGTAACGCTCCTGCGAATTGCCGCGCACGGCATGCTGCAGCGTGGAAACGGATTCGGCGGTCCAGGCATGGTCCTCGCCGCGGGTGCGGTAGGCGTACTCACCGCCGACGTCGAGCGCGGTCTTGTAGACCTGCGCGTCGCCGAACGCATCCGTATGGCGGCGCGCGGTTTCCTCGGCGATCTCAGCGAGCCCGACGCCTTCGATGCGGGTGTGGGTGCCGGCAAAATATTTTGCGACGAAATCGGCCTTCAGCCCGACGGCGTCAAAGATCTGCGCGCCACAATAGGACTGGTAGGTCGAGATGCCCATCTTGGACATCACCTTGAGCAGGCCCTTGCCGATCGACTTGATGTAGCGCTTGACGATCTCATAGTCGTCGAGCGAGCCCGGCAGGCGGTCCTTCATCGCGATGATGGTTTCGAACGCGAGGTAAGGATTGATCGCCTCGGCGCCGTAGCCGGCCAGGCAGGCGAAATGGTGCACTTCGCGCGGCTCGCCGGACTCGACGACGATGCCGACCGAGGTGCGCAAGCCCGTGCGGATCAGATGATGATGTACTGCGGCGCAGGCAAGCAGCGAGGGAATCGGAATTCGGTCGGTGCCTGCCATGCGGTCGGACAGGATGATGATGTTGACGCCTTCGCGCACCGCGCCTTCAGCGCGCGCGCAGAGCTCGTCGAGCACCTGCTCCATTCCCGCCGCGCCGAAGCCGGCGTGGAAGGTGGTGTCGAGCGTGCGCGACCTGAAATGCGTGTCGGCGACGTCGGAGATCGAGCGGATCTTTTCCAGATCCGCATCGGTCAGGATCGGCTGGCGCACTTCGAGCCGCTTGGTCGAGGCCATACCCTGCAGGTCGAACAGGTTCGGCCGCGGTCCGATGATCGAGACGAGGCTCATCACCAGCTCTTCGCGGATCGGATCGATCGGCGGGTTGGTGACCTGCGCAAAGTTCTGCTTGAAATAGGTGAACAGCGGCTTCGGCCGGTCCGACAACGCCGAGATCGGCGTGTCGTTGCCCATCGAGCCGGCGGCTTCCTCGCCGGTCGCCGCCATCGGCGTCATCAGGATGGTGATGTCTTCCTGCGAATAGCCGAACGTCTGCTGCCGATCGAGCAGCGGCAGATTGGAGCGCATGCCCTTGACGGGCGCGTCAGGCAATTCCTCCAGCACGAGCTGGGTGCGATGCAGCCAGTCGCTGTAGGGATGGCTCTTAGCCAGTGTCGCCTTGATCTCGTCGTCGGGAATGAGACGTCCCTGTTCGAGATCGACCAATAGCATCTTGCCCGGCTGCAGCCGCCACTTGGTGACGATCTGGTCCTCGGGAATCTTCAGCACGCCCATCTCGGACGCCATCACGATGCGGTCGTCCTTGGTGACGAGATAACGCGCCGGACGCAGGCCGTTGCGGTCGAGCGTCGCACCGATCTGGCGGCCGTCGGTGAAGGCGATCGCGGCGGGGCCGTCCCACGGCTCCATCAGCGCGGCATGATATTCGTAGAAGGCGCGGCGCTGCTCATCCATCAGGGGATTGCCGGCCCACGCTTCCGGAATCATCATCATGACCGCGTGCGGCAGCGAGTAGCCGCCCTGCACCAAAAATTCGAGCGCGTTGTCGAAGCAGGCGGTGTCGCTCTGGCCCTCATAGGAGATCGGCCACAGACGGCTGATGTCCTTGCCGTAGAGCTCCGAATGCACGGAAGCCTGCCGCGCCGCCATCCAGTTGACGTTGCCGCGCAGCGTGTTGATTTCGCCGTTATGGGCGATCATCCGATAGGGATGCGCCAGCGACCAGGTCGGGAAGGTGTTGGTCGAGAAGCGCTGGTGCACCAGCGCCAGCGCGCTGTCGAAATCCGCCTCGTGCAGGTCGGGATAGTACTTGCCGAGCTGGTCGGCGAGGAACATGCCCTTGTAGATCACGGTGCGGCACGACAGCGAGACCGGGTAGTAACCGGCCATGCCGCGGTCGCGGCGCTGATAGATCGCCTGCGAAATCGATTTGCGCAGGATGTAGAGCCTGCGCTCGAACTCGTCCTCGGTCTTCGCCGTGCCGTTGCGGCCGATGAACATCTGCATGTGGTAGGGCTCGGTCGGCTTGACGGTTACGCCGAGCGAAGCGTTGTCGGATGGCACGTCGCGCCAGCCGAGCAGCACGAGCCCCTCTTCCTTGATCTGTTCGGCGATGATGCTCTGGATCACCTTCCGCCAGGCCGTCTCCTTCGGCATGAACAGCGCGCCGATCGCGTAATGGCCGGGCTCCGGCAGCTTGAAGCCGATCTCGGCGGCCTTGCGCGAAAAGAACGCGTGCGGGATCTGCACCAGAATGCCGGCGCCGTCGCCGGCGCGCGGGTCGGCGCCGACGGCGCCGCGATGCTCGAGATTGCAGAGAATGTTGAGCGCGTCGGAGACGATCTGGTGCGACTTGCGGCCCTTGATGTTGGCGATGAAGCCGACGCCGCAGGAATCCTTCTCCATGCCGAGGTCGTACAGGCCCTCGGCCGGCGGACGCCAGTCATGCTCGCGCGTAGTGTCGGCCGGTTTCGAAGCCGCGGTCGCCGACAGGGTTTCTGCCACGATATTTTCGCGCTCGAATTCCGACCCGCTCATCTCATTCCTCTCAAAAAGGCTAAGGGCCTCACCGTATCGTCGGCGCACCTTGGACGCTTGCGGCACCCACCGGGCCACCGCTCGTCCGCCGCGAGCCGCAATTTCTTAAATTCAGGCCTGGGCGTTCAACGTCCCTGAGGAACGGCCTTGCCTGCACTGCCCTGACGCTCGTGGCGCCACGGTTTCGGTGCAATCCCTGTGCCGGGAAAGCCCCGCAATTGAGACAGTGATACTGTCCTACCTTCGACCATTGCAAATTTTTCTTTATCACACAAGCGCGTGAAAGTCCTCGCCCGCATGCAGATCGGCGCTTGGCCGGCTTGGGGAAAAACTGCCAGCGGGGATTTGCGGCAACGGCGCCCCGATCCGGCCCAAGGACTGCCGGATTTCGCACTGAAATTCCAGCCCGGACCGGCAGGCGAGAGCAAGAAATGCTTCGCTTCGGCGCGGCGGCTGCGGGGCTTACAGGAGCTTTCGGTAATGAAGTTGTTCACGGGATCTTTGGCGGCGGGATTGATCCTTCTGGCGGGTGGCGCGCAGGCGCAGGTGCCCGGGCCTGATGGGATCGGACGCTCGCCATACAGGGCGGTGTCGGATTTCGAGGCCCCCTATGCGGTGGCGCCGCAGCCGGCTCCCGGGCCGTATTACGAGCCCGGGCCACGCTATGGCTATGGCCCCGGTCCGGGCCTGTTGCCGTCCACAGAAGTCTATTCCGTGCTGCGCGACAACGGATTCTCGCCGCTCGGTATCCCGAGGCTCCGCGGCTTCGTCTACACGATCGCGGCGATCGACCGCGGCGGCGAGGGCGGACGGCTGGTGATCGACGCGCGGAACGGCCGGATCATCCGCTTCGTGCCGGGCTACGGCATGGGCGACAATTTCTATGAAGAGCACAGCGCGCTCCCTGGAACTCCAGGGGCTCGGCCGCCGCAGGCCCATGCGACGGTTCCGCCGGCTCATGTCCAGGCCGCGCCAGCTCATGTCCAGGCCGAGCCGCGGCCGATGCGGCCGGCTCCCAAGGTTGCGAGCCGCACGGTGCCGGTGCCGAAGGCCAGCCCGATCGCGGCCAAGCCGGCTCCGGTGCAGCAGCAGGCCACGGCACCTGCGCCGAAGCCGACCGAAGTTCAGGCCGCGGCTTCGCCGACGACGACGGAATCGGTCCCAGCCAAGCCCGCCCCGCAGATTGCGCCGACGCAGGATATGCCAAAGGCACAGGGGCTGGAGTAACTTCCATCCGGACCATGAACAAAAAACGCCCCGGGCCTTACCGGGGCGTTTTCATTGTGGCGGGCTATTCGCGCTGACCGGCGGCGGCCAGGATCAGGTCGGCGACCTTGTCCGGCTGCGAGACCAATGACAGATGGCCAGCGTCCAACTCGACTGTCGTCGCATTCATGCGCTTGGCCAGAAACCGCTCGAGGTCGGGATTGATGGTGTAGTCCTGCTTCGACACCGCGTACCAGCTCGGCTTGCTATGCCAGGCGGCTGCGGTGGTGCGGCCGGCAAAAATCGAAGCCGCGGTCGGCCACTGCACGGCGTAGAGGACTTCCGCCGTCTTGCGGTCGACGCCATTAGCGAAATATTTCAGGAACGCGTCCTCGGACAGTTTGGTGAAGCCGTCATGCTCCTGAACGCCGGCACGCGCCGGGCCGGCCGGAAATTTCTGCGATAGCGCGACGAAATCCTCGCCCGCATCGGGCGCGCGCGCTGCGATATAGACCAGCCCCGTGACCTTGGGATCGGTGCCGACTTCGCTGATGACGGTGCCGCCCCAGGAATGCGCTACCAGCACGGTCGGGCCGTCCTGCTGCGCCAGTGCACGGCGCGTGGCGGCGACCGAATCCGCCAGGGAGGTCAGCGGATTCTGGACCGCCGTGACGTGAAGTCCCGCTGCCTGCAGCCGCGGAATGACTTCCGACCAGCTCGATCCGTCGGCCCAGGCACCGTGCACCAGCACGACGTTTTTCACTTTGACCGGTGCGGCGGCCTGCGCCGGCGTGGCGAGTGCGCCGAACGAGCCTGCAAAAACACTGGCGGCGAGCGCCGCAACGATCTGTAACTTCGTCATCGATCTCTCCTGGTTGATATGTCTGTTGAAGTGCCGGGTGCGAAAGTGAGTACGTCGCCGAACTGCAAATGTTACGCGTCTCTAGTCACCGGTGCCGGTTCGCGCGATGAAGTAGTCGTTGCAGAGGCGGACATCATTTAAATTCGCTGTTAATCAGCGGAGCGCGGACCGCTCCGTCCTTGTCATGAGCGCAAAAAAAACGCCCCGGTTTCCCGGGGCGTTTTCGCGTTCGGCCAATACCGGCCGAAATTCTGGCTGCTTACGCGGCGACCGAGGCGTCGACCACCTGCGGGGTCTGCGCGCCCGAGTTGATCGGAATGCTGCGCGGCTTCTTGGCCTCGGGGATCTCGCGGACGAGATCGACATGGAGGAGGCCGTTCTCGAGCGAGGCGTTCTTCACCTGCACGAAATCGGCAAGCTGGAAGATGCGCTCGAAGGCGCGCGCGGCGATGCCGCGGTAGAGCACTTCGGATTTGTCGTTGCCGTTCTCGTTGGCTGACTTCTCGCCCTTGATCGTCAGCGTGTTTTCCTTCGCGACAATCGAAAGCTCGCCTTGCGCGAAGCCGGAGACCGCAACGCTGATGCGGTAGGCGTTCTCGCCGGTGCGCTCGATGTTGTAGGGCGGATAACCGGGGCTGCCGTCCGAGGTCACCTGATCCAGCAGGTTGAAGAAGCGGTCGAAGCCGACGGTGGAACGATAAAACGGAGTGAGGTCGTAGGTACGCATAGGGTAGTCCTCCATTGAGCGACTGTTTCAATTAACCCGCCCGCCATCGGGCCGGGCCGTAGTCCTGTGCAGCCTTAGAGTTTTGGAGCCGTGAGTTTCGGTTCCGAAACACTGGTAGCGGCCTGCACAGAAGTGATATGGGAGGGGTGAAATGACGTTCAAGAGGGGCGAAACGGGCCCCTTTTTTGCGCCCCCGCCTTGATTTCCAGCCCTTTTCACCTAGCCGGTTCCCTCGCATGACGCTCGTCTCGATCCCCGCCAATCCGGTTCCGGAGGATGTCGTCTCGGGCACGATCAAGACGCCCGACGGCGCGGAATTGCGGTTCGCGCGCTGGGCGCCGCCGGCGGGCCGCAAGGGCACAGTCTGCGTCTTCACCGGCCGCAGCGAGCAGATCGAAAAATACTTCGAGACGGTGCGCGACTTGCGCGACCGCGGTTTTGCCGTGGCGATGATCGACTGGCGCGGCCAGGGGCATTCCTCACGCCGCCTGCGCGATCCGCGCAAGGGCTATGTCCGCGACTTCTCCGATTTCGAGGTCGACGTAGAAACCTTCGTGCAGCAGGTGGTGCTGCCGGATTGCCCGCCGCCGTTTTTCGCGCTGGCGCATTCGATGGGCGGTGCGGTCATGCTGCGGGTCGCGCATGCGGGAAAGCGCTGGTTCGACCGCATGGTGCTGTCGGCGCCGATGATCGACCTGCCGGGGCGCAGGACCTCGTTCCCGACGCGGGCGCTGCTTCGGACCATGCGGCTGATGGGGCAGGGCGGCCGCTACGTGCCCGGCGGCAGCGACGCGCTGACCGGGACGGAATCCTTCATCAACAACCCCTTCACCAGCGATCCCGTGCGCTACGCCCGCAACGCCGCGATCCTGGAAGAAGACCCGACGCTGGGCCTTGGTTCGCCGACAGTGGCCTGGGCCGATACCGCGTTCAGGGCGATGCATACTTTTCGCGGCATGAATTACCCGTCCGAAATCCGCCAGCCGATCCTGATGCTGGCCGCCAGCAATGACACCATCGTTTCAACGGCTGCGATCGAGGAATTCGCCTATCACCTGCGCGCCGGCTCGCATCTGGTGATCGCAGGCTCCAAGCACGAGATCCTGCAGGAGCAGGACCGCTACCGCTCGCAGTTCTGGGCGGCGTTTGACGCCTTCGTGCCGGGCACGCCGCTGTTCAAGTAGTGCTCAGCGCGAGGCCGGCTTCGGCAGCCGTGCCGTGATCCGCTCGGGCAGCCGTCGCTCGACGAACAGCGTCCTGACTTCGGCGACGCTGAGATAGCGCGCTTCGCCTTCGCCCTTGCCGAGGATTTTCAGCAGCACCGGCCATTCGCCCTTCATCAGGATCGGGAAGTACCAGCGTGCCGCATCTCCGTCGCGCTTGATATTGGCTGCCATGAAGGTTTCGATCTCTTTCGCCGTCAGCCCGATCTCGATGCCGCCTGCCGGATCCTTGCAATCCTTGCCGAAGCTGGCGAGGCGGTCGATTTGCTCGTCATTGACCCTCGCCTCGGCATCGAGAATGCGCGAGCCGCCACCATGCTTGTCGAGCGGACCGTTGCGCAGTCGATCGAGCACGGCGCCCGAGGTCGCGCTCTTGAATACGCGTCCCGGCCCGAGGCCGTTGGCGATGACGGCGACCATCCAGGTTGCCATCCGCACCTTCTTTTTACCAAAGCCGGTTTGCCCGCTCGCGTCCCCGACGATTTCGGAGAGCTGCGAAAGCGACACGACGTCGCCGCCGACATAGCCGTTGGCGACCAGCGCGCGCAAAAACGGGCATGGGTTATTGGGTGAAACGGCAATCTGTCCGGCCGGTGTTGCACCCGGAGGAGTATCGATGGAGGTGTTCGACATGGCTTCAAATCCTCAAAGCGCCAAGTATGAAAATCGGTCCGCTGAAGGCGAAGCGAATGACGGTACTGAAAGGAATGCGGTGGTGCGCTACTTCAGCGTGTGGCAAGCTTTGGCGGAATTCGACGCCGTGTCAACCGAGCGGTTCACACACGCTCAGGAATCTGCGGCGAGCTTTGGCGAGGCTTCGACGAGCGTCAATCGGCTGTAGGGAACGCCGGCTTTCAAGAGGCCCTCGCGTAGATGGGCGATGTCGGCAGGCATCTTCCAGCGAAAATTCCGCAAGTACCGTTCGATGGTCAGGGTCGGATAGTTGTTCAGCAGGACTTCGGCCGCGCTTGCCGCTTCTGCAGTTCGTCCCATTTGCGCAAGCGCCGCCGTCCGTATCGCAAGCGCCTGAAGATGATTGGGATGGGCATATAGCTCTTCGCGCGCCCATGACAGCGAAGCGTCATATTGTCCAAGCAGATAGTGGCTGAACGCGTTCACGGCCGCCCATTGGTAGCGGGGGTCGCTGTTGCCGCGCTGCGCCGCCATCGTAAACAGCTCGATCGCGGGCCGGTGTTCGCCCGACATCAGATGGCAGAACCCAAGGACCCCACGGGCGCCCATGTCGTATGGGTTGAGCCCGACCGCCCGCTTGGCGGCATCCATCGCCGCCTCATAGTGCCCTTCCACCGCGTGCAGATAGGCGAGAATCTGAAATGCAAAGGACGAACGGGGATCGAGCCGGACGCTGCTCTCCGCGAGGCTCATCACGGAATCCCACACTTCGCGCGTACCCTTGATCCAGCCGAACTGGATGCCCTGGGCCTGGATAGTGGCGAGATAGGCGCGCGCGATCGACAGTGTCGGATCGAGCGCGATGGCCTCCTTGAACAGGCTGATCGAGGTTTCAAAATCCGCCTTGGTCTGCAAATAATAGTAGGACAGCCCCTTGAGGAAACGATCCCAGGCGGTGATGTCGTTCGACGAGGAACGGGGCGGAGCGGACGCTTCCGCCCGGTAGATTTCGGCTGCGATCGCCGCCGACAGGCTGGTGGTGAGTTCGTCCTGCATCGCGAACAGGTCGCCCATATCGCGGTCGAACCGGCCGGTCCACAATTGTTCGCCGGTTTCGGGCGCGATCAATTCGGCGGTGACGCGGATCTTGCTCGCGGCGCGGCGCACCGAGCCCTGGATCAGGTAGGTGGCATCGATCTCGCGCGCGATCAGGCGCGTGCTCACGTTCTTGCCCTTGAACGGGAACGTCGAGTTCCGGGCCAGCACCCGATAGAACGATTGCAGCGAAAGCGCGTGGATCAGGTCCTCGGTCAGCCCGTCGGAAAAATACTCGTCCGCGCTTTCGCTCAAATTCGCGAACGGGAGCACGCCCACGATCGCGGTGCGATATTGGGCAGGCAGATTTGTGACAGATGTTTCGGACGCCGCCTTGCGCGCGGGGCCGGCCGCATCAGTGCCACCCGGCTGCCAGGTCCAGACATGGATCGGCTCCTCGATGTTCTTGAACCGGTAGGGACCGGCATCGACGAAGGTGACGCTGAGGCGTTTGCCGGCCTCGTGGCAGGCCTTGCCCGAAACTGCCACGCCGCCCGGGGCGGCGACCGATTCGAGGCGGACGGCGATGTTGACGTCGTCGCCGAACACCTCGTCCTCGTCGGCCATCACGTCGCCCATGTGAATGCCCATGCGGAACTGCATGGAGCGATCGGCGGGCAAATGTTCGTTTCGCTCCGCCATCACCATCTGCATCGCGACCGCAGCTTCGATTGCGCCAACGATCGAGGGAAACTCGAGAAGAAAGCCGTCGCCGGTGTTCTTCACCAGGCGGCCGCCATGATTGAGGATGATCGGGTAGATCGCGCTTCGATGGGCCTTGAACGTGGCGTGCGTCCCCGCCTCGTCGGCTCCCATCATTCGGGAATAGCCGGCGACGTCGGCGCAGACGATGGCTGCCAGGCGTCTTTCCATATCCCCTTATATCCCCAACGGCGCCGGAATGGGCTGCATAACCACTACGCGGTCGGCCGACCGATTCCAATGTTTATAAAATATGCGCAATCTGGTGGAAGGCCGATTTGCTCATGATAGTACTGCAATCCTTCGAGATTGGCATTGGTCTCAGGTGCAAGGGAACCCGTTAACGATGGCAGAAGCGCTCGGCATTCACGAACTCTGGCTGTTTATCCTCTCCGGGTTGCTGCTCAACATCACCCCGGGGCCGGACACGGCCTATATTATCGGCCGCAGCATCCAGTTCGGATGGCGGGGCGGGGCTGCGGCGGTAATCGGGATCTGCACCGGCTGCCTCGTTCACGTGTTCGGTGCCGCTATTGGCCTGTCGGCGCTGTTAATGGCGTCATCCGCCGCCTTTACTGTCCTGAAATGGGCCGGCGCCGCCTATTTGCTGTTTACGGGCGTCCAGATGCTGCTGTCGCGCTCGCGCCCGCTGGCGGAAGTGGCCGCAGCAGGCGGCGACACGTCGCTTGCCCGCGTGTTCTGGCAGGGCGCCCTGACCAATGTGCTCAATCCCAAGGTGGCGCTGTTCTTCCTGGCGTTCCTGCCGCAATTCGTGGCCGCAGAGTCTCCCCACAAGACGGTGGCCTTTCTGGTGCTCGGCCTGATCTTCATCACCAGCGGCATGTTGTGGTGCTTCTGCATCGCCGCCTTCGCGGCCAGGGCCGCCGGCCGTATCCGGCAATCGGCTGGCGCTGTGGCCTGGGTCAACCGCGCGCTCGGCGGGCTTTTCGTCTATCTCGGCATCCGCGTGGCGATGCTGGAGGCGCGTTAAGATCCGGTCGCCTATCTGGTGAATTCCCTGGCGAGAAATGAGCGGGTGTCCGGCATGGCTTCCGCGCAAGCTACGACATCAACTTCGCAAACGCGTTCGTGGCGAGGTAGAGGCCGAGTACAATCATGCCGATCTGGAACCAGCGCCGAAAGATATCCGGCTGCAGCCGCGTCCGCACCGCCTGTCCGATAAACATGCCGGCAAAGGACGCCCCTAGGGCGACTGCGCCGGGCAGTGCGGTTGCAACCGTCAGCAGGCCGGCGCCGGTGAGGTTGAGACCAAGCGCCAGGGTCGCGACCGTGAAGAACACGCCCAATGCCTGGATCAGCTCTTCCTTCTCCATGCCGATCGCCTGCAGAAACGGCACTGATGGAATGACCTGGACGCCGGTTGCCGCAGAAATCAGGCCGGTGATCACTCCGACGATGCCACCGACCCATTTTTCGTTTTGGCGGGCAACGGTGAAACTGAATTTGCACAGGCCGATGATGGCATTGATCGCCAGCAGCAGGCCGAGCGCGATGGTGGCATAGCGCGCATAGGGACCGGTCAGCGATCCCGCGTTCAGCCAGACGCCGGCAGCTGTTCCGGCCAGCAACGGCCATAGCCGTCGGAAAATATCGCGCAGATAAGGGCCGCCGAAGGTTTGCCAGATGTTGGTGACGATCGCCGGTACGATGACGATGGCGATCGCCTGGGCCGGCGGCATCGACACCGCGAGCAGTCCCATCGACACCGTCGGCAGGCCGAGCCCGATTGCGCCCTTCACGAAGCCCGCGAGCAGGAAGGTGGCAGTGACGAGGAGAAGCAGGGTATCGAACATGCGGGAGAGATTGACCTATCGGCGTAATGGGCACAATCTGGAGGTTACGGAGGCAGCCTTCGGATTGGCCGAAGGCTATCTCTCCCTCCGTCATTGCCTGCGACAAACGCGAAGCGTTTGCGCAAGGGAGCGTAAGCGACGAAGCAATCCATCTATCCGTTCTGCTGCGCCATGGATTGCTTCGCTTCGCTCGCAATGACGGTCAAGTAGGCCGCAAGGAATCCCGATGCGCTTTGATCTGGTCGATCTTCAACTCTTCGTTGCGGTGGCGGAGACGCGCAGCATTACCAACGGCGCGGCGAAGGTTCATCTTGCACTGGCCTCGGCGAGTGAGCGCATCAAGGGGCTGGAAGAAGCGCTTGGCGTTGCGCTGTTGACGCGTGGTCGGCGCGGCGTCGAACTGACGCCGGCCGGTGAAAGCCTGCTCGATCACGCGAGAGTGGTGCTCCACAATGTAGAGGCAATGCGCGGCGATCTCTCAGCGTTTGCCCGCGGCGCAAAGGCCACTGTCCGCTTCCTCGCCAACACGTCGGGGCTTTCGGAGTATCTGCCGAAGGCGCTGGCTGCCTTCCTCGCCGCGCATCCTCACATTTCGATCGACGTGGAGGAGCGCGAAAGCGCGGAAATCGCTCGCGCTATCGTAATCGGTTCCGTCGATCTGGGGCTCGCCGCCGAGCACGCACTTGCCGACAATATCGAGCGGATGCCGTTCAGCGAGGATCGCCTGGTGCTGGTTGCCGGGCGGCACGACGAACTGGCGAACCGGCGGCAGGTCGATTTCAGCGAAGTGGTGGAGCGCGATTTCGTCGGTCTGATCAGCTCGATCGCGCTGCACACTCATATCAGTGGACATGCGGCGCGTCTCGGCGCACGTCTGCGCTTTCGCGCGCGGCTGAACAGTTTCGATGCGATCGGCCAAATGGTCGCCGCGGGCATCGGGATCGGCGTGATGCCCGAGGTCGCGGCGAAACGATGCGCGCGATCGATGAAGATCAATGTCATCAGGATCAGGGATTCCTGGGCCAACCGGAAGCTCGTGATCTGTGCGCGGAGTTTTCGGTCGCTGCCCAAGCCCGCGCAGCAACTGGCCGAGCACTTGCGCAAAGCTGCGCCACGTTGAACAGGAGAGCGAATGCGGAGGTCCGGGAAGCCCTGCGGCTTCACTTGGCAGAGGCAAGGCCGGCGGCCTTGATGACGCGCGCCCACTTTTGGGTCTCGCTTCCGATGTAGTCGCGGAAATGCCCCGGCGTGTCGCCGGCGACCGTCAAACCCTGATCGGCGAGCTTCTGTCTCACCTGCGGATCGTTCATCGCCTCGTTGGCGACGCGGTTCAGGATGTTGACGACGCTCTCGGGCGTTCCGGCCGGCGCGAGCATGCCGTACCAGTTTTCGATCAGGAGATCGGGCATGCCGACCTCCGCCGTTGTCGGCACGTCGGGTGAGGTAGGCGCGCGTTTCGGCGCGCCCAGCGCAATCGGGCGCAGGGTGCCCGCCTTGATATGCGGCAACAGCACCGGCAGATCGAGAAACGCCATCTGCACCTGCTGGCCGAGCAGATCATTGATGGCGGGCGCAGCACCGCGGTAGGGCACGTGCACGATGTCGATTGCCGCCGTCTGCTTGAGTAGTTCGCCGGCAAGATGCGGCATGCCGCCGACACCGGCGGATGCGAAATTGAGTTTCCCGGGCTGTGTCTTCGCGAGCGCGATCAGTTCCTTCATATTGCTGGCGGGCACGTTGCTGGCGACGACCAGCATCTCTGGCACTGTCGTCACCAGCGTGACGGGCGCAAAATCCTTCGCCACGTCGTAAGGCACCTTTTCCATCGTCGGGTTGATGACCAGTGCGCTCGCGCTCACGATTCCGATCGTGTAGCCGTCGGGGGCTGCCTTGGCGATCGTATCGGTGCCGAGCACGCCGGCTTGGCCGCCGCGATTGTCGATCACCACCGGCTGCTTGGCGATTTCCGACATGCGCTGGCCGACCACGCGCGCGATGATGTCGTTGGGGCCGCCGGGTGGGAACGGCACGATCAGCTTGATCGGTTTGCTGGGAAAATCCTGCGCGGCCGCCATCGCCGGCAGCAGCACGGACAATCCGGTAAGGAGCACGCGAAGAGCCTTCATGAAAGCCTCCGGTCACTTGTCGTGGCCGGTCGGCACGAAGCGTGCCAGTCCCGGCTATTCAGTCTTCAGTGCAGCCATCGTCAGGGATGCGTTGTCCGTGTCGAAATGTTCACTTCGTTGTCACGACTCCCGCGTCCTTGATCACCTTCGCCCACTTCTTGGTTTCGCTGTCGGTGAAGCGGCGGAAATGTTCCGGCGAGTCGCCGACCAGCGTTGCGCCCTGGGCCGCGAGCTTCTCCTTCACGGTCGGGTCTCGCATCGCTTCGGTCGTGATCTTGTGCAGGCTAGCTATGATCGCCGGTGGCGTGGCGGCGGGCGCCACCATGCCATACCAGTTCTCGATGATCATGCCGGGCATTCCGGCTTCGGCGGTGGTCGGTACCTCCGGCGCCGTCGGCGCCCGCTCAGGCGCGCCGACCGCGATCGGCCGCAGTGCGCCCGCCTTGATCTGCGGCAACAGCACCGGCAAATCGAGGAATGTCATCTGCACCTGCTGTCCCAGCAGGTCGTTCACCGCCGGCGCGGCGCCGCGGTAGGGCACGTGCACGATGTCGATGTTGGCCGTCAGCTTGAACAATTCGCCCGCCAGATGCGGCAGGCTGCCGGGACCGGAAGAGGCGAAATTCAGTTTGCCCGGCTCCGCCTTGGCGAGCGCGATCAGTTCTTTCATGTCCTTGGCAGGGACGTTGGTCGCGACCACCAGCATTTCGGGCACGGTGGCGACCAGCGTCACCGGCGCGAAATCCTTCAGCGTGTCGTAGGCGACCTTTTCCATGCTCGGGCTGATGGCGAGCGCGCCCGCGCTCGAGATCGCGATGGTGTAGCCGTCGGGCGGGGCTTTTGCGACCGCGTCGGTGCCGAGCACGCCGCCCTGGCCGCCGCGGTTGTCGATCAGCACCGGCTGCTTGGCAATCTCGGACATGCGCTGGCCGATCACGCGCGCGATGATGTCGTTGGGGCCGCCGGCCGGGAATGGCACGATCAGCTTGATCGGTTTTGCGGGGAAATCCTGCGCAGAAGCCAAGACTGGTAGCAATACGGGCGATAATAGCAGCGTCAGTCCAGCAAGCAGCCTGCTCAGCAGTCTCATAAATGCTCCCCGATGGCGCATCTGTCGTGCGCGTTGGCTTGCATCGTACGCGAGGAATCGCGCGATGCAAGGTCCTGTCGGTGGCCGCGGGCGCGCAGCCTCGTCAGAGCAGGAGTTCGTCCGTACGCGCGAGCCTGACCGATCGTCGGGTGATCAGATTGCTCCAGACCCAGTTGTGGTGACGAATGACACTGGCGGCGTCGAGGTGGGGCCGGTCGCTCAAGGTGTGGCCGTCGGTCACCACGACAACATCATGATGGTTTGACACGGCCGACCGGACGGTTGCGTCGACACAGAAATCCGTCGCCCATCCCGTGATCAAGATCCGGTCTGGGGCGATCTCTTCCAGGCGCGCCATGAGGTCGGTGCCGGCGAAGGCATCGTTCAGGGTCTTGCGAATGACAATATCGGCCGGGATCCGATGAAGCTCCGGCAGAAGCGCCCAGCCCCGCGTTTCCGGCTCGAAATCATCTCCCTTGCCGCCGCAGTGCTGGACGAAGATGACCGTGCCGGACCGTTCGCGGACTTTTGCGGCGAGCCGGTTGATGCGCTCGATGACACCGTGCAGATCGTGCTTCGGCTCGCCGTTAAGGAGCCCGACCTGCATATCGACGACGATCAATGCATCCATCGGGCTCTGTTCGGCTGTGTCCCTAGCTGTTGAGCAGTTTCAGCGTGGCCTCATGCACGCGGGCATCGCCGGCGGCGACGATGCGGCCGCCGCTCTGGGCGGGCTTGCCTTCCCAGTTGGTGACGATGCCGCCGGCGCCGGTGACGATGGGGATCAAGGCCGCGATGTCGTAGGGCTTGAGCTCAGTCTCGACCACGAGGTCGAGATGGCCGGCCGCCAGCATGCAGTAGGAATAGCAGTCGCCGCCATAGCGTGACAGTCTCACGGCGTTCTCGACCCGGCCGAAGATCTCGCGGTCGGCGGCGCTCATCAGAAGCGGACTGGTGGTGAAAGAGGTCGCTTCCTTCAGCGACGCGCAGCGGCGCGTGGTCAGTCTTCGCTCGCCTGACGGTCCGGAATAATGCGCCGAGCCGCTGTCGCCGGAAAAACGCTCGCCGATATAGGGCTGGTGCATCATGCCGAACACCGGCGTGCCCTTGTGCAGCAGCGCAATCAGAGTGCCCCAGATCGGAAATCCGGCGATGAAGGATTTGGTGCCGTCGATCGGATCGAGCACCCAGACATAGTCGGCATCCTGGCGCTCGTTGCCGAACTCCTCGCCGACGATGCCGTGCTGGGGAAAATTCGCTTTGATCAGGCGGCGCATCACCGCTTCGGCGGCGCGGTCGGCTTCCGTGACCGGGTCGAAATCGCTCGCGCTCTTGTTGTCGATCGAGAGCGAGGTCCGGAAGAACGGCAGGATGGTCTCGCCCGAAGCCGTGGCAAGGCGCCCGATAAACGCTGTGAAATCGATGACCGTCACGGCTGTCCCTTACCGCACTAGAAATGTCGGCCTATTGCCTATCCCAATCCGGGCGGCGGCGCACGATCAACGCGGCGTTATTCCCACCCGTCTTTGGGGGCCTAGCTTTCGAATCGGCTTTCGAACGGGCTTCGTTTAGGCGTGGATTTTTGGTTAGCGTCGCCATCACGAAGTCGCGATTTTTGGCATACCAGCACTGCAGTGAACACGGAACTCACCCAGATCTGAACGTAAGTGTATGATATTACTGGAATAAATTTCCGTCACCGGCTGTGTTGCCGATTCGCCAGACTGACCCGGTTTGCACCGGAAGCGATCCGAAAACCCTTGCGTTTTGTGCAGCGCGGCCGCATATTGTTGCGGTGCGGTAGCGCCTCGCGCTATCGCTGCCCTCCTTGGGCGTTTCCTCCCTAGACTTGGGCCGCTTGTTCATTCAAGCGGCCCTTTTTTCTTTTCAGGAGTCATTCCGGGATGCGCGAAGCGCAGACCTCAGAGTGCAAGCACATCGGGGAATCTCGAGATTCCGGACTCGCCCGCTTCGCGTGCGCGTCGGAATGACAGTGCCGAAAATTCTACTCCGCCGCCGCCTGGAACGGCCCGAGATCACCCAGCGGCACTTGCGCCAGTGCGTCAGCCAGCGCGACAAAATCGGCGGTCACTTGCGCAAAGCGCGGGCTGCGTTCGCGGCGCCGCTCGTCCATGTAGATCGCGCGATTGAGTTCGAGCTGCACGGTGTGCAGTCCGCTCGCCGGGTTGCCGTAATGCTCCGTGATGAAGCCGCCGGCATAGGGCTTGTTGCGCCCGATCGAATAGCCGAGCCCGCTCATGATCTCTTCGACGACGTCGGGCAGGAGGCTGGCGCAACTGGTGCCGTAGCGGTCGCCGATCACGATGTCGGGCCGCCGCGGCTCGTCCCTGGACACGCCGACCGAGGGCATCGAGTGGCAATCCACCAGGATCACGGTCCCGAACGCCTGATGGGCCTTGTTGATCAGCCGGCGCAGCGCCCGATGATAGGGCTTGTAGAGCGCCTCGATCCGCCCCAGCGCGTCGTCGACGGAAAGCCGCTCGCGATAGATTTCCTGCCCGTCGCCGACCACGCGCGGGATGGTGCCGAGGCCGCCGGCGACCCGCATCGAGCGGGTGTTGGCGAAGCTCGGCAGGCGCCCGGTGAACATCCGCGGATCGAGCTCATAGGGCTCGCGGTTCACGTCGACATAGGAGCGGGGGAAATTGACCCGCACCGTCGGAAAACCCTGCTCGCAGAGGCCGCCGATCAATTCGTCCATGAACGAATCCTCGGAGCGGCGGAGCGCCGCAAGGTCGATCCGGGAGGCGTTGAGAAATGCCGGGGGATAGACCGAGCCGGAATGGGGGGAGTTGAAGATGATCGGCGCGCGCCAGCTCGCCGGCTCCACGATCTCGAACGGGGGCGACAGCTCGCCATCAAACTGGGTCATCGTGGGGCGCCGTCCCTTGAATTTCCGCATTCCCTTCCGCAGCGATCAAGCGATCGATTTTGCCGGTGAAGGGCAGGGTTTGTAAGGATGCATTGTCCGTAATCGTAATCATTCTGCCAAGCGAAAAAAGGCCGCCGTGCTCCTAGAAGGTGTCGCAATCGCCCGAAAAGCGCCGCCTTGATCGATCCTGATATGCGCCGCTAAAGAAACTTGCGCCGCCTGCCGCCGCCAAGAAGCCGTTACCTTCACCCGAAATTTACCCTCTGTCGGGCTTAGTGAGCGGAATGATCCTCCAAGCCGGGTTCGACGACTGACCGCCATGCACAAGATCCTCCTTGCCGAAGACGACAACGACATGCGCCGCTTTCTGGTCAAGGCGCTCGAAAACGCCGGGTTTCAGGTCTCGCCCCATGATAACGGCATGTCGGCCTATCAGCGGCTCCGCGAGGAGCCGTTCGAGATGCTGCTCACCGATATCGTGATGCCCGAAATGGACGGCATCGAGCTGGCGCGTCGCGCCTCGGAACTCGACCCCGACATCAAGATCATGTTCATCACCGGCTTTGCCGCCGTGGCGCTCAATTCCGATTCGGAAGCACCCAAGAACGCCAAGGTGCTGGCCAAGCCCGTTCACCTCCGCGAATTGGTCAGCGAAGTGAACAAGATGCTGGCGGCCTGATTCGGCCTCCATTTCCGTCAAAATCGCTCCAGAAATACATCCAAGTATCCTTGCGGGGGCGCTTTGGAGCCGATATACGGACCCCACCCAATACGGACTTTAGGGCACGTAGCTCAGCGGGAGAGCACTACCTTGACATGGTAGGGGTCACAGGTTCGATCCCTGTCGTGCCCACCAGCCTTCGCTTGCTTCGCAAGCTACGGCTAGGCAAGCCACACTCAGTCCTATCGTAGCGAAGCAAGCGAAGGCTGCCGCGCCGAAGCCACTTGGCGAAGGCGGGCTCGTGCCGCACGCTACGGCTGGGCAAGCCACGCGAAGGCCGTCAGGTCGGAGCGTGTCCGGCGTAGCTTGAACGAAGTGAAAGCGAAGACGGACTGCCGGCTCCTAGCAGTCGAGACAGGCTCACGCACTCAGCCATCACGATTTGGTTGCAACCAACCTCACGCCGGTAACCCCGCCTTGAGCAACCCCGCCTCATGGCGGGCGCGGTCGGCCGCCTGTTTGTAGTGCTGGGTGGCGAGATAGTTGGCCACCGAGAAACCCGGCTCGAGCTTGACGACCTCGGCGGCATGTGCGGCAGCCGCAACGCCGTCGCCCATCTGCGCGAAGATGGCGGCAAGGAAGGCGTGATGGGTGAAGTCGGGCCGCGTGATCCGCGCGAACGCCTCGGCCGCGTCGGCATATTTCTCCGCGCAATAATATGCGCGACCGAGGTGGTTCCAGAAGCGTTCGGGATGAAACGGGTTGAGGCGCATCGCCTTCTTGATCCAGTCGATGCCTTCTTCCGGCCGCCCCAGCCAGGTCAGAAACTCGCCCTGCTGCACCACGACGAGATCATAGTTCGGATTGAGCGCGAGTGCCCGCTCCTGATGGTAAGCCGCTCTTTCATGATCGTTGCGCGTCAGGTTCACCGCGGCCAGGATGCGGTGAACGTCGCTGTCGTTGTCGTCGAGCGCCAGCGCGATCTGCAACTCGTCGGCCACCTGCTGGAAGGTGGCGTCGCGATCTTCGCACCAGCCATAAACCCACGTCTGGCCCAGTACGCATGCCTTCCATGCGTGGGCGTGCGCATAGTCCGGATCAAGCGCAAGCGCGCGTTCGAGCAGGGCCTGCGCTTCGGCGTTGGCCTCCCGCTGTGAGCGGTGGTGCAGCACCTTGGCGGCCAGCACGCACTCATAGGCCGCCATGTTGTCGGTCCGCTGGCGCTTCGCGCGCTCGTGCGTGGCGGCCTCGACGCGGCCGGGAAGGGTGGCAACAATTGCGCCGGTCACCTCGTCCTGGATCGCAAAGATATCCTCGAGCTTGCGGTCATAGCGTTCCGCCCATACGTGCCGGTCGGTTTGCGCATCGATGAGCTGCACCGTGACGCGGACACGATCGCCGACCTTGCGCACGCTGCCTTCCAGCACGTATTCGACGTCGAGCGCGCGTGCGACTTCCTGCACATTCACCGCCTTGCCCTTGTGCACGAAGGTCGAATTGCGCGAGATGACGAGCAGGTCGCGGAATCGCGACAGTTCGGTGATGATATCCTCGGTGAGGCCGTCGGCGAAGAATTCCTGCTCGGGATCGCCGCTCATGTTGACCAGCGGCAGCACGGCGATGGACGGTTTTCGCGTCGTGGTCGTCGCTGTCGCGCCGTCCTTGCCGCTCGCGGGCGCCTCGGCGGCATCCGGTTCCAGCCGCACCCGAAAGACGTGGATCGGACGGCTGATGTTCTTGACGGTCTGGTTGCCGATATCCACAAAGACGATGTCGCCAAGCCGGTCGCCAACCTGATCGCGCACCGCACCCGAGACGCAGATTCCGCCCGGATCGGCAAGCACTTCGAGACGCGCCGCGACGTTGACGCCATCGCCGAAGATATCGTTCTCCTCGATGATCACGTCGCCCAGATTGATGCCGATGCGGAACTGGATCCACCGCGCGGGCGACACGTCGGAATTGCGGCGCGCCATCCGGCGCTGCACCTCGGCGGCGCACGATACCGCGTCAACGACGCTGTGGAACTCCACCAGCATGCCATCGCCGGTCGTCTTGATGATGCGGCCCCGGTTTTTGGCAATCGAGGGATCGATGAGCTCGAGCCGATGGGTTTTGAGGCGTGCGAGTGTCCCCGCCTCGTCGACCTCCATCAGCCGGCTGTAGCCGACCATGTCGGCGGCAAGGACCGCAGCGAGCCTTCGCTCGGGTCCGGGCGCGTCCATTTTCGCCTCGCTGACGGGTAGTCTAGCAGATTTGCCGCGCCGGCCAAGACGAGACGGACGCCAGCGTCATCCCAGTGGATCCCCACTTTAGATTGCAATGATGAGGTAATTCGAAGGTAGTTTGTCTCATGCTCGATGGTCGGGCAACGCCAACAAGCCTGCAAGAATCGAAGGCGCATTGAGCACCGCGAATTTCTCGCGACGGCTCAGATATCCGGCTGCCTCGTCGAAGCTCTCGGCATCTTCGATCTTTGCGCGCGCGATCGCGAGATGCGGGTCGACATCACCGCGGTTTCGCGGCCGCTGGCCAGGCAAGTTATTCAAGTGCGCCTCGCGCAAGTCCGCGTGGCGGTGCAGCTCGTGCAGCGGACAGGAAAGCAGCGAACGCGGCGCGTTGGCCAGTTCGTTGGCCCTCGCCAGTACGATCGGTGGCGCGGTCTGCTCGGGCGTCCTGAACAATCCGGGGACCCGGCTCGGATCGACCGACGACGACAGGATGGCCATTGGAATAGCAAGCAACAGGCCGAGAATCACCGGCATCATCCAGAGCAATAGTGGTAGCGACACCGCGTAGGCGCTGATGGCCATGACGAGCCCAAATAAAGTCGGTACCGCATAGGTGTTGACGGTGTCCCGGCGGGAGACCACGCCATCGTCGCGGCGCTGAACCTGCCACCCCGCATCGCGCCCAAACAGGATTTCCGCAACGGCAGAAGATTGGAAGATCATCATGACCGGCGCGGTCAGGCCCGAAAGGATCGTCTCGGTGACGATGCCGGCCAGCACCCGAAAGCCGCCGCCGAACTTCCTTCGCGTGTCGCGATCGGTGAGAAGCACGATGAAGGCGAGCAGCTTTGGCGCGATCAGCATGCCCATCGTGCCGACGAACACCCATGCCGCCAGGATCGGATCCTGCGCCGGCCAGGTCGGAAACAGCGAATATCCCTTTGGAAAATACTCGGGCCGGACGAATTGCGCCTGCAACGACACCAGGATTCCCAACGTCAAAAAGATCAGCCAGAGCGGCGCGGTGAGATACGATCCAATGCCGGTCAGCAAATGAAGCCGCGAAACCCAGTGAAAGCCGCGCGCGGGAAGCAACGCGAGGTGCTGCAGGTTGCCTTGACACCATCGCCGGTCGCGGGCGGCAAAATCCGACAGCGACGGTGGACACTCCTCGTAGCTGCCTCGAAGCGTCGGCGCCATGTGGACGGCCCATCCGCCCCGCCGCATCATCGCCGCCTCGATGAAGTCGTGGCTGAGAATATGACCGCCGAACGGCTTGCGGCCGCTGAGTTCGGGAAGACCTGCACACTGCGCAAAGGCGCGGACGCGAATGATGGCATTGTGTCCCCAGTAATTGCCTTCCGAGCCGTGCCACCAAGCAATCCCGGCGGCCAGCATCGGGCCGTACAGGCGGCCTGCGAATTGCTGCCATCGGGCGAACAGGGATCGCGCATTGACGATAATCGGCAGCGTCTGAACCAGCGCCACCTTTGGATGTTCCTCCATGGCGGCGACCAAGCGAACGACGGTGTCGCCGGTCATCAAACTGTCGGCATCCAGGATCAACATACATTCGTAGGCGGCGCCGAACCGCCTGACCCATTCCTCGATATTGCCGGACTTGCGCGCGATGTTTTCGGGCCGGTGGCGATAGAAAATCGCCGCCGCGCTGCCGACGTCCCGTCGAAGCTGCAGAAAGCATTTCTCCTCGGCGATCCAGATTGCGGGATCGGTGGTGTCGCTGAGAACAAACCAGTCGAACGCGGCACCGTGCCCGGTCTCCTCGACCGATTCATAAATCGCGCGCAGGCGCGCCAGCACTCGGTAGGGGTCCTCGTTGTAGGTCGGCAGCAGCATCGCCGTCCGGCTGTGGATCGCTGGCAGCGGCGCGGCCGGGTCGATGCCGAGCTCGTTCTTCCTTCGTGTCAAGAGCACCGCGAAGCCGGCAAGCGCCGACATGAAGGAAAACGCGATCCAGGCGAACAGCAGCACGAACAGCACAAGGATGATCGACTCCAGAACCGTGATGCCGCCGACCTGAAGAACCCGGTACATTTCGTAGCAGCCCGCCGACGTCAGGACCGTGGTGCCGGCAAGGATGAATGCGCGCCGAGCCCACATCGACGCAAAGCGCGGGGCAGGTGGCGGCTCGAACCGCCGCAACGGCTGGGCCGCCATGTCCATCGGCGATTCCGGCGGGAGAAATTCGTTCAAGGGAATAGCGCGGGCCGTACGCGAGCCGCGGGTATTCGCTAAGGTGTCCATCGATAGACCCAGACCTCCGATACCGCTTCATTGTCCTGCATCAGCGATGCGCGGAGTTCGACCGGGGCCTTTTCCTTCACAAGCTCGAAGCTCAACCGCCAGCCGCCAATCGCCGGATTTGGCTGGGTGACGATGTTCTGGATTTTGGCCTTCTCGGCCGTCACCACGCCGCGCAAGCTTTGCGGATTGACGGATTTCAGCCTCTCGCCAGTCACGTCGAGCACGAACAGCGCCGCGTTGTCGCCTCGTACGCCGATGCCGGTCCGGGAAAATCGCGCCAGCGATGTCGGCTTGGGGGCACCCGGGCCCCAGTGCAAACGATAGGTGTAGGTATGCTCGCCCTTGGCCGGCAACGCCGCTTTGGGGCGCCAGAACAATGCGATGTTGTCGTGAATCTCTTCCTTGGTCGGAATTTCGAGCAGCTTCACTTCACCTTCGCCCCAATCGCCGATCGGCTCGGCCCACAGGCTCGGTCGTCGCTCGAAATTCGATTCCAGGTCCTGATAGGCGGCAAAATCCCTCTGGCGCTGCATCAGGCCGAAGCCGCGCGGATTGAGATCCGCAAACGAAGAGATCTGAAGATCGCGTGGATTGTGCAACGGCCGCCACAGCTCCTCGCCGCGGCCGTTGAAAACCGCAAGACCGTCTGAATCATGGACCGACGGACGGAAATCTTCGACGTCCTTGCGGTCGTTCGGCCCGAAGAAGAACATGCTGGTCATCGGCGCGAGGCCGGTTTGTTGCAGATCGACGCGGGGATAGATCGCCATTTCAACGTCGAACACCGTGGTGTCGCCGGGGCGGATGGTGAAGCGGTAGGCCGCCGCGGCGCTCTCGCTGTCGAGCAGGGCGTGCACGACAATCGAGTTGGCGCCCGGCGCCGGCTTCTCGATCCAGAACGCCTTGAAGAAGGGGAATTCCTCGCCCTTCGCTTCGCCTGTGTTGATCGCGAGTCCCCGTGCCGAAAGACCGTACAATTGTCCCTTGGCCACGGCGCGGAAATAGCTGGCGCCGAGAAAGACGCAGACTTCATCATAATAGTCGGGTTTGTTGATCGGCGCATGCAGCCGGAAGCCGGCAAAGCCGAGATCGACTGCCGGGCCGGGCGGTGCCAGATCGCCGAACGAAAACAGGTCCGGCCGGTAGGCGATTGGTGCCGCCTGGCCGTCCTTCACTTCGAAGATGTCGACCCGGTTCTTGTAGAAGAATCCACGATGAAAAAACTGCGCTTCGAAGGGCAGCTTTTCGCCGCGCCACAGCGCGCGCTCCGGCAAGAACCGGATCGCCCGATAACGGTCGTAGTCGATATTGGCGAGATTGTCGGGCAGCTTCTCGCTGGGCGCCTTGTACGGCTTGCCTGCGAGGTCGCGCGCGATTTGCCGGACGATCGATCGGTCGAACGGCGCCGGCTGCGCTTGTGCGGTGGACAGAAGCCCGGACGCTACGCCGGTTACCAACGGCAACGCAGAAGCAGCGAGGAAATCCCTGCGATTCACGAAACAACCTCGCGATTACTGAACGACGACTTCGGCAACGCAGTGCACACGGGACGGTTCCCTGTTTCGGAACCGAAATGCCGCTTTTTCCCGATGTGCCTAAGATTCAGTCGGAGGCGCTAGCTTCGCAGCGAGTGGCTGATCCGTGTTACCACGCCGTCCCACTGGCGTTTTTCTGCGGCGGGATAATTGATCAGCACGCAGGTCATGGTGCCGTTGCCGCGGTTGCAGCGGTTGTACCAGATCCGGTCCTTGCGAATGCTGGAGACGACAAAGAAGTCCGGCGTGATCCGCTTGTAGATGATGCCGGCCGGCGGGTTTTGCTTCGCCAGGAACGTGGCAGGGGAATCGTTCTCGGGATTGGGAACGGACTGCACCGTCAGGTCGGCGCGGCGGTCTTCGGTGAAAAACCGCCGCCCGGTTCCACCCTCGGGCGGTCCGGCGTCGCTGCTGAAGATCGAGACCGGCATGTCGACGCTGGTTCCGGCACCCGCGATCACATATTGCCGCCACTCCGTATTCGCCGCGATGGCGAGCGTTGGAACGAAGCTCAAAGCGACGAGGGCAGCGCAAAAGTGAGGCGCACGCATGGAACGATCTCCAGTTCGATTGAGACAATCGTATCCACCGGCGTTCGTTCCAGCTTACGGATATTTCTAGGGCGCAGCCGCGTTCGCGAGATGCTTCCCTGCGATGTAGCCAAACGTCAGCGCGGGCCCCAGCGTAATGCCGGCGCCGGGATAGTTGCCGCCCATGATGCTCGCCATGTCGTTGCCAGCGGCGTACAGACCGGCGATCGGCTGCCCGTGTTCGTCTAGCGCCCGCGCATGTTGGTCGGTTTTGATGCCGGCATAGGTGCCGAGATCGCCGATCACCAGCTTGATGGCATAGAACGGTCCGTCCTTGATCGGTGCGACGCAAGGGTTCGGGCCGTGCAGCGCATCGCCCTGGTAACGGTTATAGGCGCGCGATCCCTTGCCGAATGAAGGATCGCGCCCTTCCGCGGCTGACGCGTTGAACTCGGCGATGGTTGCCTCGAGGCCTTGTCGGTCGATGCCGGTGCGGTCGGCGAGTTCAGCAAGCGTGGTGCCGCGCTTGAGATAGCCGGTGGCGAGATGATGGCGTAGCGGCATCGGAAACGGCGGCACGCATCCCAAACCATATTTTCGCAAGGCGCGGTGATCGCACAGGAGAAAAGCCGTGATCTCTTCGCCGGGCTTCGCCGCCTTGACCATCGCCTGCACGAAGTCGTGGTAGGAGTTGCCTTCATTGGCGAAGCGCTTGCCGTTGCGCATCACGGCGATGACGCCGGGTTTGGCGCGGTCGATGAAGTGTGGCATCACGCCCTTGGAGCCGTCCTTGCGCTCGGTGATCGACACCGGTACCCAGGCCGCGGCATTCGGTAAGGTGTCTTCGATACGGCCTCCCGCCGTCTCGGCCAGTCGCAAGCCGTCGCCGGTGTTGCCGACGGGACCGGGCGAGAAATGCTCGGTGCCATCGCCCGCGTGCGGAAACATCGCCTTGCGCCGTGCGACGTCGTGCGGGAAGCCGCCGCAGGCCAGCACCACGCCGCGCCTGGCGTTGACGCGCACCAGCTTTCCGTGGCGTTCGACGACCGCGCCACGCACTGCGCCATCCTCGACGATCAGTTCATGCACCGGCGATGACAGCCACAGCGGTATCTTCAACTCAAACGCGGATTTCGCCAGCCGCCCGGCGAGTGCATTGCCGTTGGTCAGCGTCATGCCGCGACCGTGGCGCATCACGTCCATCGCATGCTTCGACAGCCGCTTCGCCACGTAGATCGCCGAGGTCAGCGATTTGGTCGCGCGCATGAAATGGACGATGTCCTTGCCGGAGCCCAGCATCATGCCGAACACCGTGAGTTCGGGGAGGGGACTGCCGAGATGCTTGATATGCTCGCCCAGTTCGCGGCCATCGAACGGCCGCGCCACCATCGATCGGCCACCCTGCGCGCCACCGGGCGCTTCGGCGTGATAATCCGGAAACGTCAGCGGCATGTCGAAGCGCACCGCAGTCTTGCTGGTAAAAAAATCCACGGCTTCGGGACCGGCGGAGAGAAACGCATCGACGCGCGCGGCATCAAAGCTGTTGCCGGCCTCATGGCGCAGATAGGTCTTCGCCTGCTCCGGACCTTCCTCGATACCCCAGGCCTTCGCCAACGAGGTGCCGGGAATCCACAGCCAGCCGCCGGAACGCGCGGTGGTGCCGCCAAAGCGCGGCTCCTTCTCGACGATGAGAACATCGAGGCCGTGGTGTCCGGCGGTGACCGCCGCCGACAGGCCGCCGCATCCCGAGCCGATCACCAGCGCGTCGCATTCGTAAGTTTCCTGCTCGTTGCCCGCCACGCGATCTGCCTTTTTCCGATCTTGGGTGGACATTTGGAGGTGATCGGATTTGTCTGTCAATCGCGCGGGCACTTCTTCCTTCTCCCCTTGTGGGAGAAGGTGGATCAATCGCGCAAAGCGCGATTGAGACGGATGAGGGGTCTGTCTCCGCGGAGAGAACCCCTCATCCGGCGCCGTAGCCGATGCGAAGCATCGGCGTTCTAAGAGACGGCGGCCAAAGGCTGCCTATGCCACCTTCTCCCACAAGGGGAGAAGGGAAAGAGCGTTCAATTCCCCGTCTCGAACGAGCAGTCGGCGCCACCGCCCGCCTTTTTCCTGATCTCGGCGGGGTCGAGCGTGCAGTTCAGCTTCGAGAGGCTTTCGGACACCGATCCGGCGGTGCCGTCAGGGGGAACGCCGGCCATGGCTTCGGTTGCAAAGACTTCGCTGGCCCGCCGTCCGGTGATGGTCTGCTTGGCGCCCTTGAATGTCAGCTCGCAGGTGCGCGCGGTGATGTCGACATTGCTGACGCGGCAGACGATCTTGTCCGCCGTGACCGAAATCTTCCTGGCGTAGCGCACGCCCGACTGTCCGACGAAGAGCGCCGAGACGGCTTCCCGTTCATCCGAGGTGAGTAGCGGCGAATAGAGCGCCACGACGCCCGCGAGCGCCAGTGCGGCCTGTCCGCTCGCCGTTGCGGAGGCGGCCGATGCGGTGGACACGCTGCATGTGAGGAGCGCGACGGCGAGAATAGCCGGCCTGCCAAATTTCAGTTGCATTTCGTTCCTCAATTCGACGCGCCCCTTGCGCGAATATCTGGATTGGGATGGCTTCGCCTGTCAATCGCACCACGGTCCTCCCTTTCCCACAAGGGGAGAAGGGAAATGCGGCGTGCATCCAAGGCAGAGCGGCCCTCCAGTTATGCGCTTGCGCCGTCCCCGCATCGGCGTCACAGTTGCGGCCGCGACACCAAGATCGCTGGCAAGACGAAATCCCGAGGAACCTCCATGGCGGCCACGCGGATCGACTGCGATATCCATCCCGCGGTGGGCGGCACCCGCACCACGCTGCTGCCCTATCTCGACGACCACTGGAAAGAACAGGTGGTCAGCCGCGCCATCGACGGCCTCGATCTCAACTCCTATCCGCCCAACATGCCGTTCACCGGCCGCGCCGATTGGCGTCCCGCCAATGGCAAGCCGGGCGGCGAGCTCAAGATGGTGCAGCGCGGCGCATTCGACCAGCTCGGTGCGAGCCACGCCATCTGCAATGTCGTCTATGGCGCGCAGGCGGTGTTCGATTCCTATATGGCGGCCGGCTTCTGCAAGGCGATCAACGACTGGATCGCGGCCGAATGGCTTTCGAAGGATTCGCGGCTGAGTGCGTCGATCGTGTTGCCCTTGCAGGCGCCGGATCTGGCAGTGGAGGAAATCGAGCGCAGGGCCGGCGACAACCGCTTCGTCTCCGTGCTGGTGCTGGCGCAGGGCGAGACGCTGCTCGGACGCCGGCACTATTGGCCGGTGTGGCAGGCGGCCGCGAAACACAAGCTGCCGGTCGCGATCCATGCCGGCAGCGCCTATCGCACCGCGCCAAGCTCGATCGGCTGGCCGTCCTATCGCTACGAATATTATCTCGCCGAAGCGCAGGCGTTTCAGGCCCAGCTCCTGAGCCTGATCTATGAGGGTGTGTTCGGCAAATTCCCCGATCTCAAGGTCGTGCTGATGGAATCCGGCGTGAGCTGGCTGCCGGCCTTCATGTGGCGCGCCAACAAGACCTGGCGCGGCGTGCGCGTCGAGGTGCCCTGGGTCGAGCGCGAGCCGGCCGCGATCATTCGCGACCATGTCCGCGTCACCATGCAGCCGTTTGATGGTCCGCCGGATGCCGCTGGCGTCGCCGATGTCATCGAGCAGATCGGCTCCGACAAGATGTTCCTGTTCGCGTCGGACTATCCGCACTGGCAATTCGACGGCGATGATCCGATGCCGCCGCATCTGCCAGCCAGCATTGCTTCGCGCATGTGCGCCGATAACCCGCTTGAGACGTTTCCGCGGCTGAAGCTTGCCGCGTGAACCATAAATTCCAAGGAGGATCGCATGAGTGACGTCATCGACCGCCCCATTCTCGGCGAGGAAATCGCCGCCCAGAGCCGGCTGCGCATCATCGATTGCGATGTGCATCCGAGCATTCATGCGCATGCCGATATCGAGCAGTTCATGCCGAGGCGCTGGCAGGAGCATTTGCGCACCTATGGCAGCCATCTGCGCACGCCCTATATCGGCACCACACCCTATCCGCGCTCCTCGCCGCTGATCGCGCGCCGCGACGCCTGGCCGCCGACCGGCGGGCCGCCGGGCTCCGATCTCGATTTCATGCGCAAGCAGCACCTCGATCCGCTCGATGTCGAGTACGGCATCTTGCAGGTGCTCGATCTCTTCATCTTCTCGCAGCAGAACCTGGAATTTGGCGCCGCGGTCCAGCGCGCCATCAATGACTGGCAGCTTGCGTTCTGGTCCGACCGCGATCCGCGCTTGAAAGCCTCGATCCTCGCCGGGCAGGACGATACAGAGAGTTCGCGATCGCCGAGATCGAGCGCTGCGCCAGGATCGGCCGCTATGTGCAGATCAATGTCTGCCCGCGCGCCAACGAGCCGCTCGGCCGCCGCCGCTACTGGCCGATCTATGCCCGCGCGCAGGAATTGGGCTTGCCGCTCGGCATTCATGTCGGCGGCTATGGCGGGCATGCGCCGACCGGCGGCGGCTGGCCGTCTTATTATGTCGAGGAGCACCAGTCGAACGCGCACACCATGGCGGCGCAGCTCACCAGCCTCGTGCTCGAAGGCGTGCCCGAGCGGTTCCCGAATCTGAAGATCGTCTTCATCGAAGGCGGCTTTGGCTGGATCCCATCGGCCACCTGGCGCATGGACCGGCATTTCGAGGCGTTCCGCAGCGAGGTGCCGCATCTCAAGCGGCGGCCTTCAGAGTATGTGAAGGAGCATTTCTGGTTCACGACGCAGCCGATCGACGAGCCCGATGAGGCAAAGCATCTGCGCTCGCTGATCGAATGGGTCGGTGCCGATCGTCTGCTGTTCTCGTCGGACTATCCACATTGGGATTTCGACGATCCGCGCTATGCCTTCAAGACGCCGCTGACGGAAAACGAGCGCCGGAAAATCTTCAACGGCAACGCGCGCGCGCTCTACAAGCTCTAACAGGATCACATGGCCCGTCACATCGTCGCCCGCACGACAGACATCCCGCCCGGCGGCAACAAGGTCTTTGGCGTCGAGGGCCGTGACATCGTCGTGTTCCACGTCAATGGCGAGTTCTTCGCGCTGCTCAATCGCTGCCCGCATGAGGGCGCGCCGCTGGAAAAGGCTGCCTGCGTGGCGCGGCTGACCTCGCCGGAGCCGGGTGTCTATCAGCGCTCGCGCGTCGGCGAATTGTTGCGTTGCCCGTGGCACGGCTGGGAATTCGACATGCGCAATGGGCAATCGTATTTCGATCCGAAGCGGGTGAAGGTGCGTTCGTATCCGGTAGCAGTCGAAAGCGGCGAGGAACTGCAGAAGGGTCCTTACGTGGCCGAGACGTTTCCGGTGCATGTCGAGGACAGCTACGTGATTGTCGAGATGTAGTCCGTAGGGTGGGCAAAGGCGCACTTGCGCCGTGCCCACCATCCAGCACTCTGCTCGCAATGGTGGGCACGCTTCGTTTTGCCCACCCTACGGCTTGTGTCGATCGCGGCGCGACATAACGGCCTGCACCTTGACTGAACTCCTTAGCGGGAGATGGATATGACTCATCGCATGTTGTGGCGGCCGCCCTTGAAGGTTCTCGCGTGGCTCGTCGGTTTGCTGTGTCTGTCGGCGACGGCGGCCGACGTCGCGCATGCCTGCACGTGCGATTCGATCTCGCCTGCCGAGGGTTTTGCACGCACTCAGTACGTCTTCATCGGCAACGTGCTGGACGTGAAAGGTCACACCTGGACCGTAGACGTCGATCGCGTCTGGAAGGGGGCCGACAAACTGGCCGCCCGCGTCAGGCTGCTGGACGTCTACAAGGACATGGATTGCGAATTTTACTTCGAGCCGGGCCGCGCCTACCTCTTCTTCGCGATCGTGGCGAAGAGCAGCCGCTATGTGTTCTATCAACCCGAGGTGTGCAACTGGACCAGCCCATTGCGCTCGAAGCGCGTCGCCGGCCCGCACGGCCAAGTCTGGCTTGAAGATTTGATCGTGGAGAATTACGGCCCGGGCGAGCCTCCAAGAGGCGAGGATCCATGGAAACGCCTGCAGGAGCACGACCGCGACGATCGAGACTGACTGTGACGTTATCTTCGAGGTCTAATCAGACTTCCCCGTCAGCCCATCGACCATCGCGCGCACGATAGCCGCGATCTCTTCGCGCAGTGCCTCGACCGGCACCGCGATCAGCTTCTGTTCGAGCCCGAGCAGCACCATGCCGTGCACAGCCGAGAAAAGACTTCGCGCCGTCACGCCGAGTTCGGCCGGCGTTCGCATCGGAAAGAGTTTGGCGAGCGGGTGATAGATGTGGCGGAACAGATCCATCTGTTCGCTGATCGCCCATTCCGGCACCGGCTTGCCCGGCGCCATCCGATGCTCGAACAGCGCACGCCATAGTTCGAGATTTTCGGCGGCGAAATCGCAATAGGCGACCGCGATACGCACCAGCGTTTCGCGAGGGGAGGCGGGGCCGTCGGCTTCGGCTGATGTGAGCGCGGCGTCGAGGCGCGCCAGCGTGCGCGATCCGACCCGCAGGATCAGTTCGTCGACGTCCTCGACGAGATTGTAGACCGCGCCGTTGGCGACGCCGATGTCCCGGGCCAGATCGCGGGTTTTTAGACCCGCCAATCCATCTGCGGCAATCCGTCGCTCCCCGGCCAGAATCAAGGATTCTCGGTGAATGGCTCGTCTTTCCAATGCCTTGGACATTTTCCACCTGTCTTGAGCGCCGCTCAAAATAATTCTTGAGCAATGCTCACGATGTGCTACAACTAATTCATGAGCAGTGCTCATAACACAGGGAGCTACCGATGTTCAAAACTGTTTTGACGCTTTTCCGGGGCAGCGTGGCTGTCGCGGGGGAAGAACTGGAAGACCGCGCGGCGCTGCTCATTCTCGATCAGCAGATGCGCGATGCGGCGGCCGCCGTCGAACGTTCCAAGCGCTCGCTGGCGCTGGCGATCGCAGGCGACCAGCAGGAAGGCCGCCGTCTCGACGCCACCAACGCGCGGATCGCCGACCTCGAAGTTCGCGCCACCGCTGCGCTCGATGGCGGAAGGGAAGATCTCGCCCGCGAGGCGGCGCAGGCGATCGCCAATCTCGAAGCCGACCGCGATGCCGCGATGACCGCGCGGACGCTGTTCGCGACTGAAATCACGCGAATGAAGCGTCAGGTCAGCACTGCCGAGGCGCGGATCACCGAGCTCGAGCGCGGCCGTCGCATCGCCCGTGCGGCCGAAGCAGTTCGCAATCTTCGTAGGGGCGGCATCGAAGCGGCACGTCCTTACGAATCCACGCTGCCGGAAGCGGAGAACACGCTGAAGCGCCTGCGCGAGCGGCAGATCGAGGCCCAGGCCGCCGCCGACGCACTGATCGAACTCGACGCGGCCAGCGGTCCGCTGGCGACCGCCGAAAAGCTCGCCGAACAGGGCTTTGGCCCTCGGCTCAAATCAACCGCGGACGACGTGCTCGCGCGGCTGAACGCCAAACGCACGCAAGCTGCCTGACACTGAACCCGATCGATTAAAACCCATATCAACAGGAGATTATCATGAACCAGAATGTCCAACCCCACAGCGGTGCCTGGGTTACCTTCACCTATGTCTCATTCTCTGCCTCCGCCTTCATGGTCGCCATCGGCGTGTTCTTCCTGCCGCTCGATCTTTGGATCAAGGGCTATCTGGCGATGGGCATCGTCATGCTGGTGCAGTCCTGCGTCACCCTGACCAAGACCGTGCGCGACATGCACGAGAGCGGCAAGCTGGTGAACCGCATCGAGGACGCCAAGGCCGAGCGGCTGCTGATGGAAGTTTCCAAGGCCGCCTGATTTCAAAGCTGCCTGATTTCGAAGCCCGCGTAACCTGTGACGCGGTGCTGGCGAGGATGGGCGGCGGGTGCCTCGGCATCCGCCGTCTGTTCGCCGGCTTCGATGATCAAGCCGCTCAACATTTTGCTAGAAAGTCGGCTTCGATGAAAAGAGCGTTCGTATTCCTCGTGGTGGCACCGGTGTCGGTGTTTGTCATCGTCTTCTTGTCGTGTGTCGCCATCTTTGGTGGAAAATCCGTGGACCTCGCAGCCTTATGCGCGGTGGTGCTGGCCGTCGTCACCTTGCCGGCGTCGGTGACCGCAGGGTTTGCGGATGGATATCTTAGCGTTTTGTCGATCTCATTGCGGGCGTACCTGACCGCGATGGTTGGAGCGGCGATTGCCACGGGCGAAGCCCTTGTGCTGTTCAGTAGTTTGTTGCCGTCATCAATCGTGCTGACGCTCGCCATTGGCGGCGCTGTCCTGATGGGCGCATGTTCGTTGTTGTCGCACGACTATAAAGGCCGGCAGCAGCATTCCCTTGAACCGGTCAGTGCGTGAAGAAGGGATGCTGCAGATCGCGTAACCTGTCACGGCGGTTAGCGAGGGCGGACGGCGGGGATCTCGGCACCCCGTTTTGCTTGTCCGGGATGGGCCCGTCCTTTCGTTCCCCACCAAAGGAATGCCCATGCCTTTTGAGAATCCTGCTCAGAATGATGGTAGCCACGGGCATCCGATTTCGCCCGGACTGCGAAGAGCGCTCGTGTTCGTTTTGCTGGGTCCGGTATTCGGAGTCTTCGCTGCATTGCTGGTGGCGGCCGTCGCGGCCGGGGGAGCTCCCGTCGACATTTACCCCATTCACATTGTGTTTTTCTTCAGCCTGATCATATGTGCGGCTACCGGACCTATTGACGGAGTCCTGACCTATATCGTGCCCATTTCTTTGCGGGTGCCTTTGACCACAATCGCCGGGGGGGGGGGGCCGTTGCCGTCGGACTAAGCCTCTGTTTGTGGGTTCAACTGGGGAACAAGGTGGTGCCACCGCCGCTGTGCTCGCTGATTCCGATCGTAATCATCGGGGCACTCTCCGCTGGTGCCTGCTCCTTGCTCTCGCACAATCGTCGCAGCCAACCGGCCTGATCCGGCAGGCGTCGGCCGTTCCTGCATCAATCATTTTTGATGCGGCCGCTCAAGATATCGTTTACCTTCGAACAACCTGAAGATGCTCGGCTCATAGCTTGTTAACTGACGCGGGTGCAGAAACTCGGACGGGTTAAGTCGCGCAATTGAATGCGCGAAACCCACGCAAGCGGTCTGCGATTTTCGATCGGCATATTATCATCAGCAGGATGGCGCCATGAATCAGAATTCCCCGCATCACAGCAATGCCTGGGTCACCTTCACCTACGCTTCGTTCGGCGCCTCAGCCTTCCTGGTCGCGATCGGCGTCTACTTTCTCCCCGTCGATCTCTGGATCAAGGGCTACCTCGCGATGGGCATCGTGATGCTCATTCAGTCCTGCGTCACCCTGACCAAGACGGTCCGCGACGTTCACGAGAGCAGCCGGATGGTCAACCGCATCGAGGATGCCAAGGCCGAGCGGCTCTTGATGGAAGTTTCCAAGACTTCGTAGATCAAGGCGTCGTAGATCAAGGCTTCGTAAAACCAAGCCGCGTATCCTGTGGCGCGGTCCTGGCGAAGGCAGGCGGCGGGTGCTTGCGCATCCGCCGTTTGCGTATCTTGTGGGGCGTTCGACGCATTCAATACATCGTTTACCTTGCTGCAGCCGCAACTCGCCGCAATCATGGGTCCTTAACGGGCGGGGCGCACAAGTTTGGCCCCGGTGCAGGCGGGTCGCATGGCGTCTTTCTGGAGCGATAATTCGGCGATACGTCGCGGTCTGGCGCAGGTCGGGTCCACCGCCGGGCGCCTGCGCGGTTACGCCGCTTTCTGGCTGAAGGCGCTGCGCCAGCCCACCATCGATCTTGCCCTGCGCACCCATTCCGGGCTGGTCACGCGGATTGTCGAGGCCCCCGGCCTGTCGCTCTCCGAAGCCGAACTCGACGCACTGGTGTCGCAACTGCGCGTCGTCGCCGCCAAGTCGTTGCCGGAGGAGGACCTTACCTACGGCATATTCTCCGGCGAGCGCGAACGGCTTTCGCGTGCTATCGTTACGCTGATCTCCGAGGAAGCGACCGGGCGGCCGATCGCCTTCAACGCGCTGTCGGTCATGGAAGTCGAACTTGACGGCGAGCCGGTGGAGGTCACGCATCTCGGCCTTGTCATGGTCGATCCCGATGAGCGCGGGCAGGGGCTCTCCTGGGTGCTGTATGGCCTGACGGCACTGGTTCTGTTTGTCCGTGACGGCCTGCGTCCGAAATGGATCTCGAACGTCACGCAGGTGCCGTCGGTGGTCGGCATGGTCAGCCAGACCTTTTCCGATGTCTTTCCGTCGCCGCATCCGGACGCACGCCAGAGCTTTGCGCATCTGCAACTGGCGCGCGGCATCATGTCCCGTCATCGCGCCGTGTTCGGCGTGGGTGAGGAAGCCGGTTTTGACGAGGCCCGGTTTGTCATCACCAATGCCTATACCGGCGGATCGGACGCGCTGAAGAAAACCTTCGAAGTCGCGCCGAAGCATCGCGACGAGCAATATAACGCCTGGTGCGCGCGCGAACTCGATTACGGAAGGGGCGACGACGTCCTTCAGATTGGTCGCATCGATCTTGCCGGCGCGCGCCGCTACATCCAGCAGGATGTGCCGGCCGGCTCGTTGCCGGCGCTGCTCGCGGCCTCCGCCGTGCTGGCGCTGCAGCGGCTGATACTGCCGGTGGTTTACTGGTTCGACGATACGCGTCCGTTCGGCAGCCTGCGCCCATGGCTGGGGAACGGCCGATGACGCTAGGTGAAATGACATCTGGCATGATCGCCGATTCCATCGTCAATTTCTGCGGCGCGATCGGGCTTGGCGTCGCCATGGTCACGCTCCACCGGCGCGATCCCAAGGGTCCGCTGACCCGGCGGCTTCTGGTCGCGCTTGGCATTATCGCGTCGCTGTTCCTGGTGCGTGGCACGGCGTGGTGGAGCGGCAGCGCGGTGCTAAATAATTTGTCGGCGATTCCGGCTGCGCTGATCCCGCTCGGCGGATTGATCGTCACCGAAGGCATTTTGCGGCGTCATGCCCCGCGATGGGCCAAGATCGCAATTCTGACCGGCGGCATCGCGCTTGGTCTCGCCGGCGCTGCCGGACTGGAAACCCTCGCAATGCCCGCCGCCATGCTGCTTGCGTTGTTCCAGCTTGGCGGTTTCGCCATCTGCGCCTGGCTGCTGGCGACGCGCGACCGGACCACGCTGATGGCGTCGGAAAATCGCAGCATCGCTCGCCTCGCCGTGGGCGCCGTTCTGGTCATTCCCTTCATCGTCACCGATTTCAGGGTGCTGGTGCCGGACATCCCGGTCAGGCTCGGAGCATTGGGGGCGCTGCTCGTAGTGACAGCGATCCTGATCGCGGAACGTGGTGCGGAAACGCAGCGTCAGGCGCTGACAGTCCTGCGGCTGTCGAGTTCGGCGCTTCTCGGGATTGCCGCGGCGTTTGTCGCGCCGGATGCCGATGCGGCGCAGGTCATGCGATTTTGCGCCATCGCCATCGCAGGCGTTCTCACCATCGGGCTGATGGTGGACGCGTTGCGCGCCCACTTCGAAGCGCAGGTGCCCGGCGTTCTCAATTCCGTCGCGGTCTCGCCGGCCCAGACGCGCGATGCGCTGATAGCGGAACTCGCGCGCCATCCGATCTTCGAGAGTGCCCGGCGTTATCGGGAGAGCGAACTCCTGACTTACGATCCGCCGTTGCTGCGCGATTTCCTGTCGAGCCGGCGGGTGCTGCGCCGTCCCGACGCGCCGTGGGGCCTGACATCGTCCGATCCTGCCGTCGAGCGCGTGGTGTCACTGCTGGCGGCCAACAGCGCGACACATCTCATCGTCCTCTCGCACGATCCGATCGACGTCATCGCGCTCGCGGTTCCCGTGATTTCGGCCGATCCGGCCACCGAAACCGCGCTGGCGCTGGTGCGGCGTCTGCTGGCGCTGACGCCGGAGACGACGTGACATTCCGTATTCGTCACGAGATTTTTCACGCGCGACTTACGAAATGCATCGAGACTGTGATAAGACCGCGGCCGTAGCGTTCATGACGGGGCAGGCCGATGTCGAAGCAAGCGATGCGCGAGGAGGCCGAGCGCCTGATCCGCGAGACGATGGCAAAGAAGGCCATCGTCGTCAAACAGGGTAACACCCGGATCGAGGCGGTCTGCGGCAAATGCGGCGCGCCCAACCGCGTCCAGGCGGAAAAGGGCGAAACCCGCGTCAAATACACCTGCAAGCAATGCGGCGACAAGCAGGTGACGCTTTAGAGGTTCGCGGTTCGTAGGGTGGGCAAAGGCGCGTAGCGACGTGCCCACCACTCAATGCCGCGCTCGCGATGGTGGGCACGCTTCGCTCTGCCCACCCTCATATGAGGGCTTTTGAGTCAAGCGTGCCGACTGGTGGCTTGGATGTGAATTTTGTATTCGGTGGAGTGGCGGCGCGCGGAGCCATGCGTAGCGCAGCGTGCCGCCGCGGTCGGTGC
>NZ_JBWBWM010000051.1:0-44698 GCF_056174665.1 Bradyrhizobium sp. WYCCWR15520
TCGAAAATGAAGCAAAATCGCCTCCGAGACACCGCCTACGGCGTCGTTCAGACCTCGGAAGTCGCCGCATCCTCGCGCCGATCAAGAAAATCGCTCCTGCAATCAGCTTTTTCAGCAGCCTGCTAGACCTAGTTCCTAATCATACATCCGATCAACACCCCTGGTTTGTTGAAAGCAGAGCATCTCGCCATAACCCGAAACGCGATTGGTTTATCTGGCGTGATCCGGCTCCAAACGGCGGGCCTCCAACTAACTGGCTTTCAGAATTTGGAGGAAGCGCGTGGGAATTCGATCCGAACACTAATCAGTATTATTGTCATACTTTCTTGTCCGCACAGCCCGACTTAAACTGGCGCAATCCCGCCGTTCGCAACGCCATCCACGACGTCATGCGCTTTTGGCTCAGACGTGGTGTCGATGGATTCCGCGTAGATGCCGTCTGGTATCTCATTAAGGACGATCAGTTTCGCAACAATCCCCCGAATCACGAATTCCGGCCCGGTGGGCTTCCTCGCGATGCGCTAATCCCACTTTATACAGCTGACTTGCCCGAAGTTCATGATGCGATTAGCGGTATGCGGCAAGTGACAGACGAATTTTCCGATCGGGTGCTACTGGGAGAAATTTATCTTCCGATCGAGCGCCTCGTCGCGTACTACGGTCGCGATTTGGATGGAGTCCACTTTCCGTACAACTTTGCGCTCCTTACGGCCAAATGGGAAGCACGCTTGCTCGCACGGCTGATCGATGAGTATGAGGCCGCTCTTCCGTCGGGAGGGTGGCCGAATTGGGTTCTGGGCAACCACGACCGACCGCGCCTCGCAACCCGAATCGGGGCGGACCAAGTGCGCGTCGCTGCAATGCTTCTGATGACATTGCGCGGAACGCCAACCCTCTACTACGGTGACGAGATCGGCCTTCAGCAGGCGGCTATTTCCCCGGATCAGGTTCGGGACCCGTTCGAAAAAAACGTTCCAGGGATCGGGGTAGGTCGTGACGGGTGCCGCACCCCGATGCAATGGGATGCCACGAAATCTGCCGGTTTCTCGGACGCGGATCCCTGGCTGCCTGTGGCCGACAATTTTCGTGATGAAAACGTGGACTATTTCCGCAAGGATAAAGGATCGCTCTATTGGTTATATCGTCAGCTGATCGATCTCCGGCGCAATCATATTGCTCTCACGGAGGGCTCGTACACGCCTTTAAAGGCCAGCGGCGATCTGTTGCTGTTCTATCGTGAGCTGAGCGAGGAGCGGTTGTTGGTGGCGTTGAACATGGGACCTGTGCCTATCTCATTTCCTGATGAAAGCTTATCAGGGCGTGTCATTCTATCTTCGTTTCTAGACCGCGGGGGGGAGGAGGTGCTGGACAGTATCGATTTACGCGGCAATGAAGGGTTGCTCGTGAAAGTGGGTGTCGGACGCGCTCAAGTAGGAACATTAAGCAATTCCGAACGTTGGGTGCGTTACTGGACATCAGGCGGTTCGCGCGGGGGTGAAAACTAAGATGAGAATCGCGCAGATTGCCCCGCTGATGGAGAGTGTGCCCCCAATCTCTACGGTGGGACTGAGCGGATCGTTTCCTACCTCACGGAAGAATTGGTCAAATTAGGCCACGACGTTACCTTATTCGCCAGCGGCGATTCAGTAACCTCGGCAAAATTAGTGAGCTGCGTTCCTAAAGCACTTCGGCTGGACGCCAAAGTCTGTGACGTCATTCCATACTACATGCTCATGCTCGACCGGGTGCGGCGCCAGTCGCACCAGTTCGATATTCTTCACTTCCACATCGACTATTTGCACTTCCCACTTTTCCGAGACATGTCCTCGCGTGTCCTACACTCTTCACGGGCGGTAGGATCTTCCTGATAACAAGCCGATTTACATTGGTTTTGATGAAATGCGTTTGATCTCCATTTCTGACAGCCAACGCACACCGATCTCAATCGGAAACTTCGCCAAAACGATTTATCACGGTCTCCCTGAAACAGATCTTAAGCTGACCCTGCATCCCCGAGGTGGCTATCTTGCTTTTCTTGGTCGAATTGCTCCCGAGAAGGGTCCCGAAACCGCTATTCAGATCGCACGATCCGCCGGTATCCCACTAAAAATGGCCGCGAAGATTGATCGGGTGGACGAACAATACTTCGCGAACGGATCGCTCCATTGCTGGATCAACCGGGCATCGAATTCATTGGCTAAATCAACGAACATCAGAAAGCAAAATTTCTGGGTGAAGCCTCCGGTTTGCTATTCCCGATTGATTGGCCGGAGCCATTTGGCCTAGTAATGATTGAGGCGATGGCATGCGGCACGCCGGTTCTCGCTCACAATCGAGGCTCGGTGTCGGAAATCATCGAGGATGGCAAAACGGGCATCGTGGTCCAGTCGAAGGACGAGGCGATCAAGAAATTACCCCATCTTCTGACTTTGGATCGACGGAGAATCCGGCATGAGTTCGAGCGACGTTTTTCGTCTCAACGAATGGCCCATGATCACGTTGGACTGTATCAAGAGCTAATAGGGGCCGAGTGTCTCCAAAGCGATTTTCCAAGTGATGCACTCGCTCAGCAAGCGGATGAGTCGAGGTCCGCCATTTCGATGACCGAGGTGGCCGGCGCCAGCAGCGCGGCGAATTGAAACGGCTGAGGCAAACGCGCCGATTAATCCAATGAGCCGCTCTCGCGGAACAGCGCGCCGGCGTTTAGATGATTAACGAGAAGCACATCGCGAACTCTGTGCGGGAGCCCGAGCGGTCGGCGCTGTAAGCGCTTCCGGGCGAGACGTCGATGGACCAACATTAGGCGCTTTCGGCGTTAGCCTGGTTCCAACAGCACCGGTAAACTGACCGCACAGGACTCTTACCGACCACGGTTAGTCGGCAATTTCGCAACTAAAGCGTTAGGAACGATCAGAGTCATCGCCGGTTCACTTAGCAGGTGCAACATCTCCCAGATCATCTGGATTTCGTGCACGCGCTCTCCGAGTACCATTATGATTTCAGCCAACGCTAGACGCCTGCCTTCCATCCGGGTTCAACGTCGCAACGCAAAGGCACCTTCCTTCGCGGCAGCATCGGCGGTTGCGATCGGAGCCCTCGCCGCAATTGCCCTAGTTAACCGCCAACTTGAGATGAACGCGGAGCATGACAATCCGGCCCCCGGTCGCTTCCTCGACGTTAATGGCGTTCGGCTGCACTATGTTGAACGGGGCTCAGGCGAACCGCTGATCCTGTTGCACGGTAATGGCAGCATGATTGACGATTTCGAATCCAGCGGTCTAATTGATCTTGCAGCTAAGAACTACCGGGTAATCGTCTTCGACCGTCCCGGCTTTGGCCACAGCGACCGCCCGCGCAACGTAGTCTGGACGCCGGATGCCCAGGCCGAACTGATCATAAACGCCCTCGAGCGGCTCAACGTTTCCAACGCCATCGTTCTTGGCCACTCATGGGGCGCTTCGGTTGCCGTGGCACTGTCCCTAAAGTATCCTGATCTAGTTCGCGGACTGGTCCTTGCCTCGGGCTATTACTATCCGACTGCGAGACTTGACGTCATCGCGATGGGCACGCCGGCCTTGCCGCTGATCGGGGACATTCTCAGTCATACCTTGGCGCCGCTGATCAGCCGCGCGATTTGGCCGCTGATGATGGCGAAAATCTTCGGTCCTCAATCCGTGCCGGAAAAGTTCCGGGCGTTTCCGAAGGAGATGGCGCTGCGTCCTTCACAGATCCGGGCATCGGCGGCTGAGTCGGCTATGATGATTCCCGACGCCTTCACGCTGCGCAATCGGTATGCGGATTTGAAGATGCCCGTAGTCATCATTGCGGGCGAGCAAGACCGGTTGATCGATATCGACACACAGTCAGCCCGGCTTCATTCCGACGTTCGACAAAGTAAATTTCACCGCGTTGTCGGTAACGGCCACATGATCCAGCAGACCGCAACAGATCAGCTATTATCCGCTATACGCGAGGTGGCGGCCGTGCCGACGAAGTTCAGCACCGCGGCCGAATGACCCCTCTGTGGCATTCATCGCATGCAAAGAGGCAGCCTCAAGACGTGCTTAGCCCGGCGAGGGAAGGCAGCAGCTTCGAGCGCTCGACTAAGCACACACGCAGCGCTAGTCGCGAGAAGACGCGGTCGCACCCCTTAACGCGGCGTGCGCCCCGTTGTCCTCCTTGCAACATCAACCGATATAAATCGCTCTTTGTCCGCTCGGCTACTGTCCGGCCCATGCTATCGTGCCGATTTTAGGCGACCGGCCTGTAAGGGCGCGCGACGCTGTCAGCTCGCCTGGGTTAATGGCGACCAGGTCGGCGTCGATTTCTTCGGCCGGGCAAGAAGAGAATCGTCTCGGTTCGATGATTTAGGCAAGCCAAGCTAGAGCTATTAGGAACAGGATTTCAACGCCCCAGTTACTCTAGTCTCTTGCCAAGGCCCTTGTTGAAGCCGGCGGTGACGGTGAGACGTTTACTTCGCTTGCATTGGGAGGCCGTGGCACGGTCAACTTATTACTTTGATTTTTACCAAGTTGACTTGGTCATCGTCGATGAGCAGGGCATGGAGCTGCGGGACATTTTAGCTGCGCAAGAAGAGGCCGCGCGAGCCGTGGCTGATTTCGCGGGAGATGCCATTCGTGCGGATGACTCGCGGGGTCATCGAGTTGCGCGACGCGCAGGGCCCAGTGATGGACGTCAAGTTTTCGTATCGCACGCAGGCGGTAAGGTAGCCGTCTCCCAGCAAAAATCTGCCAGATGGTCTAGGTCGGTGGCGCGCTTGACGACGCGCAAGGTCGGGCAATCTACTTGGACTGCCCGACTGTAATTGCGAGTAATACACCCAAGTTCCTCGCCACTCTCTTCACCTCCAGCTCCTGCGCCTTCTCGGGTAGGCGGCCAGCGTAAAGGCTCATCCTCTCGTAACGGCTCCAATTACTCGCGTAATCACAAACGAGCGTGAATCATTGACATAAATGCCGATCGAAGGTCGAAGCTTGGCCGGTACGTCTGCATCAAGGGCGTCCCGGCCATGTTGCGGGAATTAAAGCGAACATTTTCCATTTGGCTTCTCGACGGGCTCCTTCTACTTGGGTTTTTATTATTGTCGGCCATGAGGATTTCTTTGAAATCATTAACAAGCTTGAACGGGATTACGGCAGCTATACTAACTATGATTACCGACTTCAGCGGAGCGACCCTTGAGCGGATGTTCCTGGGAAAGCGTCTATGTTGTTTTCCGGCGGGGCGCCCGGTCTCGACGTCGCGTGATCTGCGTCCGTCACGACTCCCGTAGCCTCAATACAAAGCTTGACGGTCTCGCTCATACTTGTGGCCGCAAGGTCCGCTTTTGCGCCTTCCCGCAACGAGGCTAACCCGGCAGGGTCAACTTCCTTGGCCCAACAACCTAGAATAATAGTTGCATTGGGGAACTTCCGCCTAAGACGTCGACCCGAGTAGCGCATGTGTGCTGGACCCTCGGCATCGAGGTAGACCAAGCAACGCGGGTAATATCTAGGCGGAAGATATTCGTTGTGGAAAGGGCTTCTGCCTCCTCGAAGCGCGCCGCCAGGCCATGCACTCGAGAGATGAGCCAGCATAATCGCGGTGGCCTCGTCAATGAGACTGCGTCCAGCCACGCAGAGAACTGGATGCTCAGCTTGCCAATCCGCCGGCAGGTTTTCCTTGAGAATTGGCAAATCCGCAATTGTCGGACTTTGGTCGACACTTTCTACCGCAGACGATGCTTCTGCATCGGTGGTCAACTCGCCCGTTGGCGGCGGGCGGTCATCCTGTTCGGAGAGATCAGGGCCCGCAGGCTTTCAAGTGCGCTAGGATCGGTCTGCCGCGTACCGAGAGCACTAAAAAAGCCGCTCGGGCATTACTCCGCGCGACTCTGATAACTGCCGTTTCCGGTTCTACCGCCCATACCAACTGGCGAAGTGCGCAAAGGTTTCGTGCTACCGAAAAGAATGCTCAGTCCGGAAAATGTTCTAGTTCGGGCTGGTCGGGACGGGCGTTGGCCACGAACCCTTCGGATGCGCAAGTCTGATTTGCCGTCGACTTAGCATATAGCTGATTGACGTCTAGGCTCTGATTATTGAGCGTCAATGGAGCCGCGTCTATTTGTTTGCGCAACATCCGGCTCACCTTCTCGAATGTTTTCAATTACCTCTGGCTCGCTTTCGTCAATCGAAGCTTCGTCAATCGAAGCGAGTTCGGTTTTGTGTCATGAATTGCTCTCAAGAGTTCGTCAAGTTTTGCAAGGACTGCCAGTGTGTCGCGCCGTCCCGCTCGTTGTATAAACAGCGTCATGGCCCATACCACCAAGGTGGTAATCGCAGGCCAGCCGAAGCTTGCCGGCTCAAAAATGAAAAGGCGTTTGGTCCCTTCTCAGCGCCGCAGCCACTGGATTAGGCTGCCCACGTACCAGCCTACGATGCCGGCGATAAGAAAGAGAACGGCTATCGACGGGAGCGCCACTTCGGGACTTAGCTGATCGATCCAGTCCAGATACCTCATCGTTCGATCTTCCAAAGCGGAGGGTCCGATTCCTTCCCTAAACCGCCCATCCGCAGCATTGGGCGCGCTGCGGAATCACCGCGCGAAGTGTGAGGGCGCCGATCGACCGTGCGCTCTTCTTAGATCGCGCGTCGACGTCCTGCGACCATGCCGTTGTCTCCCGGCATGATGAACTTGGCAATCATACCCGCTACAAAGCCGATTATAATCGTCCATAAAATACCCATGTCATGTTCCTTCGGTTGAAGGTTAGGCGGGGATACGGCCGTCGGGCGTATATTGATCGATGGCCGAAGGGAGTTCTCGGGAAAGCCGCGCCAAGAGTTCTTCTTGCGACAGCCCGGTTTGTTGCTCGAGTGCGGCCAGTACATCTGAGCCAATGGCTTGCTTTAGCTGGGGTGGGGGAAGTTCTTTATTGGGACCTTTGTTGATCCACGACTCCGCCGCATCGCCTTGTCCATTCTGCTTGAACCGATCCAGCAGTTCTCCCAGTCCGCCGCCTAATAGGCCACCAACACCACCCCCAGCGGCGGCACCACTTAAGCTGCCGAGGAGGCCTCCTAGCGGCCCTTGCTGAGTACTGGCCCCGGGCTGCGTATTGTTTCCGGCTCCCTTGAGCAACTCCGCCAACTTGTCCCTGTTCTGATAACCTGCCAGAGCGAGCAAGCCCAATAACGCCGTCATTGATGGCATTCCACGTGACATATTTCGCTCCTGTAGCTGAATACTCCGGCAGCAACGTTCCAGGTCGGCTTGCGTTCCAGTTCACTCCTAGCCGCGACGAACTTGCCTCTTGTTGGCGATGTCATCCACCGAGCGTGACGCGTCCGCTGCCCTAGGCGGTCTGTCCGGCAGGGCCTAGTCCCAGAGAGCTCCTCAAACTGTGCATTCGTCATGCCCGTGCAGCTTCAAAGCCGCTCCAGGCTCGGTTGCCACACATTACCACCAGGCCGAAACGATATGGGCACTTAAGATTTGAAGTGCGTTTGCGGGCGTCGGGCTACGATGCGTTGCCTGACGCCCGCCGTGGTCGCTGGGGTCAGTGCGAGGCCCTGGGGGAGCTGATGACGGTAGGAACGACCGCCCCAGCTTGACCAGCGAAGAACGCGGCTAGCGCGCCTAGCAGGAGCGCCAGAGCGCCGAACAGGGCACCTCGCGAGACAGCTTTTGCAGTGGCGTCTGCAGCTTCCTTTGCCTGCTGCTTAGTCTTCGCGACCATGTCCTTGTACTGTTGCTGATACTGCGCGATTTGAGCCTTAGCCTGATCGGCAGAAATATTCTGCGCCTTAGCTAGAGCTTCAGCGGCCTTGTCGGTAGCGGCTGCTTGCTGCCCTGGGTCGCCCGACAGAGCAGCCCGTACCGAAGTAGCAGCGGCATCGCGAAGCGCCGCGGGATCCTGGCCACCTGATGCACTTCGAACCTGACCCTCAATGCTAGCCAACGGATCATTCATGCTGTTCAGTGAAGGGGCAGCTGTTTGCACGGCAGTCTGTACGGAACCACCGACCGCTTTGCCGGCGCCGCCCAACACGCTCGTCGCTCCACTAACGGCCCCACCGATCAAGCCACTGGCCGCTGACGACACTAGGTAGACGACAATCAGCGTTGAAACTGCCCAGGCAATCAAACCATGGTAGGCGGTTGTGGAGTGGGACGGCTTGCCAGATAAACGACCGGCCAAGTAGCCGCCGATGCCCGCCGCGACAATTCCAGATATTACCCACCAAAGGCCTGCGCCGATTGAGATCGAACCAACGCTTGGGCTGTCGCCGGCAACCGCATCGATGGTAGAAAGTCCGATCCCAATTCCGATCATGTTTAGGATCAACTGGACGACTAGGCCAATGATGGCGCCGGCGAAAACGGCGCCCCACGAGATTTCATTGAGCATGATGGTTCGGACATCGTCCGATGCCGAAACGCGCGTCGTTTGAGGAGGCGCCCGTTCGGGCGTAGCTGTTTGATAGACTGTCATGTTTGTTCTCACAAAAAACGAGGTCCACCCACCGGATGGCAGGAGAGTAGAAGAGTAAAAAGTTGCACCTGCTGATTTAGAGCACCGCGTAGAGGCCGATCTCGCACAAGTTGGCTACGAGAGACCCGCGCTTGCCGAGTTCTCATCTGAACAAGGGATGAAGCCCTTTGTTCCTATGTCGCATTCCGCCAATCGTCCCCCTAGAGATGGCCCGAACTCCGTGAGGAGGCCGGGGCCTAGGTTAGCGTTATCTCCGGTAGGGCATACGCGACCAAGTCACTTCGCGAGCAGGGTTCCAGAAAGGGCTTGCCGCTTAATTGCGGTAGCGGATGGCTAAGACGATGAATATCGACGGGACGCGGCGGAGTGTAGCGATGTGGCGGAAAACGCCATGACCCCCCTACAAGGAGGCCCGGTTGAGCCGAGGGCAGAATCGAAATAGGAACGGAATGCTGATGGAAGTATTATTTGCCGCAACGAGGTAGGCCATGACAAGTTGCGCGGCACTAATGGCTGCCTATTTCGGTGGAATGCAGATCGCAGATGTCGACAGATCAAAAGTTTACGACGTGCCGGCGGCCGTCATAACCCGTATGACAGTCATTGAGCGCGCAACCGCCAAAGGTTGCGCCTTACGTTACGGAATTCGGTATCGCGTGCACCAATAGTTGTGCTGTCGCTGCTCTGGTACAGAAATCCGGCTCTCGACAATTTATAATTACCGTAGGGCGCCGTCGACCTGGACTTCCCCGTGTTACGTATGCGTAATCGCATGCGTTCGCAGAAGGCGCGGGAATCCGGAGCACGCAAATAGGCGTAAAGCCCCCGAGACTCGAAGGGGAGCTAAATATCAGCGAAGTTTATTGGCTCCAGCAACTTAAGTCTCTCGATGAATGCAAAATCCTGCGCCACTAAATCTGAGCCGATATCGCGCCGGTATCGCACATTCGGAACGACAATTTTCTCCGCTAGCACAGTAGCTTTGTTTCGAGCAGTCTCGATTGTACTTGCGGTAGCAGTGGCCACCATTGTCCAGCCATATTGGCCCGACGTGATAAGTTGTCCATCGAGCAGGCCAACCTCACCATAATAGAGATGGTCCAGCTCGGTTGCCATTAGCTGCCCGTCGAATACCACGGGCAAGCCAACGGGCTCGTCCACGGCTTTGCGATCATAGGGGAACGGCGGAATCGTCAAAACGATGGCCGCGCAGAACCCTGGACGCATTCGCACACGCCCTTTGTGGCCCGTCATTACAGCAAAAAGATCCGCCCAGTTCGTCTCTTGCAGGGGGCCTAAGACAGCAGAACCCGGATAGCCGAAGCGACAGGTGAACTCGAGGGGCCAGATGCCGGACCTATTAACGATAGTGTTTAGATTTATATAGCCCCGGTAGCCACCCGCTGACAACAAAGGCGCTATTGGCTTCAGCGTCTGCTCGAAAAACGTTTCAGATCGATCAAAGGTCGCAATGGTGCCCATCTCGCCGGTCAATTCGCCAAGGTTTCCAGGAAAAAATTTCTTATGCTCCCAATCGAGGCAGGCCCTTCCGACGAACTGCTCGCCGTCGAAATAGGCACCGACGCCCATCTCTACGCCCTCGACATGTTTCATCAATATAAAACTGAGGTCATTCCCAAATTGCGACGCCTTGGCCTGCAAGACCGCGCGCACGTCTGTCCCATCGCAAAGCTTGCCTACATAATTGTCTCTTGAACCGAAATTCTGCCCATTAAACTTCAGCACCTAACGGCCCGGATGGTCCGTCAAAAACTGACTGCCGCTCGCTACATCGGCAAATTCTTCAACTTTGGCCGTCTGAAGTCCGATGTCAGCGAGGATCCGCTGAGCGAATGCCCTGTCGTTTTCGAGGCGGTCGCCGTATGCACTTCCGTCTATAACTTGAAAGGCGTAGGCGATCCCGAAGTTCGCCTCGAGATTTCGCAACGTTTTCGAACGGGATGATGCCGTCGTCTCCCGAAGACTTAATCCAATCGAGCTCGCGTTCCCAGTCTGACGTATGTTCGACCAGACCGCTCATGGTACCATTGAGCCAATGGTTCGGCGACATGAACTTTCACCTCATGCCCATCAGCAAGAAGTCGCATGTACAGCGCACCGAGATCGCATGTATCGCCTATTCCCAGAAAGCGCATCGATTATCAGATTCCGAACTCGGTCCGGTAGCGTTCAAAGCAACGCGCCCCGCATTGCAATCGCATCAGGGCACCCTCAGCGATGGCAATAGCTACCTCAGGAGTTAGAGTTATTAGAGGCTTGATGGCTTCGGTGTTCCAAGCCATTGAGTGTTTCACATCGAGCACGGCGTGAAGGGCGAAGTAGTGTCTGTTGCCGGCCCTGACGCCGAGCCGCTTTAGACCCGCCGACGTTGCAGCCGAACGTGCAGGCGCGGTCATTTCGATCACCCCGAGGGCGCCCACCGAATGGTACGCGTAACGCCGGTTAGCCGCGAGTCCGGCCATGGTGTTTGCGAAAGCTAATGCTTCGGTCACGGTTGTTTCCGGCAACGGATGGAGTTCAAGGTGGGTGGATAATGCGGCGAGCAGGGGTCCATGCATGGCTTTTGGATACCCGCGTCCCATTTCATCCAATAGTTCCTCGCTAACTCAAGTTTCGGCTGCATTGGAAGCTTTAACTGCGTCAATGCGGTGAGATCTTCAAAACCCGCCTCGCCAGCGACCTCTTGCGTTAAGAACCACTTCATTTGGTCCATTTAACAGTCGTCGGTGAGCCAGGGGAAAAGCGGGTCGTTTTGGCCAGGACCGCTGTTTTTGAGCTCCTCGAACCACTCGATGAACATCTGCGGATCTGTTGGTGCCCGGGCCGCGCGGTCGGCGATCGACGTTCGAGCTTCTTCTAGAAAGTCACCTTCAATCAACGCCAGCGCCGCAGTTTCGGAAATCTCGTCTTTCCAATTTGATGAAGGCAGGTCCGGATTGAAGCGCAGACTGTTCAGCCGATTAAGCTGAAACTGCCGGCTCCTTTCTTTATCTCGTGGCGAAGCGCGTACAGTATCTAACATTCGTGTACTCCGGGTTTTCTTGCTATCAATACGACAGCCGCAATTCGATCAACTGTGCGGTATGATTCAGTTTCTAGCTCTTCTCCAAAGACGTCTGGATCCACTTCTTCGTAGGACCAGAGAAGATCGCAGCCGCGGAAGCATCGTTCGACGGTTTGAAGAAAGAGATCGTTCCCGTCGACAATAGGCGACCCCGTGTACAACAGCAGCGTTCCTCCTTGGGAAAGCTTGTCTATTGCTGTCTCAGCTATGCGGACAGAAAGCGCACTTCCAAGCGAACCCCCTCCGTGGCGATAGGCCCGTTGCAGCGGGTCATTCAGGTAGGGCGGGTTGGCGACGATGAAATCGAACGTGCCCGCAATATTCGCGAATAGTTCGCTGAACAAAGCTATCGCCCTCACACCCGCCGCGTGTGCATTGACTTGTGCCAGCCGAAGCGCATTTTCGTTTATGTCGGTCATAAGCAACTCGTCACACTTGGCGTTCTTCGACGCAACGATCGCCCCGGCGCCTGTCCCACAGCCAATGTCCAAGACTCGGTGAAAACGGCGAGGTTCTGCGCATAAGTTGCTTCTAATGGCTCTGGCAAATCGATACGTATCGGGTCCAAAAAAGACTGCGTCAGCAGATCGCGTGGGAAACGCCGAATGCGCAAACAATTCGCCTTGCAGCGTAGACACCCGCACATCGCTCATCTCCCGTCACCTTCGTCTCTAAGAGCGCTGAACAGGGCCGCCGGCAGTAAGCTCCTTGCGAAAGGTCATGGAGTTCAATCCGGCGCAAAGTCCGATGTTCCTATTATTAGGAACTAACCACACGCGCGGCTGTTCGGAAGTTATGAACGAGCAAGATCTAAAAGATAAGGTCGAGGCCAACTTACCCAGGACCGCGCGGGTGTCGCTAGCCGTATGCGACTTCGGTAAGCGAGGGCGCGGGATCGTGGCGCTCGAAGACTTGGAACGCGGGCAACTGACGGAGCGGCCTCCCGTTCTTATCATTCCCTCTCATGAGCGGGCGACACTGGATCGTACTGTGATTTTCACATACGTCTTCATGTGGGAGCACAACACGGTAGAACAGGACCTGTACAATCATTGCGGTCGCTCAGCGATCGCGCTTGGATACACTAGCTTGCTGAGTCACTCCTTCGAGCCAAACTGTGACTTTGTGCGCCATATAGATGCGCTGCTAATTGACGTGTTCGCGAAGCGTGCGATCAGGGCCGGTGAGGAGCTCACGATTGATTATAAAATGACGCTTTGGTTTGAACCCGCTCAGATCTGAGGAAAAGAGATGGACAGAGATCCCTACGAAGCTGCAATCGAGCAGATCCTGCCAAGGAGCCGACGGCGATGTTCGATTGGCGCTCCGAACTGTGCTGATCCAGAACCTGCAACTGCCGCGTTGCAAACGCTTGCGCAACGGCAGCCAACATTCGGCGACCTCGACGAAGCGAGTAAAGGGACGCTGAACTAAAACGGACGGCCTGCCCTGTTTCAGACGCCCGCCGCGGCATCGCCCAACGTTTAAAAAGAGCTATCCGTGTTGCAGAAATCGTCCGTAGCGCGGATACTGATACTGGCCTAATTCTCCACCGAGGAGTAGGGTAGTTCCATCACCGCACTGCCCTTGGCCTCTATCGGTGACTGCGAGCATTTCCGGCTCCCGCCTCCAAATGGGAGCACTGCTTTGCCCGATTATCGCGTCTACATCATTGGTCACGACGGCCACTTCCAAGCCTCCACAGCCCTTCCAAACTGTCCCAACGATGATGCTGCGATTGCAGCCGCCCAACCGCTGGCTGATGGGCATGACGTGGAGCTTTGGCACCTCGACCGGATGGTGGCCGTGTTCGACCATCGGACCAAAATTATTGAAAAAGTAATCGGCCTCTATGGCGCGCCGGAGGACGTTTTGACGCCAACAAATGATCGACGCGAGTTAGAGCGCCGCCTGGAACAAACGAGGCGCATGGTCTTGCAAGTAGGCGACCCTCAAACCGTCGAGAGTCTCAAGAAACTTGCTGCAGAAATCGAAGAAGAGCTGCGGAAGGCGGATGGTTCTGACGCTGAACCAACCTAATCCCTGGCTGGTCCGGGAGCGGTTGCGGCTCCTGGCACTACTTTAGGAACGACGGTTTTACCCAATCGTTTACCTACGGTGCTGCCAAGGCCGAAGGCGCCAGCGACCGAGAGACCCGTTGCTCCCGCCTGCGTATCGAAGAGCACCGCCACATGATTTTTTACTTCGATATTTATGCCGGAAACGAGCTCCGTATCGATGATGAGGGCATGAATCTCCGTAGCGTGTTGGCAGCGCAAAGAGAGGCTGCGCGCGCTCTGGCGGTTTTCGCTCGAAATGCGATAGGCGTGGAAGGCGCGCGGGGCCAGCGAATGGCAATCTGGGTGCGCGACACTCACGGGCCGGTGATGGAAGTTAACTTTTCGTTCGACATTGCACGAAAGCGATGAGGCCCTGCTCAGTCGAACGAGACCGCATATTTGAAAGAGAGTGTGTCAAGCAAGCATGAAAAAACGCATCAAGCGATTGCGAACCGACCAGCGGCTCGCGCAAGATGCCAGGCAGCTGCGACAAGAAGCAAGCAGCGTTCCCCCGGGCAAAAAACGTGAAAAACTTGCAAGCGCTCGTCAGTTAGCGAAAGCGTCCGCCATCAGCCGTCGGCTGGATGAGGGGCCTTCGGAATAAAGCGCCGAAGGGCGCGCATTCCGCAACTCAAACAAAGGATCGGCCTTGCCCCGTTATTATTTTCACATCAGAAATCACATCGATACGGTTGATTTCATTGGGGCGGAGCTAAAGAACTTGGATGCAGCGTATAAGGAAGCGCTGAAGGACATCGCCGATATCATTAGTGCAAAATCGGATAAGCGCGGCTTACTGTGTCAGATAACGGGCGTGGCATCTGCAAGGTCAATGAGAATGGATCTGGGCTCAAACTTATCGCATCTCTAGCAAGACAAATCGGTTGAACTACCAAACAGGAAAGTTCAGATTCTGGCACAACAACGATCCTCACCTTCCCTTGATACCGTGACTAGCTATTGCCTTGCTTCGTGTCCACCTTTGTGTTGTACGTGAGAAAAAATCAGCATGGATCCGGCAACTCAGACGCACTTTCCATTATCAGCAGGCATCCTGTTTGGATTGGGTTTGGGGGGCTTTTTTGACGGAATCCTGCTCCACCAAGTTCTGCGCTGGCATCACATACTGAGCAACTGGTACCCGGTAAATTCAATTGAAAACTATGAGCTTAACACCCTCTGGGACGGCATCTTTCATAGCGTCACCTACCTTTTTGTAGTCGCGGGATTGTACATCCTTTGGGGGGCTGCTCGAAGTCGTCATCTATATTGGTCGAGCAAGCGCCTCGTGGGATCGATGTTGATCGGGTTCGGGTCCTTCAATGTCGTCGAAGGAATCGTTGATCACCATCTGCTCGGCATCCACCATGTGAACGAAATCGTAGATCCTGCTTATCGTCTCTATTACGATGTCACTTTCCTTATCTGGGGAGCATTGATGCTCATTCTCGGATACATTCTATTAGGGCAGGGACGTGACACCCAATCGGACGGCGCGAATGACAAGAAGCATAGTTAGCCCGATGACCGTTCCGGCGCCCCTTGTCTGCTTTATCTTCGCTCTGCTTATTGTAATCGCGACGGCGCCAGTGTGGCGGTTTGCCGTTTTCGGCGTCAACCCTACATTGGATGATCTACTCACGTTTGTGTGCTCGGCCAGCTCATAGAAGGGATTGGAACACAGAGTTGCCGATGCAATGCGAAGGAGCCGCGACAGCACGATTTAGGAACGTCGAAACATCCCTGACGTTTACGATCGATCCTCGAAGACACGAAAGCACCCTTTTGAAATACGCCTTCATTCTCGGCGTTCTTCTGGCATGTCTTTTGTTAAGCGCCGGGATAGCGGCCAACATCGGCGGTCAAATGCCGGAAATGCGGGGTGCGTGGGTCGCGCGAGCCGTTAGATGAATGGTCGGCAAGCGGTGCTCAACTCGTTGACCGTGTAGTACGGTAGGAGTGGACTCTAACTGTCCCGGCACCAGCTACCGGACGGCTGGCAACACGCGCAGCGCGGCACTCGCAGCTGAGCTCGATTGCCCATATAGCAAAAGCTTGTGACTAGGGGCTTAGTCGATGAGAATTTCCCATGCTTGAAATAGGAAGCATCAAGGGTCACCAACTTTCCGGTATGTTGCCAGAACAGATGCTGACCAATACTGGCCGCTACTGAAAGCCGGTGTTGGCCTCCAATCAAGGTGCCATCATCCGTCGTCTTGGCGATAACGTCGCCCTCTTTGTTCACAATGTTTTTCATAGCCGGACAACTCTTGGATGCCTTTCACACCATTATAAAATCCGGGATCTTTAACTCTGTTCCTAAGTGCGTTCTAAATCGTGCTTGGCTTTTCAAACCTTCTGAGGCCTGCGCCCAATAGGCATTGTTGCAACCATCACATCGGGCCTCCGTTGTAATGCATGACCGACCCAGCAAAAGATAAACGCGCATCGAGTTCTGCCCCGGAGGCCGGGTATAGACTTGACCCTCACACCCCCATTGAAACGACCGACCAACTTCGGATCGCCATCGACCAAGGTTACGCCGGAGATAAGGTGGATGCCACGGACCCCGCCGCCGCTCCTCTCGGAACCGACGACGAAGCGGGAGGTAACCCTAACACGGTAGCGAAGGTGCGATTAGCGGCGGCTCATGAAATTCACGCACGTCCTAGTTCCGCGAGACAACGAGCGTCGGGCCTAGGTACCGCGTGGTGGCTCATCGGATACACCGTACTCTCGGGAGGCTCGATCCTTGCTTCCGCTGTTTGGATTGTGTCAGGTTAAAGACGAAGTGATTCCTCACCAAGCGCCGTGGGGCGCCGACGTGCGGCCTGAGCCGGTGCCGGGACCGGACGAAGGATATCCTCTGCCGGAGGGATTGCGGAAGCCGCGGATGGGCGCGCTCAACAAAGACACCGGACGGCGACCAAAGAAGATTTAGCTGTGTACGGCGACTCGTACACGTGAGTATTTGCTTTCTCGCGTCGCCAACTTGCGTAAGGCCCTGCAGGGTGTGCTCCACACTTGATATAGTCAGAGTAGCTTTCGGCGTTCTCTCGCGACGAGCGGGTACACATACCAGACGGCCAAGAAGACCATAGCTGCTCCGCCTGCGATCATAACAGAGATCGCGCTTCTTTCAGTGATCTAGTACGCCACGACGGCGACGTCGGCGGAAATTCCCAGAGCGAGCGGAAATGCAGCCGCGACCACAAGCCTCGAGCCGATTTCGAAAAACTGCGGGTCGTCCTCGCCATGAAACGCAAGGCGATGCAACGCGGCGGGTGTCATTAGAAGCAACACTGACAGAGCGACGGCCGCCAGAGCGGCGGCGTGCAACCATTTGAACTCGTTAGGTAGGTTGTCGAACGCCTTCGTCAGCGTCGCCACGAACTGAAAACCCAGAAGTGCCTGGCCGCCCGGGATGATGACGCGTGCTTCTGTCAGAAGTTGTTCGATCTTCGTTTTGAGCGACGTCTCGCTCTCCGGCGGCAGAGCTTTCCGCCTTTTACGTAACGAAAAGCCAAGTCCGTAAAGCAGCGAGAGGCCGGTCGCAGTCAGCAAGCCTGCGAAGATCAAGCCTATCTCATTGCGAGCGAAGCGTGCAAAGACCACATATGCCGATGCACCTAGTCCCAGGGTCAGCGGAAGTAGGCTCCAGCCCGCGAACAAGGTCGCCACGCCGAGCGCCTCCTGGAACGTGCGCCCCCGGCAGGCGATCTGGTGGTAGAGAGAAGGGACGATCAGAAGCGCGACGCTGAGGCTTAGCAGGCCAAGCGCGAGTATCTGCATGGTGCGGCCCGCGGCATCGACCTCTGCAAATGGCTCCTGAAAAGCCGCCTGGAAGGCAAAGCCGAACAAGACCTGCGCTCCCAAAATGAGGAGACGGGATTCATCTAGGGCGGTTTTGAGCTTCGCGTCGAGTTCTTTTGACATCGGGCAACAAACTAAGGGATAGCGTAGCGGTTCCTTTGCTCTGCAGAGAGCGAGACAGCGGCTGATTAGGAACCTGGCGATCAGATGCTTCAACTGATTGCGCCGGATGCCGACGAGTCCGAACGGAAGAGCATCCTCAAGGGGCAAGGTGCAATCTATGAAGAGCGGTATCTTCATGGCGTGGAAGCCTTTGATGTGTACCCGACGTATTTCGTTCCCTCGTTCAGCAGGGAGGGCGGATCGCGCTCGCCACCGACTGCAAAGGACCCGCGCTGAAACACTATCTTTCTCTTTTGAAAGTCGACGAGTTATCAGCGCGACCGCATGTGGCGATGACGTCGAGCACGGCAAACCCGATCCACGTCTTGTTGGCGCGGCGCTGAGAAAGCTTCGGATCCCCGGATCTCAAGCAGTCATGGTCGGCGATACGCCATACGACGCCGAAGCCGCCACTGGAGCAGGCGCCGTTGCCGCTGGTGTGCTTACCGGGGGATATTCATTGGAGGCACTCTCAGAGGCTGGCTGCTTTGCCGTGGCCGACAGCCTGCGTGCGCTTCTTCCTAGTCTCGAACACGGGAAAGCAGCCGGGGTCCCAAGTGCCACGAACCAGTCTCGCCGGAGCGCGTAAGAAGCAGGAGCGCTGCTGATCCTTGGATGGCTCGGCTGATACCGCGTCTGCGAATCGAGAACGCAAGCAAAATGACGCTGACTTTCAAGCTATCGTTCAGCGTCTGAAGGCCGACCGTCTTTTAAGAAACAGAGCCTCGCAAGGGACGTGCCGACCGCCGGGGGTGTGTGATCTTGATGAGGGACACGGGCTTGGGATGTTCTTCAGCGGTCAGGAGACCTCGGAGAGGCCAATCAGGCTCTCGATTTCTCTTCGATACCCTTGCACAGTGATGCAAAAAGGTAAACGGAGAAGACTCATTCTATCAAATCTGGCAATTGATGCCTACCGCGCTACTCACCCTTGTCTTACCTTAATGCCCTGACAGGCCGGACACTGAGGTTTCTTCAAGGTTCGAGCGGAGCTCTTGCGAGACGAGGGCGCCCGCTGTGAGACCCACGGCTAAACTTGCAAAAGCGCCGATTATCGATTTCTGAGATAGGGTCAATTCCCAGCCGGGTGTCAATCGTTTGGGAACTATTCCATAATCCACAATTGCGGCAACTACCGCCATTACCGATGCATTGCGCATTAGTTCGATGTTGGACCGCGGTGGATGAGACGCCAGCCAAGCCTCAAATGGTAGCGCCCAGAACACCGCGGATGCATGGTGAGTTGCCAAACCTGTTCCCGTGTGCGGCATGTCCATTTCCTCCACACTGCCGGCATTCTCACCGTGCAACCAGTGGCTAGTGGAGTTTGTAGGTTGCACGGCGCGCTTGCCTTCCGCTTTCGACATCGCAGCGAGCGCCGCCGTTGAAACTATGCTGGCCACCGTGCCCGTGACCAGGGTCGAAACCAACAGCTGTGATATTTTATGCATTTTAGGCCTCCAATCTATCCGGTAGCCTAACCGCTCCTTGCGACCTAATGTTCCACGATCGTCACTATGCTTGAACTGGTGCTCGCCAAGTGAATTGCCGCGGGCTGCCGTTCTGGCTCAGTTATAGGAACGTTTGCTCAGACGGCGATCTGTGGATCCGTGTTGCACGAGGAGGTCCGAAATGGGGGCCGACGAGGTCCTGCGAGCGATGCTGATGTATTTCATTATGCCGCTTTGGCTCGCCGCCGGCTTTGCCGATTATCTCTGTCATCGCGCGGCTCACATCGAAAAGACGAGCGGTTGGACAGAGTGTGTTGGCCGCGCTTTTCTTGGAAATCACATCAGGTGTGATCCTGCTTATGATCGCATTTTTGATACTTCATAAGCGACTGCCATCTGGGACGTTCGCTACGCCTCAACAGCTCGCGAGATTGCACCGGTCGAGCAACATGTCCATAGCGTACTTGAGATACTCCCGCTGACAGGGTTGCTACTGGTCATTGCACTTCACTGGACCGCCTTCATGGCATTGTTCGGCTTTGGCGAGGCCAAGTTCACGTTCACGCTGAAACAACAACCGCTCCCAGCGACTTACGTTGTCACTATGCTGATCTTGACGGCTCTGTTCCAAATCATCCCCTACTTGGAGGAGTTGATTCGAGGTCTGCGTAACCGGAGCCGGCAATCACCGGGTCCTCATTGTTGGCGGCACGGGATTCATCGGGTCTGCGATCAACGCACGACTTTCCGCTGAAGGGCACGAATGCGTAACGGCGGCCCGGCACACAACCGCGCAGAGCGGTGCGGGGCACGTACAGATCGACCTCGCCCAGATCAATGCCGACAACTGGAAGGCAATGGTCAAGAGCTTTGACGTCGTGATCAATGTAGCGGGGCGCTTCACGGGCAGAACATGCACGGCGTACATGTCTCGGGAAGCGATGCGCTTTACGCGGCCGGGCGGGCATCCGACGGGTCATCCATTTTTCTGCCATCGGCACTGACCGCGATACGCCAAGCGTTTTCTCGCGCACCAAGCGGGAAGGCGAAGCGGTTCTGACCTGCCGCGATCTCAATTGGGTCATTCTGCGTCCCTCTGTCGTGATCGGACGGACAGCTTACGGGGGAAGCGCCCTGTTGCAAGGCCTCGCATCGTTGCCATTTCTTCGAGTTATGCCAGATACCGCCGCTATCTAGCCAGTGCATCTTGATGATGTAGTCGAAACCGTCGTATTCTTCTTGAGACCGGACGCGCCTTCGCACCTCGCGCTTGATTTAGCTGGGCCGGAGGAGATGACTTTTAGTCAAGCTGGCGGACCGTGGTGCTCGCCGACTTCATTTTTGCTGCAACGGCCGTTGTGCTTCAGCCAATAACAGGGGTTTGGCTGGCGTGGTCTAGCGGCTACTCACTCGCAGATGGATGGATAGCCGCTTCCATCGTGCTCTATGTCATCACTAGGGCTTTTTGGTCACCGGTCGTCTGGATGCAAATGCGCATGCGGGATCTCGCAGTCCTGGCAGTTGAAACGAACTCGCCTCTATCAGACGCCTACTCACGCCTTTTCTGGTGGTGGTTTGCCTTCGGATTTCCCGCATTCGGTGCGGTATTGCTCATCTTCTGGCTGATGATCGCCCGTCCGGCTATTCCATACTGGGACTAGACCTTCTGCAGAATGACAGGTCGCGACCTCACTACGACAGGCTTGCCGCTAACACAACGCATTCTCAAACGATGTGAAACGCGCTACCACATTAGGAACCGGGCTCAATAGCCTTTGTTTATTTTTCATGTCCGTTGGGCAACAGCGCAAGATCTATCAAAGCGAAAATGGCGATAGCTGGTGGCTCTGTCGCGACGAGAATGGTGTCTTCGTTCTTCATGAAGCCAATGTTCCTGTTGGGGCAACCGCAACAAGGATTGAGCTCCCAAGGTTTCTCCAAAGTGGGAATGCGCCGGAAAACGAGTTAATCCTAAAAGCCCCGCTTCAATCCCGTACTCAGCTTCCGGCTCCAATCGAGTCGCCGTCGACGCTTCTTCCGCGGCTCCTTCACGATCGGTCGGCGTTCTTCTGAACCGTCATCAAAGGTCTTTAGGAGAATGCGCTCGTCCCCTTGGTCAATGATCTCAATCGCAGTGCGTTTACTTACCATTCTCAGGAACTTAAGAGAGAGAACGCGGTTCCTCGCATGTGCGTAGTGTGACCAAGGGGACTTACTCTTTTCCGGGCTGGGTCTCGTTCGGTAGGTCTAGGCCACAGCAGTCGGGCTTGGCGGGTGGGCAGTTCCGCGGATGGTGATCGTGCAGATAGATAGCGAGGTTATGGCGTAGCACCTCATCCCCTCCCACGGCATCTTCGAACAAGCGCTCCTGGAGGTCGCGCGGGAGGTCAGACCAAAGCTTAAGCGCGGCCCGACCCACCAAATGTTCAAAACGTAACACAAGCTCGGTCATGGCAATTCTTCGCTATCGATGAAACCAGCGTGCAGCAGTAAAGGGGCAATGCCGGCCTGACCGTGAAGTTTCATGCTTATCATATGGGATCGCAGAGGAGCTAACGACCAGCCGCACGAACGATTCAGTAAAGGGACGATCGATTGACGCGGGAGAAGGCGCGGAAACGTTGTCCGGTAGGCTATTGCGCTAAAGGGGCGGCTATTCGAGGTCTGACCGCCCCGCTTGCCGTGGTGGCTCGGCGCATCGTCCGTCTTTCGTCCCTCAATCAAATCGCGAGCAACCATTTTGATTCAGCTGGAAACTATCGCTTGTCTCGGGCGTACCCTCCTCAAGGCACAGGAGTCGGTCATGAGCGATCCGCTTAACCTCCCGAAACAAACGTGACGAAGCGCAAACATTGCCGCCAAGAGCCGCATGATGCGCGGCTGAGCTATCTGGCCAGCCGCTCCGCATTCGCGCAAACGATTTTGTTGTAATAGGCGACAACCTGATCGCAGCTGCCGCCCTGGAGTAAGATGTTGCCAGCTTTCGCGGCAGCATCCATCTTTTCAGTTACCATCAAGAGCATTTCGTCAGGGGTGCCATTGCCCGCAGCAATCTGGTGAAGCCGCATATCCATCACCTGCAGCGCGTCAAGCGTAAGCGCAATCGAAGAATACCATATAAGCATCGCAAAACTCCGGGCATTAAAAAAGGCCGCCCCGATAGGGGCGGCCCGTTTGCTTTTCTCAAGCCTCTTCAATCGAGCTTTGCTCGATGGCGTCTGGCATCTTCGCGACCGACATCAGGCTCCGTGCGATCTGGTTCAGGAGCTGGTCAGCGTTCTCTTCCTCCGCCAGCGACTTCGAGAGCAGGGCGACGACGGCACTGTGCCGAAGTTGCTGCGCGAGATTTTTTGCGGTTGTGTAGCCGGAGATCTCGTAGTGCTCGACCCTCTGCGCCGCGCCGATGAGGGCGAGATCCGCGAGGGCATCTTCCTTTTCTTCGCCCTCGTCCATGACTTCCTGGCCTTCCTCGACAAGGCCCATCATTCCCTTGCAGGGCTTCGCCCGAGCGGTTTCCCCGAGCAGCGAGAAGCATTCGTTGAGCCGCTCGATCTGGCCTTCGGTCTCAATCAGATGTTCCTCGAAACATTCGCGCAGCCGGTCGAACCTCGCGGCTTTGGCCATCTTGGGAAGTGCCTTCGTAAGCTGCTTCTCCGCGTGCAGGATGTCCCGCAGCTCGTCCAGCAGGAGATCATTGATGCCTTCGGGCGCCGTCGGCGGGGAGCTTTCCGTCTTGATCGGCGCTTCGGCGTCGGCGCTAGGCGCAGACAGAGCCGGGGATTCGACGAATTCCCAATCGGCACCCTCATTCCACGGTCCCCGCGTATCGATCTCGCCTTCGTCGCCCGACCCAGTCGAGTCGTTGAAGAACTGGTTCACAAGGCCGGGGGTAGGCGCAATCCTGCCGATGGAGAAGGCCGGCTTCTTCATGCTCTCCAGCGCAGCAGCGAACGCCTTCATGTGGGTGATCTCGCGCGTCATCAGGAACTGAAGCGCGTCTTTGGTTCCCGCATCGTCGCAGAAATTGATCAGCCGCTCGTACACGATCTTCGCGCGGGCTTCGGCCGCAATATTGCTGCGCAGGTCGACATCGAGCTCGCCCGTGATCTTGAGATAATCGGCAGTCCAGGGATTGCCTTGCGAGTTAAAAAGATTGACGCCACCGCCGCCGGCAATCGCGATGAGCGGATCGGCCTCTGCCTTCTCGCGATCAAACTTGGTCGGCTTGAGGTGGAGGCGGGCCAGGCAGCCGACGACTTCGAGATGGCTGAGCTCTTCGGTACCGATATCCATCAGCAGGTCTTTGCGATCGGGATCTTCGCAATTGAGGCCCTGGATCGAATATTGCATCGCGGCCGCAAGCTCGCCGTTCGCGCCTCCGAACTGCTCAAGCAACATATTGCCGAAATGGGGATCTGGTTCGTCGACGCGCACGGTGTACATAAGCTTTTTGACGTGATGATACATGGCGACCTCTGGGAGATACTGGAATGGCTCTAACCAATTGCCCCGAACCGGTCCGGTTCCTATTTCGCCGGTCGCATCCGCTTTTTGCCCTTTGCTAGCAGCCCATGCAGAGCTTTGGCATTTCGGGTCGCGTGGGCGTCGTAATAATTGTTGAAGTAGATCCAGGCACGCTTTGCCCCGCTGGCGGTGATCCGCTCGGCCCACACGGCGAGTTCCTGACTGGAATAATCATGCCTGTACCAGCGAACGGGGCCATGCAGCCGCACATAGACCTCGTCCGCGGTCTTGACGAGCTCGTCAGGAAGCCGGGGGCCGCTGCAGGAGCAGAAGATGATCCCGGCTTTCCGGAATGCGCGGTAGACGTCCTCGTTCCACCAACTTTTGTGCCGGAATTCCACGGCGTTGCGCCGCGCCGGGTCGAGCTCGCCCACGATCGAATTCAGGCGCGCTTTGGTGTAGCGGAAGCTCGGCGGGAGCTGGAAAAGGAAGCATCCCATTCGGTCGCCGAGGATGTCGGCGATCATCCCGAAATCCCGAATGAGGTTTTTGGTGCCCTTGAACTGTTTAATATGCGTAATGAGCTCGCAAACCTTGACCGTGTAAACGAAATCCTTTTTGCCCGGCTGGCGGCGCCACGCCTGCACGCCGGCCACCGTCGGCCATGAGTAAAATGAGGCGTTGATCTCGACGGTATCGAAGACGCCTGAGTAATGCCCAAACCATTCCGGCTGAGGGACCGCGGCGTAAAACGAGTCCCGCCACTTCCAGTAGCGCCACCCGGAGCAGCCGACATAGACGGCCTTTTTGAGGTACGGCGGCACTTTTGGCCCGACGGCTTCCATTTTCAGCCGCGCCTTATGCATCTTCGCGGCGCGAAGGACGTTGTTCTCGCGCTGCTTCTCCAGGCGCAGCGCGCGCCGCTCCCGGCGCTGCTCGGGCGTCAGATCTATCGTAGCAGTGGCTGAAAGGGCGCGCGGCATGAGTTCTTCCAGGATAAATAACAAATCAACCGGCATAAAAAGTTCCCAAAACGTTGGTGGCTCCGATGAATGAGGGGGTTGGGTATGAAAGTTGATGTTCTGATCGTCGGCGGCGGGCCCGCAGGGTTAAGCGCGGCCCTCGTCCTGGGAAGGTGTTGCAGGCAGGTTCTCGTCTGCGATGACAATCAGCAGCGCAACCGCGCCTCGCACGCCATCCATGGCCTGCTCGGGCGTGAAGGAATGATTCCGACGGAATTCTTGGAAGAAGCAAGACGCGATCTCGCCCGGTATGAGACTGTTGCGCTTAAGGTGGCAAGGGTTACCGATATCAGACCGGTAGAGGAGGGCTTCTCTTTCGTCTGCTCGGACGGCAGCGCCGGGTCGGCCTCAAGAGTTCTTCTTGCAACGGGCCTCGTGGACGAACTTCCCGAGCTTGCAGGGTGGACGGACTTTACGGCATGTCCGTCCATCACTGTCTATACTGCGATGGCTTCGAATATGTCGGTAAGAGGGCGGCGGCCTACGGCAAGGGTGACAAGGGGGCGGACCTTGCCATCATGATGAAGCACTGGACGCCGGATGTTGTCGCGTTGAGCGATGGCACGGACGTGAGCGCACAGGCCATGCTGAAGCTGGCTCAGTACGGCATAAAGCTGCGGCGCGAACCCGTCCGGTCGCTGGAAGGGGCGGATGGGCAATTAAAAAACATCAGGTTCGAAGCCGGACCGGACCTTGAGCGGGAAGGACTCTTCTTCTCGACAGGATGCCACCAAGGCGCGGATTTACCTCAGCGTCTTGGCTGCAGACGTAATGAAACGGGCGGCGTCGTCATCGACCCTGTCACGGAAGAAACAAGCGTTCCCGGCGTGTACGTCGCGGGAGACGTCTCGCGCGACGTTCTGCTTGTCGCGGTCGCCATCGGGGAGGGCGCAAAAGCCGCGGTCGCCATCAATAAAGCTTTCCTGAGACGCGATGGATTCTGCGATTAGATTCACCTCTATCGGCTTGCCTTGCGCAACTCGGTCTGAAGCCGCTCTTTCAGCTCCTGCCACCGTTCTTCCTCGGCTTCCGCCCGGCGCTGTACGGCGGCGAGATCATTTTCGATCTCGGCGGCCTTTTCCTCATGGCCGCGCTTTGCCTTTTCAAGCGCTGCTTCCGCTTTTTCCCTTGCAGCCTCGCGCTTCGCACGGGCCTTGGCCGCCTCTGCCTCTTCCTTTTCGCGCTGCTTTTGGCGTTTCTGTTGCTCTTTTTCGAACGCTACGGCAGCACGGCGCTCTGCCATCTCGTCGGTCTTTCGCAATTTGGGAGCTTTTGCCTTCGGCTTTGCATCCCTCTTAGGTCGCGGCAGATCGAGCGACGCTGCGGTCGGCAGGTCCGCATCCTCGCGGAAGGGATCGCTCGAACCAACAGGACGCTTCAGGACGATGCCAGGCTTTGCCATGGCCGCGGCGATGATGTCATCGTCGTCCGCCTCTTTCGCAAAACCCTGATGAAAGAGGTTGCTGCTCGCCCCCCAGGCTTCGAGCGCCGCCTTCATTGAAGGCGCGGCGAGGGCGAGGTCGTAAAAGCCCTGCGATGTCTGGTAGACCTTGAGTTTGCGCGGCATGGGAAGCCAATGTACCGCAAAAGCCCTCGGTTCCGCCAGCCGGGCGGCCAGACCTAGCTCATTTCCTTCTCGGCTCGGGGAAGCCAGCGCCAGACCCCGAGCACGTTGATGGCAAGCAGAATGACGTTCTGAATGACGAGCGAGGCTTTACCCTCAAGCCAGCCATCCACTGTCCAGGCGATTGCAGCGACGATGAAGAGCGCAAATCCACCCACCATGACCCGGGCATTCCAATTGGCTGCGACGAGCGCTGCGGCAATGATTGTGGTCGCGGCGGCGAAGGTCCTCAGCATCATCATCGGGTCCATCATTATTCCTTGATTTTTCAGAGCCGCATTATTTGATGGCCGCGGATCACGAGTTCTTCCTGTGATAGTTCGTTCTCCAGTCTCTTCCGCAGCGAGCGCCAGTAATCCTGCGCTGAGATCGTCGGCCATGACTTCGATGACGGCGATTGTATCGCGCTCCGTATCGCCACCGTCCCGCCAAAGCCCTGGCCGGGGGCTCGGACGAAACTCGTCACGCCGCCGAACTTAACGGTAAGCCCTTCAGGAAGGCCTCGAATCATTCCTGCGAAACCGCCGCGCCTTTTCTGGTCGTTTTGGGCAGTAAAATCTGTACGAGATACGAGCCGCCGCTCATGACGCCCACGCCGCGCGGGCGCGGCCGCTCCAGCTCTCCAGGAGGGTTTTGGTGGTTACGCATTCCACCTGCTCGCCAAAGCGGTTCATGTAGACATTCATCATGGCGTCGTGGGTTTCGTCGGCCGAGCTGCAGAGCGCGTCCGTCACGAGAATGGCGCGGAAGCCCCAGTCGATGGCGCCAAGCATTGTTGCGAGCACGCAGACATCGGTTTCTCCGCCGGTGATCACGATCGTATCGATGCCCGCGCCTTTCAGCTGCAGGTGCAGATCGGTGCCGGTCCTGCGAATAGACATGCTTGTCAAAGGTCCGCGCAGGCGGGACGAATCGCAAGGTCTGGCACAACGTCCACTACCTCTGGATCACCCCGCTCGATCGTATGGATGCCCAGCGCTCATAATAGCGAGCCCACATGCCGACCCCGTCTCCGGGCTTCCGGGCAGGAATAAAGCGGGTAAAGATCGTTCTCTCGGGATGTTCTGAGGCTATCCCTGCGATGTTCGGCAGGACGCGGGCCAGCCACGGCATCTTCCAATCTGTGCATTCAGCAAACATGCGCTGCATGTCCACGCAGATATGGACTGCGCTCTCTCCCGGCGCTCCGTAGCGAAGCTGATCGTCCTTGGCCATGGCCCTATCCTTAAAAGCCAGCTCCAACGAAGCGGGACTGGACTTGGTTCCTGTCCGAAAAGGGTTGCGGCCTGCAACCCGGCTAACCTTGCGGCAATGAGGAGGGGATAGGCGTTCAAGGGAGGCGTGGCGCCGAGCAACGAGCTCGCTCTTGACGGCCAGGGGTGCGGCCCCTTGCGCGAGGGATTGGCCGAGACGAGAGACTGGCGCCGCAGCCCGGCGCCGAGGAGCCCGGCCGCAGCGGGCGGCGGCTCGCCTGAGGAACTTCGAGCCTTCGCAATGAGTTGGAATAATCCGAGAATTTTAGTCAGGGAGAGGAGAGTGAAAAAGCAGACAACAAAAAAGGTGCTTCCAGAAAATCGCGCCCCCAGGCGCGAGAAGATCGCGCCGCGCGGTGACAGGCGCTACATCCGGCGCGATGCGAGGGGCAGGATCAAGGAAGGCGACGACGTCGGCCGCTCGCTGTCTCAGGATCGGAAGCGCAAGACGAAGGCAGGGCAGGGCGACCGCGGCGACCGTAAACCCGCGAAATCTTCCGCACGGAAAAAGACGAGTGGCTGGCAGTAACGCAACGCTCGATCTTTTCGGAGAAAGGCGCCTTCCGGAAGGCATGAAGTACAAGGAGAACTTTCTCAGCGGCTCTGAAGAGCAGGCGCTCCTGCGTGACGTCCAGACTCTTCCATTCAGGGAGTTCGAATTTCACGGCTTTACTGGCAAGCGGCGCACCGTGTCTTTTGGCTGGCGGTATGACTTCAACGGTGGCTGCCTCACAAGAACGGAAGACATGCCGGCGTTTCTCACGAGCCTTCGCGAGCGAGCGGAAACATTTGCAGGCGTCGCAGCTAGCAGCTTTCAGCAAGTGCTGGTGACGGAATACGCGGCCCGGGGCCGCGATCGGCTGGCATAAGGTTGGCGATGTCGTTGGCATAGCCCAGGTGACGTTCTATAAGCGTCGCGGCCATAGCCCCAAGGTGCCAGCATACCAACCAGCGATGCTAGCGAGCAGAAACGTCAGGCTGTTGTAAGCGACGTCGCTAGCGGACTGAGCTGCTCTCTATCTCTCGACTCGCGATCGTCCATGAAGGCGCGCGCGGAAAATGGATAACTCCCTTAGGCGCCCCGCCATACAGCTTGTTGCTTATGCCTGTTGCAACTTTATCTGGGTGTCCCTGTTGAGGGAGGATGAGACATTCGAGCAACCAAGCGTCCAGCTCTTCTCCGCTCCCCGGAGCTGACCTCGATGCGATAGAGCCCATAGAAACAACGGAACAGCTCCGGATTGCAATAGATCAAGGCCACGGAAAGGTCGACGCAACCGATCCGGCGGCGGCTCCTCTTGGAACTGACGACGAAGCCGGTGGAACTCCCAATACCGCAGCCCAGGTCATGCTAGCGGCTGCTCATGAGATCCGCCCGAACGATAAGAGACAGCGGAGTACGGGGCTCGGTCATGCTGGTGGTTCATTGGCTTTTCCGCGGTCATGGGCGTGTCTATCGTCGCTTTCGCGTTTTGGATGACTTGAATTAAAGGAGACGGTAGGGGCGAATTGAGAAGCGCGGTGGCGCGTATGCCCGGTCAACAAGGTTGGGAGTCCGCTGCCCCCAGCAGGTCCGACAGGCGGGAGCATGGGATATAAAGAGGTTTTGAGGTCTAGCAATTGGAGCGAGTAGGCGCTCTCGCAAACCTGGCGGCTGACTTTCAAGGGACGATTTTGAACGATCCTGATGAAATGACTGAGCAGCAGGGGCATAAACGCCTTGCAAATTTCATTCGTCAAAACGAAGCCGGCATTGTGAAAGAATGGATAGCTTTCGCGCGAACACGCTCGCCGGCTAGCGATAAGATGTCCAAGTTGGCTCTAGAAGATCATATCGTTGATATCCTTGGATTTGTCGCAGACGACCTCGAGTCTGCACAAACCCCGCGCGAACAATTTGACAAATCGCGCGGCAGAGGCCCAAGAGACGGACCGTATTCTGAAAGTGCGGCAGAGATTCATGCCGCTCTTCGCCTTGCTGATGGTTTTGACATCGAACAGATGGTTTCAGAATACAGGGCGCTTCGAGCGAGTGTCGTCAAGCAATGGCTGGCGAGCCATCAGGGCCTGGCCAGTACTGATATTGAGGATCTGACGCGATTCAACGAAGCGATTGATCAGGCTGTAACCGAGTCAGTAGCTCGCTATACAGAAACGATTAATAACTCCCGCAATTTGTTTCTGGGGGTTCTGGGCCACGACCTCCGCAATCCCATCGGTGCAGTTTCCATGGGAGCGCAGTGGATCGAACGATCCGGAACAACGAGTACAAAGCAGGCGAAGGTGGTTGCGGAGATCAGGGCGGCGGCGGGTCGGGCGACACAGATTCTGAACGATTTGCTGGATCTCACGCGCTCGTCTTTCGGTACTGAAATTCCCCTGGTGAAAACCAAAACGGACATAGCTTCGCTCTGTCAGCAGATCGCGGACGAGCTTCGTGCCATAAACCCAGATCGTCGCTTTGAGGTCACGCATGAAGGCGATCCTAACGGGTCATGTGACTCCGCACGCCTGGGGCAGGTGTTGTCCAACCTGATGGGCAACGCCATCCAGTATGGCGATGTATCCAGCCCAATCACGGTAAGGATTGTCGGACAGGATGCCGAGACTATTATTATAACGGTTCACAACTTAGGCTTACCAATCCCATCCGATGCACAAAAGGTGATCTTCCAGTCTTGGATGCGCGGACAGGACGTTAACAATCCGCCGGAGCTTAGTACCCACCTGGGTCTGGGCCTTTATATTGCAAGGCTTATCGTCGAAGCCCATGGCGGCGATATTTCGGTCACCTCGAACGAGCAAGCAGGGACGACCTTCTCCCTTCGGCTCCCGCGCAGTTGACGAGGCCATGCTCCAGAAGCGTCGCCGCCATCGCGGTTCGGGTACGGTTTCAAGAACCAGTTGGTATATGACCGGATGCCAACGTGTCTCAACGTGAGAGCCGAACCATTACACCTGTGCAGCCTCAAGATTGATTTGACGGCCCCATTACCAAGTCTGCTAGGCCAACCTATCTGAGAAGCTGTTAATGGATGCGATTGCGTTTGCGAGGTCCTGTTCGAAGAAGGGCTTTGCAAGGCGGGGGATGGCCTGAGCGGGTCCCTCCGGCAATTCCGCGTAGCCAGTTGCAATGATGATCGGAAGGTCGGGCCAATCCCGACGGACCGCTTCCGCAAGTTCGGAGCCGGTCATGCCTGGCATCGCCTGATCGGTGATGAGGAGATCGATGTCGCCCCTCTCTCTGATGACGGTTAAGGCTTCTGCTGCATTACATGCCGAAAAGACGGTGTGACCGAGCTCTTCCAACATCGCCAGTGTATTGAAGGCTACGAGGGGATCGTCGTCGGCGCTGACGATCCTGAGAGCACGCCCTACGGATGAAGCAGGACGAGTAATGTCCTTTTTTTCTGCCTCCTCCTCGGTAGGTGCTACCGGCAGGCAGAGCTCAGCTGTTGTTCCTTCTCCGGATTTGCTCTTGAGGTACAACTTGCCGCCGGTTTGCTCGGTCATGCCGAGCACCATCGGCAAGCCAAGCCCCGTACCCTTTCCAACGCCCATTGTCGTGTAGAAGGGCTCGGTCGCGCGGCGCAATGTTTGTTCGTCCATGCCGATCCCGGTGTCTTTCACGGCGAGGCAAACGTAGCGACCCGGCTTAAGTCCAGGCTCGTTTTGGACATTCCGTTCCCGCGCGAAAGAAGGACGGAGCCACCTTTCGGCATCGCATCCCTCGCGTTCATCAAAAGATTGAGAATGGCGAGCTCGAGCTGGTTAGCGTCAGCCAGCACTCTCGGCAAGCCCAGCGAGAAGTGGGTTTCTATCTGGACCGCTGCGCCCAGAGAGCTTTGCAGCAGCTCCGTCATGCCGTTGATAAGTTCGGTGACGTTGACAGTCTGGAGCTTGAGTTCCTGGCGCCTGGCAAACGCAAGCATACGCTGCGTGAGGGCCGCGCCGCGCTGTGCGCCCTGCAGGGCGTTGTCGAGCAATTGCTGAATCTGCTTGTCGCCGGCGGGCAGGCGACGTTTCAACAGCTCCAGGCTGCCCTGGATCGCCATCAGAAGATTATTGAAATCGTGGGCGACGCCGCCCGTCAGATGACCGATCGCTTCTATCTTCTGCGAGTGAACCAATGCTTCCCGCGTACGTTCAAGGGCCTCTTCCGCTCTCTTGCGCTCGGTGATGTCACGAGTGATCGTGGCGAAACCTATGAGCACGCCCTCACCATCGCGGATCGCGTCGATGACGACGTTCGCCCAGAAAGTCGTGCCATCCTTACGAACGCGCACGCCTTCTTTTTCGAATCTCCCGTCCTGTTGCAAGCGCTATGCCAGGCAGCCCGGCATTCCGATCCTCTTCGGTATAGAAAACCGAGAAATGCTGGCCTATGATCTCGTCCGGCTGGTAACCCTTGATCCGTTCCGCGCCCGCATTCCAGCTCGGGACCAGTCCTTCAAGGCTGAGAAGATAGATCGCATAATCGGTCACGCCCTGCACCAAAAGTCGGAACTGTTCCTGGCTCCGGCGCAATTCGGCCTCGGCCGCTCGCCGCTCTGTCAGGTCGCGCGTAACCTTGGCAAAGCCAACCAGATTGCCGTCGCTGTCACGAATAGGGTCGATGATTACACAGGCCCAGAACCGGCTGCCGTCCTTGCGGACCCTCCAGCCTTCGCTCTCGAATTTGCCTTCGCGTTCCGCTGTCTCCAGCGCCCGCCGCGGCAGCTCCCTCGTGCGGTCCTCCTCGGTGTAGAACCGCGAGAAGTGCTCGCCGATGATTTCGGATTCGTCGTAGCCCTTAAAGCGCCGCGCTCCTGAATTCCAGCTCGTGACAACGCCTGAGACGTCCAGCATGTAGATGGCGTAGTCCGTCACCGCCTCCGCCAACATGCGGTAACGACCTTCGGCGGATTGCGCCGCCTTAAATCTTTCAGCCCGCTCCAAAAGGTTTGCTGGGGGTGTCAGTGTGTTCTCCTAACTGGGTTATACGCGGCGTGAGGCTGAAAGTTCCTCGACGAAGTCATCGTAGTGACGACGGAGGGTCGCCGCTCCAGAGTGAACACCGGGCGGGCGGCTGTCCTGGCCGTAATCTTTGATCTGGCCGTTGGTGGATTTCCTGTTTGTCAGATGAGGCGATCTGCGATCCGGTGGCGAGGCTCTAGCCGCCGTAGGTTCGAGAAACAGCGCATCGTTGAAGACCTTGCACCGAGGGTGCCGAAAAGGAAAGCGACGCACAATCTTCCAAGACAGCCCCATCTTAGCGTCGCTACCGGCTTAGGGTGTCGCAACCTACGAGCCTCCGCATCGTCCGATCATTCGAGAGGGGGCCCAGTAGTATTGGCCCACAGAAGAGGGCCGCGAACGCGAAGGCATGGTAAGGTTAGTTGCTGCTACCCTTGGCACTTGTTAATTCCGGGACGGCTTTGCGGTATCTACATCCAAAAGTTGCCGAAGTTCTTCCTCTGCCTGAAAATAAAATTCCTCGTCCCGCCCTTGTGGCCGCCCTGCGGCCTCCCAGAGTTCGTAGGCTCGTAAAGCTACGTTGGGCAGTGCGAAACTGGGCTTAAGTTTGTTCGACATCTAAGTGCAAGAGCTGTGAGACGGTTGATAGTAAATGTGCGGGCGCAAACGGCTTCTTCAGCAAGATGCTATTGGGCACGCCATGGATCGCCCAGTCGTCGCCAGATCCACCCGTGATGTAGATAACTGGCAGTGACGCGTCGAATGCTCGGGCACGCCGAGCAATCGACCACCCCTCAACCCTGCCTATTCCAAGGGAGATATCTACAATCACCATGCGATACTTGTTGGCAATCAACAACGCAGCCGCCTCTTCCCCCGACGAGGCCACTCTTGAAATGAACCCCCCTTCGCCGAGGGCTTCCCCGACAACAGTCTGAACCGATGCATCATCATCGACAATTAGAACACTGAGCTCTTCCATTTGGCGGCCTCTTCAGAGAACGCTACGCGTCAACGTCAAATCCGTTCCTACCTTCCGCACACTTGCTACCCAGTTCCGAGTCGAGGCGATCTCTATCGGTCCTTCTAATCGCCGGTCGATGAGAACTCCCTCTCCACGCGCGAACCCTTCAGCAGGTCTGGGTAGGGTGCTGCCAATGGCGCCTTTGGCCCCTGACAATATCAAGCACGCAGTTACAGTCTGTCCCCATGTGAGCGGACGCCGCGTCCAAGGGGGCATTCTCGGAGCGCGGCGCCAAGACCGGTTGCGGACTAGTGGAACGTTCACCGGTCTCGTAGCTGATTTATGCGAGCGTAGCGGCGTTTGAGATCGCGGCCGTGATCATTTCTCACTGACGGCCCTTTTATCGTCAGCCTAAGTTATTTCTTGAGAAGCACGCCAGCGGTCCGCCCCATTCGCCTCACCGAGCCGGCATACCTTCCAAGTTCAGCTGCGATCTTGGATGCGCTGGCGCCTTGTCTTGCCAATCTGGAAAGCTTTTGCGGCAGCGGTCCACTCCTTAGGTTTTCGCGTCCTCATTGCCGGCACCCTCGATTCGGGCGCTCAAACTAACAAATGTTGGTCTGCAGCAATATATCCGATCGTGTGTGATCCTCATCCCCCTGGGGAGAATACATAGTTGCTAGTGAGCCCGGTCTCACCAGCAATATGACGCTTAAAGAGGTCCGACAGAACTACCCGCGCGCGGCGCCGGGCTTCTCAAGAAGAACTACGCGGATTGTTTTTGACGTTGAAAATCGACCGCGGGTTGCGCACGAGATTGCGGACGCGGGCAAACCGGAGGCGGGCTTGGCGGCGGGAGGCCGTATTTGGCCGCGCGTTCGGACACGAGCTTACGATAGGCGGCCGCCTGCATCTCTAAATGATGTCGGAGCTCTAGATTCGTTTCTTCGGCGGCCAACCGTTCGAAGGTGAGCGCGTGCTCCAGGTATTCGGTCAACAGCTTCATCGGCATGTCCTCCGATTTCTCCGCCAACGCGCCTAAGTTGCCCGCGGTTCCTAGCTGTTTCAGAAGGAAGAGAGGCTCCGCGCTAGTTCATTTAAAGGATTATCAAAGGCTGACTAACGTTTGTTGGGGACCTGTCGATCTGACATAGCGTAGCATCTAGTCACCATCGAGCGGCCCATGGCATCTATCGGTGATGAGAACGCCTGAATAGCGCTCCCGCCTTTCTCCATTAGGAAAGGATCAGCGGATGCAGAAGCGTCGCCGATTCAAACAGACATCGACACTGCGAGAACGCCTGCTTGCAGATACCCAGCACCTGCGCGAACAAGCTGGAATGCTTCCTCAGGGTCAGATACGCGATCACGTCATGCGTCGCATAAGGCAGAATGAAGCTGCCGCCGACCTCTGCGAGATGCTCGATGCGCCGCGCTTGGCCTATCCTGCCTAGTGGAACGCTTTCGGGGCGGTGGTGATTATTGTGCATGACCGACACCGAACTTTTTCAGCAGTCTTTCTACATTGCATGGAGCGTCCTTGAGAGGACAGGCGAACTTGGCGACCCCACCGACACCACACGATTCTTGGGGGAGCGTATCGCTGGCATGATGAGACGCGGCGAACGACGTCGGTTGCTGCTTTCAAATCTTGCAATAGACGAATACAGGCGGCGCCCGATCCGGCTTGTGCAATGATCAATCCTGATTGCAAACTCTGTCTTGGGATCGGCTGGGTGTGCGAGAACCATCCCAACCGGGCATGGACCGAAGAACTGGGCTGTCAATGCGGAGCGGGTATGCAGTGCCGATGTGTTCGCGCTAATGGCCTAGAGGAGCCGGACATAAGTCAGGTTAACGAACCAACGGCAGCACGACATTAACGCCCGACAGCCCGCTGACGAACTTAACTTTTGTTGTGTTGCAAGCAATCAACTACGCGCGGGCAACATCCTTCGGTGGCTTGGTTCCCTGTGTACTTCACTGCCGAGATGACCCACCCTTTGCTTGAAGGCAAGTAGGTAGGGCAAATGAATCCCTGTGACCGATGGCCGTCGCAGTGGACTGGCTCGATGCGTACCGCGACGCTTCCGTCGATCAGATTGTCGCAATGTACAGTCCAGATGGAGTGGTCGAGTGCGCCTGTGAAGGCCGGAAGATCATCCAAGGTCGGCGAAGTTTATGGGCCTATTGGCAACATCGTTGCATTGAAAGACCCGCGCTTGAACTGGTCAATTTGCAGATGGACGGGGGAGCCGTGGTGGTGCCCTACCGGATCAGCAGCGGGATCGTTCATGCGCTGCTGGACATTGCGGAGGATGGGCTGATCACCCGGTGTCGGTGTGGTCCATTTGAGCAGTGCGATAAATGGGGGCGTTCGATGCAAGACACGCTATCTCAGTTGGAGAAGCTGCGCAGCGATGCAGCAGAATGCGAGATGATCCGAGACCTCGCGACCGATCCCAAGAAGCGCGAACTATTTGACCGACTGGCGGCGCACTTGTCTGTGTTGGCCTCTGAGGTCGAAAAGGCAATGCTAGCGGACGACAATAGTAGTCAGATGCCATAGGCCGCATAGGTCGTCAGGCTTGCAAACTGTTTCATATTTCCGGTGTTGTGCGTGCCCTATCTGGAGGAGGCAAAGAAGACGTTTCCAAGCAGCCGGATTGCCATGGATTTCGACCAGATCGTGATGTAACCGCTCGCTGCGGAGTACGTGCATGGCGAAGAAGCTAAGACCTACGAGGACATCATTAGGCTTCTCGCCTAGGCGATAGCGGCGCTTCCATGAAGCTGGCTTTGAAAGCCAAGCCCCACGCTCTAGCCGGAAAGTCCGACTGCATTGTGCTAAGTGAAGGGCGCGATGTGCGGCGATTTCTCAGCATTTGCTGTCATCAGCCGCCAGGATCTTGTCTTTCCGCGCGTTGGCCGTCAGCGGCGCGCGCCTTACGCACCTTTGTAGACTGGATAACGTCGGAGCTCGCGCAGACGGATAACAAGTTGGTCTAACTAAATGTCCCGCCTTTGCGCTGTGGCGACCGGATGCAAGCGGGGTGATCCAAGACAAAGGAGAATGTTCCGCGTGACCGATAAATTCAGCGGCAGGGATACTACGGCCGGCGGCTACTACAATGATGGTCCCAGCGTTCGGTGTTAGCCGCGGCGTTGGCGTCGGAGTGGGAGTTGGCCCTCGCCGGTAACAAAGCTCGAAAGGCGATGAGACCGCAGAGGAATCTGCGGCCTTTTTTCATGCGTCGCTGTGTTGACGTCGCCCCTCACGCAGCTACCGTCGTCGACTTTTCCTGCGTGGAGCTTTCCTGACGCTGGTCCTTTACTGCCGCCGCTTCGATGCAGAGCTTGAGCGCATCACCCAGGCTTGATGCAACGAGGTCGGCCTTGGCGCCTTCGCGCAACAACTCCAACGCAGCCGGCTCAGCCTCCTTGAGCCAACAGCCCAGGATAATGGTTGCCCTTGGTAACTTCCGCCTCAGGCGCCGTACGGCGTAGCGCATGTGGGCGGGTCCACTGGCATCGAGATAGACCAGGCAGACGATCGCAACGCCCGACGTATCCAGGCGGAAGACATTGGTGGTGGAGAGCGCTTCCGCAGCTTCTACCCGTGCCGGCAGTCCGTGCGCCGTCGAGAGCTGAGCCAGCATGATTGCCGCCGCCTCGTCGATGAGGCTGCGTCCGGCCACGCAGAGCACGGGATGTTCACCTTGCCATTCCGGCGGCAGGGTTTCCTTGCTGAGAACCGGCAAGTGTTCACTGACCGCATTCTCGGCCACGCTTTCCACCGCAGACGATGCTTCCGCATCGGTGGTCGCGCTTTCTTTCGCCGGCGGCCGGTCGTCCTGATCGGACAGGTCGCCGGCAAATTCGCTTACCGCGTCTCGAATCTTGATGAGACGTTCCCGGTCAAGCGCACCGCGCTCGGCATCGGCTTGCGCCAATTGCAGACCCTTCAAGGCAACCTCGTCATAGTACGAGGCCAGAGACCGTTCTTTGAGAAACTCCTCGGCCTTTTCGGCAGCTTCCGTCGGGTCGCCCGCCAGCATCCGCTGATAAAATATTTCGGGGGGAGACAGTGCCGGCCGGTCCCCGAACATGATGTCAAGGAATTCCAGACGCTCGACATGACGGCCGAGCACAACAAGGCACACCGTGAGAGGCGTCGCGAGAACTAGCCCGATCGGCCCCCATAGTGCGGTCCAGAAGGTCGCCGACGCGACCACCGCGACGGGAGAAAGCCCGGTGCTGTGGCCGTAGACCATTGGCTCGACGACGTGGCCGACCAGCGGCTCCACGACAAGAAATAGTGCTGCTGTCCAGAGCAACATCGACCAGCCGGGATCGACGGCTACCGCCAGGGCCAGCGGAAATGCTGCCGCGATGACGGCGCCGATGTAGGGAACGAAGCGAAGCGCTGCCGCCAGGATGCCCCAAAGGATCGCGCTTGGAATCCCGATGATCCACAAGCCCGTGCCGATCACTACGCCGAATGCACCGTTCAGGAGAAGTTGGGTCAGGAACAGCCGGCTGAGCCGGCTTGCCGCGTCGTCGAGCGCCGCTGTCGTACGCTGCAGGTCGGATGAGCCCGCCAGCCGAATGAGACGGTTACGAAGATCTTCGCGTTGAAGCAGAATGAAGATCACGAAAATAACGATGATGCCGGTCGTCGCGAGGGGATGAACCAGCGGGGAGATCAAGGTCCGTAAGCTTTCCAGAGCGCCGGGATCGGGTTGGCGTACTTCCACCGGAACCGGCGCCACTGGCCCGGGGACGCCGGGAGCGAGGACGGTACCTGGCGCACGCGCAGATGGCGCGTCCTTTGGCTTATCAAGTTCCTTGCTGAGATCTTTCAGCATGTCGGAGGCGCGCTCCAGCGTGCCCCGGCCGGCTCGCGTGTCTCGGAAGGACTGGATCTTTTCGCTAATGGTCGACTGGTAGCGGGGGAGGTCGCCCGCGAGTTGCGTCAGTTGCGTGGCAAGAAGGCTGCCCATCGCGAAGATCAGCCCGAAGGCGAGTATGGCCACGCTGACGACGGCCAATCCGCGGGGGACACTGATCCGCTGCAATAATCCAACCAGCGGCGCCAGTACGAAGCTGAGAAGAATAGCCAGCGCGACCGGCACGAAAATATCCCGGCCGAAATAGAGCATCGAGATGATGATGACGGCCAGAATCGCAGTCGCGACCGCGCTAAGCAGCGCCATAAGCTCTTCAGTAGTGCGCGGCTTAAATGGCTGTCTGGCTAGAGGCATCTGCTTTCCATAGCGGGGACGCCCGCATAGAAAAGCCGCTCGGGCATTACTCCGCGCGGCTCTTATAGACGGCTGCCGTTTCCGGTTCCGCCGCTACCTACCAATAGATCAGCCGCGCAAAGGTTTCTGGCTGGGAGAAATAAAACCGCTGTAGCCGAGCCTTTCAAAGATACGCCTGCGACCCTGAAAAAGTCGGCCCGTTCGCGATATGCCCTCTTCGCCGCTTATGGCGTGGTCCAGGTCCATCCGTCAGAAAGATCAAATCCCCGAATTCGCAATGGTTCATCCGGCAGGCTTTCGTTCGGACGGATTGGCTGTGTGGGCTCATGTAGCTAAGCGAACAACTCCGCACCCGCCGGCGTGAATGTCACGAAGGTTCCAGACTCGTGCAGTACCAGCCAGCCGCGTTCGATCGCGAGTTTGAGACCCGCGCCATACTCGGCCGGGCTACCGCGATGATGGAATAGGAACGGCTCGTTGATTTTTTCGATGTGGATGCGGCCCTGAATCGGCTCGACCGAGTTGGCACTCGATGATCCGGCGCGGCCTTTTCCGGGTCAGCGTAGGGGCGGGCGGTGGCGTATTTCATGCCGCGGCCTCGTCTTCCTTGTCGGCGCCCCGGGCGACGATCCGGATTGCATCGTCGGGCAGGGGCCGCTGCAACACCTTGGCTTCGTCCCATGGCGCGCATCCAAACGTCACGCTCCTCGTCTGTGGTCAGGATGACCGGCATGGCCTTCGGGTGGCTCGGCTCGACCACGGCGTTCGATGACGTGGTGAGAAAGCCGTAGACGTTATGCGGACCGGGGATCGGCTTCGATTTCGTCCCGCGATCGCCCTTGAACTCGGTCCAGCGGTATCAGTGCAAACCGCGGCGCCGTTCGGGGACAACCCTGGCGCTATCACGGTCGGCTTTTATTCGGTGCATGACGACGTGGTGGTAACGCACGACGAGGCCTGAATACCGACAGGGAAGCGCCAGCACTTGGGGGCAGGGGAGGATCCCCGCGGCGTGGCGTATCGACTGACGCGGGAGTCCTGGCAGGCGAAAGCGCCGGACTTCAATCGTGCGCTTAACTATCAACCGTTGGGAATTGCCTGACATTATTAGGACGTAGATCGTGTTTCGACATTTTGGACGCATCTTCGGCAAGCTGGTGATACAGTCGGCGGAGTCACGAAGCGTGACAAGCTTCTTGCCCCTGGGCATACGATATCGGATCCTCGAACTTGCGCTGCCAGTCAGCCTTTGTATCGGGCTTGTTCTGAATCAACTGCGCGACCTAAAATACAAGGTCGTCTCGTGGCCGTTGCGCAGAACTTGCTTGCGTTCGATTAAACCATCCCGAGCCATCAGCCTCAAAGTGTGCTTAATACTCGCCGGTGACCACATCTTCAGTTGCTTCCAAAGCAACAGGCCAGGTACCGCGTTTTCTTCGCCAATAGGAATGAGTTTGGCCAACTCGTCAGAAATAGACATGTGACAAAGCTCGATCAGTAAATGATGAACTAGGGCGAAAAATGCCCCTTGATAATCTATTGCTTCAGTCCATTTCGGACGCGGATCCACCCAGCCAACTGAGCCGCACCGTGTGCACTTCAAATGCGTGCAGATATCGTACCAGTTAGAACTCGGGAGTCAGAGTTAAACTAGCCAAAGGGTCAACTGACGCCGATCACGGTCCTCATGCCGTTCGACAAAATCAGAGATCGTAGAGGGAACGTCGCGCGTTTGCAGATCGCAGCGACGGCGCAATTCGTTAGCGTCGTCTTCGGAAACGTCTTCCGACCAACGTTCGGCGGTATTGAAGGCGACGACGCGGATTGGGTGGCTATATTGGCCGGTCAGCAGGTCTTGAATGACCGTTTCGAGGTCGGTGGCTTCGTAATCGGCTTCGCGCCAGGCGCGGCCTATTCGACCAAGATCATCCGCCACCAAATAGACCGTCTCATCGTTGTCGTTCGGGACTATCGACGGCGTCCAACTAGACCTACGCATTATGAACTCCACGCAATACGGACTCAAATTGGCCTGACCTGAATCGTTCCGGCGAGAAGAACAGGAACCCGACACATCATGACGCGTTGCCATTCGCAATGGGAGGTATTGCAGGATGGCAAAGGCAACGAAGAGATCAAGCCGCGGGCGCAAGCAGGACCGGGCGCGGGTCACTGGTGGGCAGCATTACGAGGTGAGTTTCACGGGTAACAAGATGAGGAAGAAGGCCATCAAGAAGGTCGGCACTAGCCCCAAGCGAGTCAAGCGTCGCCACGTTAGGAACGCGATCTAAATTTCTTGCTTTGATACGTCAGGCGGACCACCTGTCTTCTTCGCGCCTGGCTTCATCTTCGTTCAAGCGCTCTGCCACCTCGTCAGCAACGTCCGGACTCTCCGCATCGGCGATAGGAGTACCGTCCTGCTTCTTTATCTTCTCGCCTTCGGCATCAACGGGAAAATCTTCGGGTCGTAGCGGCTTCTTTGGATTCGATGTCATGTCTCCCTCCCGAAACAAAAAAGCCCAGACTGCTAAAAAACGGCCCTGGCGGGAGTTCTAATCACGCGAGAGCCGCGAGCGATCCCGAGTTTGCCGACTGCGAGACCGTTTGAGTTCGTGAGTGTGTGCCCCACTCTACGGAGGAACATCCCCCATAATCAACCTGCCCGACAATCGTTCCTGTCGCTGAGAAATCAACGGCAGAAATACCTGGAGACCATTTGGACCTCGCGAACAGCGGATCGCCGCGGTAAATGCGTGACAATGGTGTGCCAAGTCGTGGAAATCGAAGTGCTTAGCTTTTCAGCGATGTATGTAGCGGCGTCCAACCACTCGGCCGGGTCCTTGCGTCAATCGTTAGCCTTAAAATGTCGCGCCCCCGGCGCGCTTACATAGCCTAGCGAATTTACTAGAGCCGATTAATGGGCCCGCCGGTTTACGCTGGCCGCACCGCGAAGGGATGTGCCTTTGATCCCCATTGTCCCGAGGCAGGCGGCCCCAGTGCTTCCCCGTTGGGGCTGCTTCTCTGAGCGCGCAGCAACTCGCCGCTGAATGAAAAGGCCCCAGCTATCTCAACCGACAGCTGGGGCCGCCAACCCCGAGTTTTTCTTCCGGCAGGATTCTTCGGGGGACAAAAACGGAAGCTGGGAATAGACTCCGCTCATAGCCGCGGGTTCCTAATTTATTGCCGCTTTTTCCCGATAGTCTTAGTTAAAGACGCCGGTATGAAAACCGTATTCAGCGCCGTGGAACCGAACGTGAGCCAGCCCCATCGTGGGCCATTGATGTAGATCAAGCTCGAAGCGCTTGGGGAGGGATTTCAGTGGGTGTCGATCGGCGCCGAGCGTATTACGGCCACAGCAAGTCCCGCTGTGGCCGTTTGATTGCCCGCAAAATATCAAGGTCCGTCGGTTCACGCTGGCGGGCCTTTCGCAATGGGAACGTGTCATGCCTAGAGCGTGGCACTCCAGCTTGCCGTGATGCGAGCTTTATGTTCGACTGCCGGCGCGACCTTTTTCCAAGTTAAGGGAGAGCTGAGCATGAAGAAAATAATTCTTGTCGGTCTTGCGATCTTCGCTGTCTCCACTTCTGGCGCTTTGGCAGCCAAGAAAGCGACGAAGCCGAAGGCACCTGCCGCCGCCGCCGCCACGACCACGAACCCGGGTGGCGCAGCTCCGCCCGTGTTGGGCCAGGTAAGTGCCGCTGACCGCGCGCTATATGAGAAAAATCAACGCGAGTCCGGCATGAAGAAGAAGTAGAGGGACAAGCTGCTCCAGCGCTCGATTGCGCGCGCTGGATGGGCTAAGAAAGTAAGGCCGCCTCAGTTGGCGGCCTCGTTCATTCCAGAACCTCATACTCGAACGCAACGCCATCCGGGCCGTTCTCCGCGAACCACTTTTCCGCAGCGTCCGTAGTGGCGAAGATCTTCTTTCTCGCGCATGGCTTGCGCAGACTTTTATAGCGAACCGAGCACCTGCCAAATGGCGAGGACCAAGATCACCAGCATGGCATAGGCGGTCCTTCGGCCAATCCGGTTCACTTTAGTAGACCCGGCCATGCCGCCGATAACCCGCTTGCGCACCCCCGAAATATGGATTGATCACGCACTGTGCCGAGCGGCCCGATGCCGACGCGTTGCATTGAGGCAGCGACGTGTATCCGCATTCGTAATAGGTGGCCGGGCCATATACCCGCAGGCAAACCGGATAAGCCGGATCGTACATCTGGGCAGCCGCCGGCCCCATTGAGATTATCCCGATCGCCAAAATCGCCAAGACCAGAATGCGCATCAGAGCCTCCTTCAGCACTAGGCAACGCCTTCAGGATCGTTCTCCTCAAACCATTTTTCCGCGGCGCCTGTGGTGGCGAACACCTTGAGATGCTCGAGGTCGCCAACCTGCTTGCTCGTATTGACGTAGACAAAAACCGTCATAGCAAGATCATCCTGTAGCCTTGGGTCCTCAAACCGGGTGTACCAGGGCAATAGGTTGCTCAAGCAAGAGGTTTCTGGCGTGCCAATGAGGACACCCAGTCCGAAACGGCCCCGGCGCGGAAGCTGGGAGTGCGCCTGCCGGAGCCGTCCCCTTGCGCGCCCTAACGAGCGCAGAAACTACACTATCGGGGAAAACAAGAACGGGGCCGGCCCACTTTGTCATACCCCGAACTCTGGCGGGTTAATCCCTTCGACACATAAGCTTAGTGGAATTTGACGCCGATCAAGCGTTCGGTTCGCCATATCACAGTGCACCCGCACCTCAAGCGATCAGCAACGATCAGAAGGGTAAATTGCGCCGGGATGCCCAGTGCGCCGACCACCTCCAGCGACGCCCCAGTGGCGGACTGGTTACGAATTAGACAGGCGATCGTGCGCCCGTTGAACTCGATGCTTCCTGACTTCAAAGCGCTTCATTCCAACTCGGCATTACCTCGTCACGTTTTCACAATTCGAACGCATCGCTGAGCCTCCTGCTGGCCCATTGAGGCGAGGTATCTGCTGCATGACTGCGTCCAAATCAGCTCGAATAAGTATTGCATTTTGGCCATCCCCTGATCGTTGGAGACAAGGATAGCTCGCCCATTGTTTCAGGACGTTTTCCTCGCGCGAGAAAACGGTTTCGTCCCAAATAAAGACGCCGTCGGTCTCGAAATACATGCTGGAGCAATGTCTATGCGTGTCGGGCTTGCGCCCGCCATTGTTTCTGCTCTTCATTGCCATTTTTTCCCGGTAGAAAGATTTGCGCTTTCCGCATCATGGGCGCACTGTGACAGTCGTGGCGTAACCCTGCCCCGCGCCACGGCTGTCTCTTTTAAGAACGAGAGTGTGTGCAGGGCGGTCCAACGAAAGGGTTGGGCGGTCGGAGCTGGTGATGCGCGAACAGTTGAAATGGTACGGCGAGAAGGCCGATACTCGCCATGGATTCGCGCGCTTGCTGAACTTCGCCAGCGGGCCGCCCGTGAAGGCCACTGCTATCAACACGTTCAGGCGATCACCGTCGCGATCGACCAGTACGCAGAGAAGGCGCTGGGCAACCGCGATTACTTTCTCAACAAGCCTTACGGAGTTGGGTGAGGGCGATGGCTGACGTAACGGCCGACCTAAAGCGGAAGTCGCCCGTCCGCAACACTTTCAAAACAGATAGAAGGTCCCGATCAGCAGGCCCGCAGAAAAGGACCAAAGCCCCAGAGTGCAGGCCGACACGACGCGCGCGAGGTTGCGAACCTGCACCTCGAACTCCTCATCCGTTTTCTCATGGAAACTAGCTGCCATTGGCGCTATCCTGCCCCAGCAGGCGTTGGGTGGATATATGTACAAATCATGGTGAAGGTGGGGCATTTGCGCCCGGCCCCGAGGCCAGAGCCGTTCCCCATGTTCGCAATGGTCAGGGCCGCTTCAGTCAATGCTGCTCCGAGCTTGTTGACCTTGGCCGAGATCGAGGCGACCGCCACTACTTTCTCAACAAGCTCTACGGCGTCGGCTAGCGCGCCGTCGAAGGCGGCCTTATCCCGGCGGGCCTTACAATCCGAGCACCAGCAACTGGTAAGATTTCGTTAACCTTACGGGGGCAAGACTTTGCCTGCCGGGGCTGGGCG
>NZ_JBWBWM010000052.1:0-43374 GCF_056174665.1 Bradyrhizobium sp. WYCCWR15520
TCGAAAATGAAGCAAAATCGCCTCCGAGACACCGCCTACGGCGTCGTTCAGACCTCGGAAGTCGCCGCATCCTCGCGCCGATCAAGAAAATCGCTCCTGCAATCAGCTTTTTCAGCAGCCTGCTAGAGGCTTCGATCAGCGTTCCGATCTACCCGAGAAGTGCTCGCCAACAGCTGCGCCTTGACCTGCGGATAGTTCAGAAGCCGGGTCATGAAGTGCGTGGTTCTTGGTGAAGCTGGTCAGGTCGCGGACGGGATCGTCGGGCGAGAGCCCCATGAACTGGCCATGCAAAGGATTGCAGACCAGTTTGCTCGATCAACTGACGCTCACAGCGATGCGTAGAACACGTTCAGCAGCAAGGCACTCAACAATTGCTCCGCACGGATCAATGACCCCCTCCCTGGCATAGAACCTCCCAAGGCCGCTTCAAGTCACTAAAAAGAAACCGCTCTGATCCGCCCTGCAACGCATGATCATTGCCACCGATTCGAGATGACAAAGTGAATCGTCAAGTCGTCTTGCTGAGGGTAAACTGCGTCGCGTTCGCATGCCCCACGGGCAAGCACTGCGTCGGCAACCGCGGTGCGCATGTCTAAATTATCGCGGTCCAGCTTGGTGACGCGTTAATTATGTGCGCTGCGAATCTTGCAGGCTTCATCGAAAGCAACGTTGACGGCCGGGAAATTGATATCTTTCATGGGCTGCCTGAGGCTAATGAGGAAAGGGCCGTGCAGATTGATGCAGTCGACACGTGCTCCTCCGGTTGCCTAAGGTCGCGCTTGGATCAAATCGGCTCCATCCCTTAGCGACGGAGTTCATTTCTGCGGACAGTTTCGGCCATAGCTCTGCCTCCGATGAGCTAAAGGTTTGGTTCTTGGGAGCGTACATTACGAACTAGGTCTCGAGTTGCTCATGAATATCAATTACATTCCAAACCTATTTTGCGCTGGAATCATGATTCCGATTTGCTCCTCGGACGGCGGCGATGTGCTCACATTTCTGGCGAAGCTCTTCTGCGCAGCACAGGAGTTAGACGGTAGGCTGCTGCGCACCATGCGCGCGCAGAGGTTCGAACGTGCTAGCGACACAAATGTACTGCAAATCTGCGATTGCGAATTTGCGAGTCAGGACACTAGCTCCGCTTCAACACCATAACTAGGCGGTCGACACGTTTGCCTTCCTTCAGATGGGACGCGATGATTTCGTCGATATCCTCGGCGGTGGCCGGGCGGTACCAGATGCCGTCAGGATAAATCACCATTAAGGGACCTGCGCTGCAAAAGCCGAGGCAGCCCGCCGCTGTGAAGCCGACATCGCTGAGAGCTTGTGCTTCGATCGCCTTGCTCATCCTGTCCCACAGGACTTGCGCGCCGGCCGCGCCGCAGCTGCCGTGCGGATGTGTTGGCGGACGCTGGACGTGACAAGCAAAGACATGATGTCTGTAGAGTTGAGGAAGCTCAATTTTCTTTTCTGAGTTCATGCGCCTGCCATTCGTGCGATTGGGTTCATCTGAAGAGAGACAAGGTAGGAGTGCATCGCCCCTAGGGCTGAGGGTGTCTGCGCAAAGTCGTGAAGCTCTGCACCCATTGTCCCGTTGAGCGGCGCATACACAATCTGATGCTGCTTTGGCTCTTCACTGTGAAAGCACGCTGAATGACGCGGGCGCCGCAATGATCGCCCTCGCCGCCAAGATATGTCACGGACACCTCTAGCATCGGAAAGGCCTTTCCGATCAGGGCTTCAATGGCTGGTCCGATCATCGCCATTTTCCTTGCTCCCGCGTTGCCTGTCTGCTCCATCATCCGTCTTCATGCAAGCTTCGAACCAAGATGCGGGAGGTCGTGCTTCTGCGCCGATCGTTCTCAATCTGTCGAAGTAGAACTACCAGTCATTGTCACGTTGGCTACAGAAACGATCTCTTCTGTGGCGGAGGCGACAAACATCGAGCCGCACACGCGGATCGCAGCTTTTCGGCAGCGGGGCCAAACTAGCCGGAAGATCCCCGTTCTTCCGGATGGCCCGGCTCTTGCAATGTCACGCGGCAGGAGGATTGTAGCGATCACCATGACTGTCGTCTTCTCGCAGGAGCCTATGCATTTCGGCGATCTTCCCGATGGGATCGATGCTTTGCTGCAACAAGGCTTGATCCGGCGCGAACCGACCGCATCTTTAGGCAAGCGCTGGACCTTCCGACGAGAGGCATGTGATCACCGAGCTTGGCTTCCGCGAGATCGCAAGCCAAGCTGGCTAGGAGCCCGACTGGCGCCGATGGCAAACCGCAATCAGCGATACCAGTGGCGCTGGCCCTTCACGCTGTACGCCTTGAGGGCGCCTGCCTTCGATCGATTGATTCCTGGGCGGAGACCTCGATTACAAGGCTACGGTCAACGGATAAGCCCTTTGAATTGCCGCGCGTGACTGGGGTTTGTACTTCGCAAGGATGTTCCCACTCCCCCTACGCGCACGGCTAATCTGGTTTCGGCGAGTCTGAAAGAACTCCCGATACAGGATCGTTATATCACCCTAACGATCCTGTTGCGTCTGGGCCCAAACATCCCCCTCCAGCCCAGACGGAGCCCTCGGCGGCGTCGAGGCCGCCGGGGGCTTTCTCTGCTTTCAAGCGTGCCTTGGATGTCACTAGCACCTGCTCGGTCACGGCGCCGCCACAAGGGCGCATGTCATCGGGAGTAAAGGCCGGGCCCGACTTCATCCGAGCAAAAGCGGCTGGCTTCCATGTTCGCCACGTTGCCGGCCTGCCCCACTTCGTAAACAGCGTGGAACCGTGCAGCTCGCGCTCACCCGCACGCGACTTGTGGATCTCGCATATGGAGAGGAGCAGCCGCCAATTCTCTTAAAGCACGCCGGCGTCTTATCGCACGCCAAGAGCGAACAGAAAGACAAAGGGCAAGCGCGACGAGTCCCACCTACTCTTTAGGGTGCCGCCATCTTTCATCATACCGGGTTGCCGGGCTGGTTGCGTCTCCAGTCGGCGAGCGTTGACAGCGCGAGGTCGAGCTCGCCGCGCGCGGATTCGTTGTCACTTGTCTCCTGCCATACGAGGCGCATCCAGGCGAGCCAGGGATCGCGCTCGGCGCCGCCGATGAAAGAATCGAGATAGCGCTGGCCCGCTGAAATGGCTCTTCTCGGGCGCATATAGCCTTGGCCCGCCCTTCAGTCGGTGAGATAGCACTTGAACATCTCCTGGTGACTGGTTGATAACCTTCATGTTGGCGCGAAGGTTTGGTCGCAATTCATCGCCCGGTCGTTGGGTAGCGCATGGTGGTTGTGAGCGTACGAATTCCTTCTGTACGTTATTCCCGAAACTAGGCACTCGCACTCGTACTTCTGGTATCTAGTTCTGTTCGGCTTAACGTCACCGCTGCACTTCCCATTGTTGTCGCCCTCTCTCTCGTCTTGTTAACCGCGTGAGATTCAACGGCGTCTGGCAGGACATCACAAAGGGATTATCTTGGCGGCGTCCGGATTGGCCGGTGCGTTCGCCGGTGCCTTGAAGCCATTCGCGTGACAGGGGCCAAGTGCTTTTTTGCGGTCAGGTTAACGAGCAGACAGCTGAAGGAGTTGAAGTTGGTCCTGCCAACGGGAGTTCAACCCGCGAAATCCAGCGTTGAAAGCGCCGACCATTTAGCACCAGGGGATGGCAGGATGGTCGAGCTGTCCGCATCGAACCGAACATCTCCCTGTTTGGAAGACAGGCACGCAGCCCACTACGCCACGCCGCAAAACTTGGTCGTGTCTCAGTTGGCTAGCGCAAGGAGGGGAATAATGGCCTATTATTTGTTGGATACACCTGTCCTAGCTGCGGTTTTGAAACAGACACAACCAATTGCGACGGTGCGACGGGATTGTTGTATGGAATGATGAAGATCGTGATTCCGCTCATTGCGCTGGTTGCGGAAGAAAACTTTCGACGATCACTTGCCGCGAGTGCGAGCGGACTTTTGGTCTCTGATCTAGATTCTCCAAACTAATACACTACCTAAAATTTTATCGACCTGAAATGAATTTGGTTGTATGGAACATCACGTTCTACCTCTCAACCGAAAGACAAGAATGGTTCAGATCTCAGGATCTGTCTTGGTCAATGTCACCGGTTTAGCCGCGGCTGGCACGGTAAGCGCACCCGGCCTGAGGGTTGGTGATCGCGTCATCCAGGCGACCGCCGCCTCACTCGACGGAAACGTCAACATCTTCGAGGCGGTCGTTACCGTCGATGACGAACTGCAACAGTTTGGGGCCTTCGGGTCTTCGACGGCGGTGCCGTTCGAGATCCTGGCGCTGCGCCTTTTGATCCTTTAGAAATTCGATCTATGGCGCAGGGCGCGGGAATCCTTCTCATGGCTCGTGGCCAGAAACATGATCTCCGGTATATTATCGCCGGGAACTCTATGGAGAGTGCAGGCATGGCGAAAGAACCTGATGGTCTCGAGCGTGTCGGAGAGATCGAGATCGACGAGTCGGCTGCGATCACAGTTGAGCAGATCGACGACGAGATAACCGTCGCTATTGCGAGCATTGTGGGCGTTCATTTTCAGGTGACGGCGGATCAGGCGCTTAAGCTCTCTCGCGCCCTGGCTGTGGCCGCCGAGAGTGCGGCGAAATTCCGTGCATCAACCGAGACGTAGCCGGAGAGTATAGGGAATCGAACCTGTGCGTCCCGAAGGACTCAACGCGTTAGCACCGCGTTGGCTTACCCGTTGGGCCCACTCTCCGAACTGAGCGAAGTTAACGTTTGAAGGTACTTGACGGGAATTGCGGCCAGACCTCATGATCATCGCCGTTGGGACGAGCGATCTTTAAGCTTGGGTCCCAACACTCCTCGCCAGAGCAAAAGATGCCGGGGCGTGCTCTCGCCAGCCCACCACGTTCCCACTTTATGGTGATCGTGGACGGAGTCGAACTGGCATCCTCCGATTTAGGAACCAGCGCTCTGTCTAGTTGAGCTACACGACCATCGATTGTTTCTTCTCCGGCGCAGGTGTGTCGAGTTTTTTTAGAACAGAGCGGGAGTCGAACCCGCCTGTCCGGTTTTTTAGACCGTACTCTAACCGCCCGGGTCTCTCGCCAAACGACGAGTTCTAAAGCCACAGATTATTTGTATTTTTCGCGCGCAATCCGTGCCTCGGCCGCTATATTGGAGGTCAAAGGAGAATGTTTCTCATGCCAAATCTTTGGACTGGATCGCAGTGGAAGGTAACGAACAAAGGCGTCGAGACCATCGACAATAGATATTTTATCGAGAAAAGCCGCGTTTACGACGACGAAGGCGGGCAATGGACGTGGGAAGATCAGATGGACGAAAAGGGCTGGGTCGACATGGCCGACTTTCGCCGCGCCTTGGCCTTCGCCCGGACCAAGTGGCCCAAAAAGTAATGGCTGCGCGCACAGGAGGCGAACCAGTCTGAGCGTCCTAGCCGATCGGCCGGCGCGCGATGACGGTCTGGGTAGCGTGCTCCGACCACCCGCCACGCGGAGCTCTTCCACACGAGCTTTACCCAGGGAAAATCGCGCCCCTGGCAGGAGCCAATCCTGCATGCTCCAGTTGCGGTACTTGTGCTTCGTACGCGCAGCGCATGACTCCGCGAGCGTGCCCGGGCCATGATCTCTCACCCGTTCGAAAGCAGCGACAGGCGCAGGCCTGGTGAGTCTTCATGAGAACGACGGCGCTTTCCCAAAAGACTGCTCAGCCAAGGTCATGAGATCATGTCTGTTAATCCGGATGGATCATAATGTCCATGGTTTCGTCGCTGTCCTCAAACGGATCGGCAAACCCCTTGTCCTCTACCAGCTTCACGCCACACAGGCAGACCTCGCCGTCGATCACGGCGAGCGCGACCGGCTCAAGGGCTTTTCCGTTGCAGGGGCCATCGATGCAAAACCCGCTATCGATCTCGAACGTCGCACCGTGCCGGCCGCATCTAATAAAGGCGCGGTCCGACGAGAAAAATCCTCCGGCGCCGATGTTGAGCCAGACGCCGTCATGCGGGCAGCGGTTGACATAGCCGTGATAGGCATTTCCGAATGTCCGCACCACGACAATCGGAAACGGCCGGCTCTCGCCGCTTTCATCGATCCGCGACAGGCTAAAGCCCTTCGCGCCGCCCCGCTCGATTAGATCGGCGTGACAAATGGCGAACACCTCAATCTCTTGGCTACCCATGTCGCGATGCTCCCTTGGCTCATGCTCGTCACGCTTTCCTGCCTGAAGGCGTCGACGACGGCACGGGTCAGCCGAAGCGCGCCAAAATCCACCGGCCAGCTCCTGGCAGGCATCGACGGCGCGCTGAGAATGCCAGAACCAAAGTGCGCCGCGAAGCCGGCCGGGGCTCACCAATCTCCACCGCTGTCCCGTTCAGGAACAATGATCTATTGCGAAATCCATTTGCCTTCTCTGCTATTTAACCCCGAGCCTGAACAAGCCCGAGCCGAAGCCCAAGGGCTCGATTCATGTTTTCGTTACGAGCACCTTGGGCTCGCGGGCGAGCCGGACGGGCCGCTTTCGAGCTTCTCATTCTCTTCGCTCGCTCTTCGCGCTTGCCATCGAGAGTTCCTTGCGGCCTCGTTGGCCCCTAGTCTGCCGCCTGCATTTGTCTGGAGTATTCGGGTTCTGCAGCACCGCCAACAGTGATGTAGCCTGAATGATCTCCATTATCTTGTCCCAATATGAGACCGTGACTGTCATTCAAGCCTTCCCTTTGCGTCGCATTGAATTCTTCGGCTCTAATAAATTGCTGCGCCAGCGCCGATGTTGATTGACGCATCCTTCACCGTCTCCACGATGAACTCAATTTGGTCGCTGGTCAGATGGGTGTGAAATGGCAGTGCCACGGCGCGATCGGAGATCTTTTCCGTGACTGGGAAATCGCCATGCCGATAGCCGACATCAAAATAATGCCGCTGCAAATGCAACGGATAGCAATAGGCGGCGGCCTCGACCTGCTCGGTGCGCAGGTCATCGACGATGGCATCGCGGCTGGAGCGCGTGAAGCGCGTCCCGAGATGGACAAGATAGAGGAACCAGTTCACCTCGGTCGCGTCCGGAGCCACGTAGGGCGGCTTGATACCCTCAAAGGATTGCATATGCGCATTGTAGAGCTGTTCGGCGAGCCGGCGCCGCTCCAGGATCTCGCCAAGCCGCCTTAGCTGCGCAAGGCCTAGCGCAGCTGTAAGATCGCTCATGCCGGCCTGGTGGGGCGCTGCGCTGCTGATGACAACGGAGAAGCGCTCATCCAGTCGATGTGCGCGATGGCGACGTAGGCCAACGGCCAAGTCGATGTCGTCGGTCACCACCATGCCGCCTTCACCGCAGGTCAAGGCTAGTGGCTGGGCGAAGTCGAACACGGCGATATCGCCAAAGCGGCCGACGAGCTCGCCCTTGTATCTCGAACCGATCGCTTCGGTCGAATCCTCAAGGAGCGGCAGCTGATGGCGCTGCGCGATCGCGCGCAGCTCCGACCATGGCGCTGGATGGCCATTCGGATTGCCACCAATAATCGCCCGCGTGTTGGCCGTGACACACTCTTCTACCTTCGCCGGAGTCAAGGCTCCCGACCAATAGTCGACATCGGCAAACACCGCCCGCGCGCCCACGAGACTGATAGCATGCACCGTCTCGCGAAGCGAATAAGGCGAGGCAATCACCTCCTGCCCGGGTCCGACGCCGAGCGCTTTTAGCGCGAGCAAAAGCCCGATCGTTCCGCTGGGGACGGCAACGGCATATTTGCGGCCAAGATAGGCGGCGAAAGCTTTCTCGAAGACGTCAGTGATGGCTCCATTGGAGACTCGCGGCGAACACAGCAGCGCTTCAACGGCAGAGAGCTCGGCGGAGGTTATATCGGGATCGGATAGCGGAATGAAGGAAACATCGGCCGCGTCTGCGCCATGGTTGCGACGCCCTGCGACTCTAACGCCGGTCACGGCCCGGTACTCCTTGCCGCCAGGAGGATGCCAATCGCCCGCGCAGGATCAGTCGTGATCTGCACGCAGCGATCGCAGCCATCGATCAGATGCAGGTCGAAATGCGGAAAACTCCTGAACGGCCGCTCCGTCATGTCAGAGGCATCACAGCGCGTCACGGCGAGCTGCGGAAAGCGGCGCCGCAGCTCGGAGAATGAGCTAGCATCAAGCTTCGCTTCCGCAAGCACGCGTTCGATTTCGATCAGTTCGTCTGTGCCAAGCGGCATCGCGGCTCCCATATAACTGGTTCCAAAATCAGCTTCATTGCCAGAACAGCCGCTCGGGATCGGTGTTCAATTCTTCGATTGCGGAGGTCAGGCGGTAGTAGATGCTATAAAACTCCCAGAGTCCGCTTGCGTGGTTCTTTCGAAACAGCTTCCACATCCCGTTCACCGTGTCATAGTGGACTAGCGCGACGTCGATGAGGCCGCCGTCCTTATCGATATTGTGAGAGCAGCAGGGACTCTCGATCAGATAGCCACCCCTCACCGGTTTCACATTCGGCGAGACATAGCGATAGCGCTGGCGCGAGCTCAAGGCGCGCTCGATCCGCTTGCAATCGAGCTCGTTCGGATGAGGATTAATCCCGATCCCTACTTTTCTCATTACCGCGGCATTCATTGCGAACGGCTCCCCTCAAAGCACTGTGATTTCTTCTTCAAGACAGCCGACGACCAGCCGCTCGCCATACTCGACGAGATAGATTGGCACGTTCGCTAAGGTATGCCTTCCGACCTGCACGATCTCGCCGATCGCTCCGGCGCCGATCAAGAGTCCGTTCGCCGGTGCGTCCGGAAAGGAGCCGTCGTTAATGAGGTCGACCGCCGCCTTGACGCGCTGGCCCCATTGGTACTTCGGCAGCCTCGGGTCGGTCACGGGGCGGCCTCTTCCGGCAACGGCAGGTCCTCAAGCTCCTCGCGCGCCACCACCGGCTCGAGCTCCTTGCGCTTCATGCCGACGCGGTTGCCGCTTTCGAGAAATTCGACGCCATAAATGTAGAACTGCTGCAGGAAAGTGCCGATTGAGACGACGTAACCCACCTCTCCCTTTTTGGCGAGGATCTCGCCAACTTCCTTGCCGGCATAAGTTCCATCATTGCGGATGGCGCGGTTCGCCCGCACCTTTTCGCCGAAGCTGAAGAAAGGCGGCCCGGTCAGCTCGACATCCTCACTGTCGCGAACGATGTTGCTCATGTCCCTCTCTCTCACGGTCGTTCGGGCCGGATCGCCACGCGCCCGCGGGCGACTTCCTGCACCATCGAGTCATCGTCCTCGGTCAACTCAGCCAGTTCGGCCGCTCTAATGCGGCTTGCCACCTCATAACGGACGCGCCAATCTGGATCGCGACGCAGCACGCTAAGCGAATCCGGAGATAGCCGCCGTGCGATCTCGAGCCGCACGCTCGAATCGTGATCATTGACCATGCCCAGAAGCCAGTCATAGGGAATGCGGAGCGCAACCACGCGGCGCACCTTGGGCTCGTCATCGTTCATGAGACGCCCAAGCAGCGCCGATGCGATCCGGCTCGCCACCACCAGGCGAACGTAATAGTCCTGATCCGACATCATTGGCGCCAGCTCCTCGCCTTCCAGCAAGGTCGCAACCCGCATCCTCACATCCCGATGCGGGTCGCTGCGTAGCCGCAGCACAAAGCGCTTGGGAAGTCGGCGCACCGCGTTCCAGCGCACGGTTTCCTCGGCGTCCTCGAGCAGCATCGGCAGTAGGAACAGGTTGGCGTGTCTGGCCGCGATCGCGCGCACCTCGAAATGCGGATGTGTGATGTAAGCGTCGGCTAGCTGCGGATTCCAGTTGAAGAAGCGGTCTATGCGCTGGGCATAACGGTCGTTGACGCAGGCTTGCGTCAAGCAGCAGCCGCCAGTGGCCCTGAGCCCGAGATGCCTGCAGGTGCCGCAGTCGATCTCATTGCCGAGCCAGTCGCGGGCCTCATCGATGTCATCGATCATCGTCTTGTCCTATCCGCTCAACCACGTCTAGGAGTACCTTGGCGCCGATTTTGTCGGTCGGGTCGAGCTCTACGAGCTTGCTGGGCGGCCGCGTGCCCTTCATTAAGATTGCCGAGCCGCATCTGCAGGTAGGCGTAGGCTTTCAGTGAAAATAAATAGAAGCGCGGCAAGCTGTTCTCATAGCAATCGAAAGCAGCATCGGTCGCGCTGACCTGCCGCCAGTCGTCTGAGAGACCGTTTTCACGCGCTGCCTTAGAAATGCAGAGCTTTGCGAGCTCCAACGCCTCGGCCAAGCGAGCCTTGTTGAAATAAAAGCGATAGAGTCCGATCAGGACGGCGGCGTGTCCCGGCGCTAGCGCCTGCGCTTCGTGCAGGTGTTTTTCCGCGATCTCGTCTAGGTGGTAGGTCTGCCCGGCCTGCCACAGATGATCCTCCGCTTTGCGCGGCAGGCCGTTTCCGAGTAGCGTGTGCGCGGTGAGCGCCCCCTTCCTCTCGAACAGCGGATTGCCTGTCCCATCGAGGTTCATCGGCAGCTTTCCTCTTCGAACGGGCAGCCTTTGCGGTGCTGCTGGAGCAGCACACCCAATCCTGGGAAGATCAGCTCGGTCTTAGCAGCGGTGTCGGTCAGATCGGTCGCGAGACGACCAGCATTGGCTGGTTCTCGGCATGGAGAAGCAACTTCAGGCTGTTGCGGGTCGAGTCCTTGCTGAACGGGCCGCGGTGCCGGGGCAAGACCTATATCGCCGGTACAGTCCTGGCAACCATCTGCCGTGATGGCGAGCCGGACGCTGGCGCCAGCGGTACAATCGGCGCGCAGCACGAAACTCGTGAGTTTTTCAGTGGTGGCCCCCAGCGTGAAAGTCATAGGCTCGAGCCTCTTTACGCCGGTGCCTGGTAGCGCGGCAATGAGGTGTCGACGACGCATGTATTATCGACCGGGCACACCGCGACGCATTGCGGCTCGTCGAAATGGCCGATGCATTCGGTGCATTTCTTCGGGTCGATGACGAACGCCCCGCCTTTCTCCGAGATAGCGACATTCGGACATTCCGGCTCGCAAGCCGAGCAGCTCGTGCATTGCGAGGCAATGATCTTGAACGGCATGACGTCTCCCTTAAGCAGCCGAAATCATCGCGCCCTGCCGGATCGCCGCCTCGCCCTTCTCGACATGCTGGATCTCGCCGCTTTGCACCTTCTCGAGATATGACTTGAACCAAGCGATCGCTGATTTTTCGATGAACTCATAGGCGTAGTGTTCGACTGGCTCGATTCCGGCCTTCAACAGATTGCTTTTCGGACAGCCGCCGATCTTGGCCACAAACACCGCATGGCAGTCGTTGATGGCGCGGATGATGATGGAAAGGCTCTCCTCCTGGCCATAACCGCCTCGGCAATAATGATCGACCCGGCGATGGCCAACGAATTTGGCACCCGTAGTGGAGAGTTCGTATACTTGGAACTCCTTGGCGTGCCCAAAATGCTCGTTGATGAGGCCTGAGCCCCTCGTCGCCACAGCAACCAGGAGCTTGATGCCGCTCATCTCGCTGGCGAGCTCGGCGAGCTCCTCTTGCTCGGCAGCAACCTTGGCGGCGCGCTTCTCCTCGACCTTGGCCTGATAGGCCTTGCGCATCTCCAGATCATAATTGACATCCATGGCCATAATCTTCTCGGTAGTGAACTCCGCACCTCGGTCCTCGCCGAGCAGGCCAACAGCGTCGGCGCGGCACTGCCGGCAGTGCCGCATCATGTTCGTCTCGCCTTCGCAGACATCCTGCAGCGCCTTCAATTCTCGCGAGATCGGACCCCGCTGGCCGTTGAGACCAAATACGGTGCCGTGCTCGGGCGCGGAGATCAGCGGCATGATGTTGTGTAGGAACGCGCCGCGCGATTTGATCGCCTTATTGACCTCGACGAGATGCTGGTCGTTGATGCCCGGGATCATCACCGAATTGATCTTGCAGAGAATACCCCGCTTGGTCAGCATCTCGAGGCCTTGCAGCTGGCGCTCATTGATGATCGTTGCGGCTTCGAGGCCCGTGTAGCGCTTGTGATTGTAGAAAATCCAAGGATAGATTTTGGTGCCGATTTCAGGGTCGACCATGTTGATGGTGATGGTGACGTGGTCGATCTTGAGGCTGGCGATCCTATCGACATGGTCGGGCAGCATGAGGCCGTTGGTCGACAGGCACAGCTTGATGTCGGGAGCGGCTTTGGCCACCAGCTCGAAGGTCTTGAATGTCCTTTTCGGATTGGCCAGGGGATCGCCGGGTCCTGCGATGCCGAGCACCGTCATCTGTGGGATGGTGGAGGCGACCGCCAGCACCTTTTTCGCCGCCTGCTCCGGCGTTAGTTTTTCGCTCACCACGCCCGGGCGCGATTCATTAGCGCAATCATATTTCCGATTGCAGTAATTGCATTGCATGTTGCAGGCAGGCGCGACTGCAACATGCATGCGGGCGTAGTGATGATGCGCTTCCTCGCTGTAGCAGGGATGGTTCTTGACCTTCTCCCAGATCTCGGTCGGCAGCTTAGCCTGGCTGGCTTGCGAGCCGCAGCTCGCCTTGCCGCTGGCGCCGGACGTGCCGCAGCCCTTGTGCTCGGCGATCACCTGCCTGATCTCGCCGATCTCGACGGCGCTTGCTGCCGCGCTTGCTTCGTCCAGCGCTGATACGTCCATCCTTCGATTCTCCCCTGCAGGCGGAAACTAAAAAGACGATTTGCAACTCGCGTGCCATGGCCAGGAATGGCGAGGAATTTTGATCTAAGCCAAAAGTGAGCCGCCTGCCGCGGTAGGCCGTGGAAGCAAAGCCGTCTGCACGAGATTAGAAATGTTCAAAGCGTGACAAGGCGTCTCGATCCTGACAGTGAGCGCAGTCAACCCTAGCCGCGAAATGCAGGATAACTTACGTGCGCCGGCAAGCGAGCAACATCGCCCCATATGCAAGGTCTGTCAGGCAGCGAGCAGGATCGCGGTCGCGCGCGGGAGCGGGATCGCAAGCGGCGTCAGCCCCTGTTCGACCAGGAAGCGCAGCTCATTCCTGGACAGCACACCCGGCTCCACGATGGCGTAATGAACACCGCTCGAGCGCTTGATGAGCTGCCGCGCATAGGTTCGCAGCAGCTGATCGTTGAAGCGGCAACCGATGAAGAGAAAGCATCGGCCACTGCGCCGCTCTTTCACCACATCGGGGATCGGCGTCTGAATGTCGATCTCGGTCAGCACCTCGACATAGTCAGCGTCCGAGATCAGGAAGTTCCTCGCAGGCAGTACGCCGCCGTGCGGCTTGTAGAGGACAGTGGTCCAGCTCTGCGCCGCAGCACGATCGACCTCTCTGCTCTCCGCATTATAGAAGCGATACCAGCGCTCCTCGCAGATGCCGGCGCGGGTGATGCCCTGCACCTCACCCCATCCCTCGCGCTTGCAAAGCGCCGTATGCATCGCGCTATCATACCAGGCATCGACGATGAGAGGCAGGGACAGCGCGGCGAGATGATGATGCAGTGGCGTCGGCTCGACCGGTGCAGCAAAGGCCTGCACCATCAATGCGGTCACGGTAGAACGATGCTTGTTGCTCTCGATATGCTGCGCCGACGCCCAGACATTGCACTTGGCCCGGCGCGGCAGAGCGACCTTGGTGGCAAAGAAGGCAGCCAAGGTCTCCGGAGTCATCGGCGCATCCGGTTTGGACAAATCGGCCAGGCCAGGTCCGAGATAGGGAACAATGCTGCCGGAACGCAGCCGGTTCGCCACGTCAGTGAGAATCGCCTCCGCATCGGCCGCGTTAACAAAGTCGATTTGCGGGACCGTCTTCATCACTCGTCCGCGCCCTCGCCACGCTTCCTGGCATTGACCGTGATCGGGAGCGGCGTATCGCTGGCCATCTCGGGCAGATCGAGCACCCAGCCATTGGCTATTTTGATCCAGCCGCCCCACAACATCTCGTGCTCCGATTCAACGATCGGCTCCTCGAGATCTTTTTTCGGCACGTAAATCGACAGGCCCGCCTCCGGAGAGCGGCGAATCATGATTTTCATCAGATCAACTCGTGTATCAGGGCGAATTGCTGGCGTGATTGGGATGCTCTCGAGACATGGTGCGCAGGTGAGCCACGATGCCGGACATTATTAGGACGACCTGATCGACTTCTTCGACGGTGGTTTCACGCGACAAGGAAAAGCGCACCGCGCCGCGCAGGCTCCTCGCAGGCACGTTCATGGCGCGCAGCACATGAGACGGCTTCATTGAGCACGAGCTGCAAGCTGATCCCTGCGAAGCGGCAATGCCCGCGCGCTTGAGATGATGGACGATTGCTTCGCCTTCGAGATCTTCGAAGGCGATGTTAACCGTATTCGGCAGCCGATTGCCGACATCGCCGAGCGCCATGCAGTGGCAGTTGTGCAAAATCGCCTGCTCCAGGCGATCGCGCAACGCACCAATTCGAACGCGCTCCGGCTCGAGCCGCTCGGCCGCAAGCTCTGCAGCTTTTCCAAGACCAATGATGCCCGGGATGTTCTCGGTTCCCCCGCGTCGTCGTCGTTCCTGTGCGCCGCCCCAGATCAGCGGCCTGAATTTCGTGCCTTTGCGTAAATAGAGCGCCCCGATCCCTTTGGGGCCATGCAGCTTATGTGCCGACAGCGACAGCATGTCGATAGCACTGTCTTTCAAGTCGATGGGCTCCCTGCCTACGGCCTGTACTGCATCAGTGTGAAACAACGCGCCCGCCGCACGCGCCAACCCAGCCAGAAACTCCACCGGGAAAATCGTACCGGTCTCGTTGTTGGCCCACATAACCGACACGATCGCCGTGCGTGGTCCAAGCGCCCAGCGAAAGGCCTCGACGTCAAGTCGTCCGCGCGAATCCACCGGGATCACGTGCGTCTTGATGCCCCTTGTCGCCAATTGCTCCACCATAGCTAGAATGGCGGAATGCTCGACGGAAGTGGTGACGATCTCGTCGCGCCCTTCCTGGGTCGCAAGCGCAGAAAGGATGGCGGTATTGTTGGACTCGGTCCCGCCGGAGGTGAAGACGATCTCATGATCGTGGGCGGCTCCCAGCAAATCCTGCAGGCTGCGGCGCGCCTTCCCCACCGCGCCCGCGACCTCGCTGCCGAAGACATGGCTGGACGAGGCATTACCGAACCGCTCTGTGAAGAACGGTAGCATGGCTTGCAAGACACACGGATCTGTCCGTGTGGTCGCATTGTTATCGAGATAGATCGGCACAAACACCTCGTTCAATGCCGCGTATTGCCGACGCCGGCGACCGGGATCAGGCGAACGAATTCGCCGAGCCTTTCGATCAGCCGCGCCTGAATGCTTTCTAGCGTCACGCTTGAAAGCTTGCAGAATGCGCAGGCACCAGTCAGCTTGACCATGATCTTGCTGCCCTCGGTCCGGACCAGCTGACAATCGCCGCCGTCGCGTTGCAGATTGGGCCGGATCTCCTCGATCACAGCGCGAATGAGTTGCTCCCGATCGCTCTCAATGATCGGCGCTTGCTTTAGTTGTTCTGGTTCCACCAGCATGCTTCGATTTCTCTTTTCATCTACTGAAGGATTTTCCGCAGGCGCAGCTCGAGCTGGCGTTTGGGTTGTCGAAGGTGAAGCCCGATCCCTCCAGCGCCACCACGAAATCGATCATCGTGCCGGCGAGGTGCTCGTGGCTCTTATTGTCGACAAACACCTTGATCCCGTCGCGCTCAATGACGGTGTCGTCGGACTTTGCCTCGTCGGCAAAACCCATCTTGTATTTGAATCCGTCGCAGCCGCCGGTCTCGACCATGATGCGCAGGCCGCTCGTCGGCTGCGCCGAAGCCGAGATCGCGCTCTTGAGCGCATTCACTGCGCTATTCGTCAGATTGATCATGGCACCCATATTTTCCCAACTCGTTTGCATGAGAATTGGCAAGTCGCATGCCAGCGCGCACGAGCCTGACAATGCTTACTTTTTTCAAAATCGCGCCTGTTGGCTTTGCGACGCGTGTCGGATTGCTGACAAAGGTTTTCGAGGTATCGCGGAAGCTTTTGGGCGTCTTCTTTATGGATTAGCCGATGAAGCGTTACGAACGCGACGGCAAACAATTTGCATTGCGTCTTCTGCCGCCGGAGTGTCCGGCGATTGTCTTGGATCGAGGGATGATTTTTTATGACTGCAATCGAGAACACCGCGCTAGGCCGGTTGGAGAACGAGGGACGCCTGCTCAATGCCATATTCAAGGGCGGGACCACCAAGCAGGGCCGGTTCGGCTTTCGCGGCGATATCGCCCTAAAATTCCAGGCCCAGGTCGCCGACGAGAAGCGGCCGCCCCACTATTCGATCGAGCAGGTACTGACGGTCGTGCAGGAGGGCGAACGCAGCATTTCGGTGCTTGCCGGCTATCTGCACTGCTTCGCTTATCTTGCTGATGTCGCAAATGTTCTTGACGGCGCGCTAAGTCCTGATGGCAGCTACTTCATGTTTTGCAACAACATAGACCTGTTGGCGAAATATCGAATCAAGCTCCGCGGTATCACCTTCAACGTGCTGCCGTGCGATGAATCCACCGTTTGGAAGGAAATGATGGACCTGGTCGGGGTCGACAAAAATGACATTAAGAAGCTCGACGCGCCCGGCAAGCTCGACTACCTGCTCGACGCAAGCAAGGGTGTCGATGCGTCCTATGATGAAATCTCTTACGAAGACGGCCTGAAGAGGATGGAACCAGTAAGAAACCGTAACGAGAACCGGCCGGTCTGAGCACCGGCTTCAACTTTAGCCAGAAGAATTCTCCCCCTGGACAAGCCGCACGCCGGTCGCGCAGATATCGCCGTCCAGCACCGTCAACGCGACCGGCGTGAGACTGCTGCCCTTGCACCGGCCGTCCACACAGCGGCCCGTGCCGAGCTCGAAGGTCGAGCCGTGTTTGCCGCACATCAGCCGCATACCGAGGGGATCGAAAAACTGGTTGCGTTCCCAGTCGAGATTGACGCCCGTGTGCGGGCATTTGTTGAGATAGGCAAACACCCGCTTGCCCCAGCGCACCACGACAATGGGCCATGGCCTGTGACCGCCGTCTTCGTCCACTATCATGAGGTGGAAGCCCATGGCGCGCTGGCTTGGAATATCGTTGAAGCCGCAGATTGCGTAGGCGATATTCGACTGCGTCCGCCGCTCGTTCATGACAAGAGAACCTTCAACTGATCATCCTGCGATGACTCTTGCAAGAATCGCGCAAAGTTCCGGATCGCCCTACCTGTCTTGGGAGTCCGACGCGCGTCGTCGCAAAACGAGAACCGCTCGATCATCGGACCAACGAGCTTTGTGGGATCAGGCACCTCTTGGCTGTTTAGGAATCGGATCGTAAAGCGGCGCGCTCGACCACGTAAAGCAAGACTCTATCTACGTTGTTCGCCGCCACGATGGTCCGAAGGCAGCAGGAGCACCATCGTGTGCCGAGATTCCGCGGTATCGCAATAGTCGACGAAGAAGCCGCCGGTTTCGTAGACGAGAAGCTTATAGAAGTCGGCCACCACCGGCTCGCTCAAACCAAGCCATCAGTTCATCAAGAACATGACTGCACCGGAACGCAGCACATGTTGGAAGAGAAGCTCTCGCGGCTTTCCACAGCCGCTATCCGGATGTGAACCGCTTCGTAATAAGAAATGTTCGCAGCAAATAATTGCGTTCTCTGGCCTTAATCCATGGTATTCTGACAGCTGATGATATTTTCGAATGTCCCGGCAGAGCCTGCCTGAGGTTTTTCGTGGTCCACCGCCCCCTCGCCGGAAGGGTCTATGTTGTTACCTGCCGCCGGAATCGGCCTCCGGCTCCAAGGCAATGCCTCTCACTCGATCGGCGCCTGCACGAGTGAACCAGCGCCGCGAGCTGCACTATCTCAACATTCTGAATATATAAAACGCGACGCGTAGACTGTGATCTTTCGTCATCCTTTCGGCTCCCGTCCGAGGAACGCATGTCACGCCCCGACGCGTTCGGCGGGACCGGCACCTTAGCGAGGCGTCAGTTCAATTGCTGTGCTCACGCGCTCGGGAAGTCGCCTCGGCGAGGGAAAGCTGAACGGAAGGGTGGCGTTGGCGAGGGCATCGAGCGCCGACCGTTTTTCCGACGGCCGTCGCTGGACCTATTGTCTCTCCAGCTCCGTCAGCTTGGTTTGAAGCAATTGCGCGCTGCGCGTATCGGGCGGGCAGCGCCGAAGGGCGCTCGCCCGCCCGGTAGCGGCGAATGTTGTTGCGATGCGTGCGCATGTGAGCAAGGCGCTCGTCGATCATCGTCGTTGACCCAGCATTTGCTATGTCAACTCCTTTGGGTGTGGGCGAGGGTGAAGGCAGTATCCGCAAGCGCTGCTTGCACAGCGCCCTCACCCCACGTTGTGGACTTGCTCTGACTGAATTGTCGCCCGAGAGAACACCGAAGACGGCGCCCCTTGTACCATATGGCCGCCTATCCGCACGCAATGAGGACGTTACCGCTGTCCCGGCAAGCGCCGGTGTACTGAGACTCTATCCCATTTTCTGCTTAGTTGTTTTACGTTGTTAGCGCGCGAAGCACGCCGGGTCGGTTAAGCAAAAAAAGAGATCGCAGATGCCATTCAACGGGTCCTCATCGCATTCAGGATATGACGTATTGGCTACGAGTACCTTGGTGTCGACCGGTGGTGCGGCACCATCAGCGGCGAAAGTCGGTACCGCCGCTGCAAGCGCGACGGCGCTCGCAGTAACAAACAGCAATTTTTTCATTCGAGACTCGCTTCCTTAGATTGGCCCCAGCTGCCCTCAACAGTCTTAGATGACGACCGCACAATTGGTAAAATACATTCTCTTGATCGGATCTATCTACGGAATGGATCGACGAAGCGATGGCGATCATCGAGCAGATGACCGGGCTTTTTAGAGCAGAGACCGTCGGGCTCCCGTTGCGCGTGACGCGCGATCTGCAATTCCGCAAGACAGTCCTCGAACAGGTCGCGGATATTACCGCCGAACGGGACGCGCTGTGGCAGCGTCTCGCATTGCTAGCGAGACCGTCGCGGTCAACCCGCCCGACCAACCGGCCGTGTAAGCAATTGGGGGCGCGTCGGCGGGTGCTTTCGCGCACTGCGGCGCATCGGATCATTACGCCCATCCAGGGGCCGGCGCCAAAATGGTAGTCTATGCGACATTTCCGATAAATTGATTTTATGCGATCGGGCGCATAACTTTTGTTTATGCGCCAGATACGATATTGCTCTTTTATCGGGTTTAGCGAATAACGGGGCCGGAGAGTGAGCCATGACCGATCTCGCAAGAACACCGCAGCAGATAGGCAATCTGGTACGCCGCGCCCGCAAAAAGCGCGACCTCAGCCAGACGCAGCTCGCCGACCAGGCGGGAGTGCGGCAGGAGACCATTTCCCTGATCGAGACCGGCAACCCGGCGGCAAGGCTCGAGACTATCCTCGCTGTGCTGGCCGGTCTCGACCTTGAATTTCGCATTGTGGCCCGTCGCAAGGCTGGCCCGGCGGACATCGAGGAAATCTTCTGATGGGCCGCCGTCCTCGCCATGCACCGCTGCGTGTGCTCCTCAACAACCGACTTGTTGGCCACCTCACCAAGGCGGCAAGCGGTGCTATTCAATTCCGGTACGAGGATGATTGGCTCGGGTGGGAACATGCCCTTCCCGTCTCGCTGTCGCTGCCGCTGCGCGAGGATGCCTTCCGAGGCGAAGCCGTTACGGCTGTCTTCGACAACCTCCTCCCCGACTCGGACGCCCTGCGCCGCCGGGTGGCGCAAAAGGTCGGCGCCGCCGGGACCGATGCCTACAGCCTGCTCGCTGCGATCGGCAGGGACTGCGTGGGCGCCCTGCAGTTCGTCGCCGACGATGATGATCGCCATGGCGATGGTCACACTATCGTCGGCGACGCCGTCGACGACGAAGCGATCGAAAAGCTTCTCAAGGGGCTTACCCAGGCTCCGCTCGGGCTCAGGCGCGACGATGATTTCCGGATTTCGCTGGCAGGCACGCAGGAGAAGACGGCCCTGCTGCGGAACGGCGGCAAATGGCTGAAGCCGCGCGGCACAACGCCGACCACCCACATTTTCAAGACGCAAATCGGGGAGCTGCCCAGCGGCATCAACCTCTCGAACAGCGTCGAGAATGAATACTACTGCCTGAAACTTGCCGCCGCCTTCGGCCTGCCGGTGAACCAAGCCGAGATTGCCACTTTCGGCAAGACAACGGCGCTCGTGATCGAGCGCTTCGACCGGCGGTGGACCCGGGATGGCCGTCTGCTCCGCCTTCCGCAAGAGGATTGCTGTCAGGCCCTGTCGGTACCGCCGACGCGCAAGTACCAGAGCGATGGCGGCCCCGGCATGGGGAAGCTTCTTGGTCTGCTCAAAGGCAGCGATAACCCCTCCGAGGATCAGGCGATCCTGTTGAAGGCACAGATTTTCTTTTGGATGATCGGCGCAACCGACGGCCACGCGAAGAACTTCAGCGTCTTCATAACACCGGGCGGCCGCTATCATCTGACACCGCTCTATGACGTGCTCACGGCACAGCCCAGCCTCGACACGGGCCAAGTCCAACGCAAGCAGATGAAGCTCGCAATGTCGGTAGGGACGAACAACCATTACCGGATCGCCAAGGTGCAGGGTCGGCATTTCGTACAGACCGGCCGAGTGGCGGGCCTACCGAAAAAGCTCGTGCAGGAGTCAATCGAAGGGGTAGCCGCTGCCGCTCAAGCTGCGCTCGCCAAAATCGAAAGCGAGCTGCCAATGGGCTTTCCCGAGGCAATTCATACTTCGGTGAAAGCGGCCGCTATGCAGCGCCTGCGTTCATTGAAAGTATAAGCTGGCAGGTCAGGGCTTCATCAATCACGCTGCATCTGGCGCAAGACCCGCCGCCAGTCGCTCAACGAGTGTGACGCCGTCGCGTAACGCGCTCTCGCGGATGACCAGTCGCTGGCGTTCGCGGTAGCTGGCGTCGCCGGTTCTGGCGATGTCGTCGGCATCCACCGATCCATCCCGATGGGCGAGCAGATGCCGCTGATGGAAAACACCTGCGGCCGCCGTTTTCCGCCCGCAGCAGCGCGGAAGTGCATGGGGGCCGCAGGCCCCAAAGCAACGGAACCGACGTCAGCCGGAGGCTGGCCGTTCAGACTGCGTCACGAAACGCTTCCGGCGACGTGCTCATCTTTCAGATAAAGCTGGCCAGGAGCCTCTCGGCCTCCTCGGTAGATTGTCCGGCGTCGGTCATGCGTTCAATCAGCCTGCGCTGCCGAGCGAGGGTCGTCTCCCCGTCCCGCACATGCCGCTGGAGCATCTGAAGCGCGGTTTCACCGTAGCGCATGCCTGAGCATAACAGCTTTCGGCTCTTTCTGCAGACCTGCGCCAGTGATCGTTACCGGATGGCAGAGACGGCAACGGCGGCGCCGGGAACGCGGCGAGTAGGGCTCGGTCCGGACGGACGAGGCAGACTAGGATTCTTTGTGAAAGAGGATGTCGTTGACCCGCCTCTTTGTAAAGCGCCTCGATCTCTCTGCTGAACATCCGCTTTCCGGTATCGTTCAAGATGAACGAGCCCAGCCTTTCAAAACGCTCAAACAGCAGCGCGACGTCAGGCGTAAGCCCTCCACTCGGTAAACAACGCCAGGAGATGGTCGCTCAGCGCCGTTGCGGCGCTCAAGCCCTTCAATCTGTTTCCATAACTCTCCTTCGTCACCTTTCCAGGCCCACAGGAAGGGGGATTCTACAGCACGAACCTGCTCCCTGTTGTCGCGTGCAATGACCGCACCAAACAAGTGGTGAAGCGCTTTCCAGCGCCCCGCCCGTGTGCCGTAGAAAGGCGCGGCGCGCTGGCAACCTGATTGATGTGGGACCATAAACGTTTTTGGCTGATGAGATGCGGTTCGGTAGGCCCGGACCTGCCCGAAACTAGCGGTCCGGGGCGCAGCCGAAATGTCGGCTAAAATTTGCAATCGCGCAGATGTAGGATTGTCGAGTCCACGGTCACAGATTGCGGACCATCATGTCCTCGATCATTCGGTGCCGAAGAGGGCTCATCGTGGCCACTGGGTCTTCTGTCTTGAGAGGGTGGTCGAAGACCAACATCCTCTCAGATAGGACACCTCAGTTCAGCAGGGTTGCCCCACTCCCGTCCAGCGGGTTCGTTCAAACGTGGCGAGATCAAATGGGATACACCCGGGCGAGATCATCGGAATGCGCGTGAACGAGCCGCTTGGCAGGTCGAGCCGGTATCTTTCGGAGCCCCCATCCGGAACTCGAAAACCCACGGCGGCCGCAACGGGGCATCATCGGGAAAAGTCGGTATCAGCACGATCGGCCCATTCGGCCGCGCGGGCGCCAATCGGCTGTGGCCTGAAGGCCCGGCTCAAGACATTTTTCGTGTGGCAATTGATTCCAAATACAGCCCGTTGGGGTCGATATATCGGTCCGCGAGGCGTTGGAGCAAGGTATCCACCTGGTCTGATGTAACACTGAACTCTCCATAGTTTGGATCGAAGAGCGTGGTCCTTCCATCGAAGGTCGACGTCGCAACTGTGTGTCCCCCACCTTCGACGAACTTCAAACTAAGCAAATAGCTCGATCCGTCAGCAGTGAGTTTGCCCAACATGCTCGAGATACTCGCAGGGTCGTCGAAGCTGTAAACCTTCTCTTTGTGGGATGGTCGCAAACCTGCTTCCTGAAACATGGCGTATTTTGCGTCACTGTTGGCCTGAGGAGGTTCTGCTCCTTCGTTTCGCAAGTCCTCCCTGATATCTTGATAGCGCTGCTGCCACACAGCCGCTGAGTCGTGCCCGTCCGATCCGGGCGTTAGCGTAGTCATTCGGGATCTTGGGCTGTACTGGAGATTGCCGAGCCATTCCGCAGCCAGCCCAACGCATATGCCGTCTACATTCGCGTCCGCCAATTCGGCCACCCTGTAGTCGAACAGTGGGTCATTCGGCCTCACTGGACCGGATGTACTCGGGTTGTTTGATTCCGAGACATCGGGCTTGCTGACACAGCACCCCATGTCGGGCAAGTCCCCAGGCAGCGGGCTCCGCCGCAGCGCGAGATCCGCAACTGTTTCCATAAAGCTGTCACTGTCCACCGACTGACTCGGTTCGACAGCTTGGGTCGGCGGTGTGGATAAGTTACTGATCCGATCATACATGGCCGTTCGCTTTCCTTCAGCGTAAGTCCCATCGCAACACTAAGCTGCTCAGGGGTGCTCCGAATGATAGTCAGAAAAGCTGATCCCAAGCTGACGGCCAGGCGCTACTCAGGTTAGGGAGACGGACGGGACGCGCGGACCAAATCGTACATGTGGGCGTATCGCAGCGGCCAGGATAGCCCACAGCCGGTCGCTGCTGTCCGATTAGCAGGCTGGTCGTGGCCAGGAGCGGATGATCAGGCGGCGCTGCTCAGAGCGCAAATCTTCTCTTGGCTGATCGTCGCGAGCGATGACTATGCGAAGAATTTCAGCATCTTCATCACGCCGGCGGCGCTATCATCTGACACGCTTTACGACGTGCTCACGGCACAGCCGCGTCTGGACGCCGGTCAAATTCAGCGCAAGCATGAAGCTCGCGATGTCGGTAGGGACAAACATTCACTACAGGATTGCCCAAGTAGACGGCCGGCATTTCTTGCAGATAGGCGAAGCCGCGGGCGTACCGAAAACGCTTGTTCAAGAATCAATCGAACGTGTCGCCTTCACCGCTCAAGCTGCGCTCGGCAGAATTGAAAGCGACCTGCCAAAGGGCTTTCCCGAGGCAATCCATAATTCGGTGAAAATCGCCGCTATGCAGCGCCTGAGTTCATTGAAAGTGCACTAGCAGAAAGATTACGATTTGCTACCGGGGGCGAACTGCATTTGCGCCGTATGGCGCTTGCAACCGCACCGGCCGCCGTTGACTAGTACGCACGAAGTGGTCGCCGAAACGAAGACGCTGGATTGGATTCTGAGGCACCCCCCCGGAATAGCGCCCCCCGGCTTGCCTGCGCCACTAACTCCTCAGAACAGCTTGGCATTAAAGGCGAATAGCTAGAGAGTGGCTTATCAAGCAAGCCTAGTTATGCGAACTTTCGATGGCACAGATCAAGGCGCCCCCTGGGCACCGCACCCCGCGAATGGGAGCGCGTCAGATCTACGAAGCGCTTAGGGATCAGATCCTGGGGCGCGTGTACGGCGCCGATGGGCTGCTGCCGTCGTCCCGCGCCCTCGCCGCGGAACTCGGCGTATCTCGCGGTACGGTGACGATCGCCTATGAGCAACTCGCGGCGGAAGGCTTCATCGAGATCCGCCATGGCGCACGACCGCGCGTTGCACAAGCTGTTATCGAGGGGGGACGCGTGCGCACTACGTCGCGGCCGTTGTCACGGAAGGTGCGACTGTCGGGGTACGGTGAGCGTTTGAGACAGGTCGCGCCGCGCTCGGAGGAGCAATCTCGCAACCTCCTCGCAAATTTTCGATATGGTGACCTCTCACCATCGGATTTCCCCGTGCTCGCGTGGAAAAGAGCCGTGGTCGCTGCAATGACACGGCGGCCCGCGAGATTGGCCTACAACGATCCTTGCGGCTCCCGGCGGCTGCGGATGGCGCTGCAGGCCTATCTCTGGCGTTCGAGGACCGTGCGATGCGACGTTGATCAAATCATCATCGTGAACGGTTCGCAGCAAGGGCTCGATTTGTGTGCGCGACTGCTGCTCAACTCCGACGATCGGTTCGTCATGGAAGACCCTGGCTACCTGATGGCAAGGCACGTCTTTGCGGCGAACGGGGCTGCCGCCGTGCCGATTCCAGTCGACGTCGACGGAATGGACACGGAGCAGCTTGCGAAGACCGAAGCGCGGCTCGCGTACGTGACGCCGTCGCATCAATTTCCGCTGGGCGGCGTCATGCCGATCGCGCGTCGGCACCAGTTGCTCGCCTGGGCAAGAAAGTTCGACGCCTATGTAATCGAGGACGACTACGACAGTGAGTACCGATACGACACTAAGCCGGTCCCCCCGCTGCATGCGCTCGCAGCTAGCCAGGACGTCATCTATCTAGGGACAGTCTCCAAGACGCTCTCGCCTACGCTGAGGATCGGCTATCTGGTGGTGCCCTCTCAACTCCAGTCCCTGTTCGCCGCGGCCAAGCAGATCATGGACAGGCACACGCCGCTGATCGAGCAGGAAGCGCTCGCGACAATGTTCGAGACCGGTGCATACGACAGGCACGTCAGGCGAGTCCGACGGCGCAACGGCGAGCGACGGCAAGTCCTGCTCGACGCTTTGCGCCGCAGATTTGGCGATCGAGTCCAAATCGACGGCGCAGCCGCCGGCTTGCATGTGGTGGTCTGGTTTCGCGATCTGCCCCAAACGTCCGAAGCAGCGTTGATCGAGGCTGCTCGCGTCAAAGGCGTCGGCATCTATCCGGTCGCCCCACTCTTTCACCCCCATCCTAGCCGCCGGCAGCGGCCGGACGTTATCGGGCTTGTCATGGGTTACGCCGCACTGGAGGCGCGCCAGATTGAGCGCGGCTGTCAGCTTCTGGCTCAGGCGGTCGATCAGCTTCGTTCGCGGCGATTGTCCTAGTCGCCATGCCCCTCCAACTGGACCATCAAAATCAGTAATAACTGGCAGTTCTAACCGCACCAGGCTGGGTCTATCCCAGGACCGAAAGAGGAGAACCGCCATGTATGTGCCCCCCGCCTTTAAAGATGACGAGGTCGAAAGCATCCGAGCGACCATTTGGTCCGCCGGCCTCGCCAACCTGGTCACGGCCACCGCGGACGGGCCGATAGCGACGCCCTTGCCGCTCTTCCTCGATGAGACCGAAGGAGAGCACGGAGTGCTGTACGGGCACTTGGCGAAGGCCAATCCACAATGGCGTTCGGCTCCGACCGGCGAAGCTCTGGCCATCTTCATGGGTCCGGAAGCCTACGTGACACCCTCATGGTACGCCACCAAGCAAGAAACCGGGAAGGTAGTGCCGACATGGAATTACATCGCCGTCCACGCGTACGGGCCGGTTGAGTTCTTCCACGAGCCCGAACGTCTGCTCGAGGTGGTCACGTTGCTAACGAACACCCATGAGAAGTCGCGCGCGAAGCCCTGGGCCGTCAGCGATGCCCCCACCGACTTCATTGCCTCCCAGCTGCGAGGGATCATCGGAGTACGCATTCCGGTCACCAGGTTCGAGGGCAAGCGCAAGATGAGCCAGAACCGGCCGGAGGCTGACCGCATCGGCGTCGCCGCCGGCCTTGCGGCTTGCGAAAAGCCGCAGGATCGGGAAGTGGCTTCCCTCATTCCGATTCCGGCCTGAGGTTAGCAGTCATCGTGTGCGAAGACCGGCCCTAGACGAACTGGTTGACGCGATTAGAGGGGTGGGCGATGCCGGACTTCCAGACGTTCTTCCTGTTCTTGGCAGCGTCGCTGCTTGTGGCGATCACGCCGGGGCCAGGAATCTTCTATATCGTGGCGCGAACGCTTGTCGGCGGCAGAACGGAAGGGTTGGCATCGAGTGTTGGCCTAGGTCTCGGCGGCCTTGTGCACGTGTTCGGCGGCGCCGTCGGCATATCAGCGCTCGTCATCGCAAGCGCCGAGGCATTCACTTTTTTGAAGATCGCGGGCGCCCTGTATCTCATCTGGCTCGGGCTCAAGACCTGGCGCGAAGCGCGCATCGTCGAGCCGACCAAGATGCAGACGACCGGGGTGCGTCGGGCCTTCCGCGACGGCATCATCGTCGAGGCACTAAACCCGAAGACGGCCGCATTCTTTCTCGCCTTCATTCCCCAGTTTGTCGACCCATCCGCGAACGTCGCCGCGCAGTTCATCGTCCTTGGGCTCATCTCGGTTGCACTCAACACCAGTGTCGATTTGGTTGCGACCCATTTGGCTGCGAGAGCGAGAGCCGGCCTTCGACCGTTAATCCTTGCCAAGATGCGACAGGTGTCGGGTGTCATCATGTGCGCACTGGGAGCTACGCTAGTCTTTGCCCGTCGCGCGAGTTGATATCCGCAGTTGGCTCATATCGATCGACTTCTCGTGCGCCTGTCTGAATGTCTTCTGTCGCTAGACGGCCATGGCCGAGAAGCAGCAAAATCGACGCGAATGCCCCTTCTGCGAGTTCGGGAATGGCCGAGTTGACTCCGAAATTCGCTCCGGAGCTGACACCCGGATATTCCTGGCGCGCTGCGCGTGCCCCAAAAAGAGCAAATCGTTGATGTAGATCATTTCCCGAGACTGCCAGGAATCGTATTCTCCACCTGGAAAATGAGGGACGTTCCACATGGTACCGGGCTCAATAGCACATCACGAAAAATGCCCTCAGTGTGGCTCTGGACTAGTCCACCTCGAGTGGTATGAACGCGTCAATGGACAGGAAATCCACCATCTTTGGCGCTGCTGGAACTGCAAAAACGAATTTGTCACCGTCCTCACTTCTGACGAGAAGGAGCCGCCAGTCACTGAGATCACAGAACCATTCTTTACCAGCTTGCTAGTCTGATCAATGACGCCCGAGCAGGTCGGCCTTACAAGGAAATCATTCGATGCATGTGGTAGTTGCGCCGCGACATCCGCTGACCTGTGTCACAGTCGGTTCATTGGACGAGCCTCCGATGCAAGAGACCTGTTCGCAAGCGACATAGAGCGGCAGCGGATCACGCTGATGGACGTAATCGCCGCGCTGGTCGGCTCGCTCGACGAGCGTCCGCTGCTCCGATCAATACTCACGAATTCCGCAGTTCTGTGAGAGCGAGAAATGGCACCCCAGCCTATTGTCCGCAGAGGTGTCAACGCGGCCTCGCTTTGTTTTTTGCTCACCGCCTATCCAACTGCGTTACAGGCTGAAGGCGTGGATACTTGCAACGCCATATTGTCCGATGCACTACTAACAAAGCGGGTTGGGACAAACGACCGAGGTTATCAAGCCGCAGAGCATTATTGGGCGTGCAGCGCCAGCAGCAGCCAAATTCAGCGTCACTTTCAAATGTCAAAAACCCGGCAAACTGAGGCAAGCGAAGGCGGTGGCTACGCGGGTGTCACCATACAAGGCTCGCACAGCACGCTCGTCGCCGATCATAGTAACACCGACGAAATCGATGCCTGGAAGCGGCTGAACTGCCTAAGGACTGATCGTCAGCACAACGAAACGGCAGCAGGTTTTCTTTCCGAGCAGTACCTCGGTCCGGGAGTCGCCGAAAACTGGGCAAAATGTATAGCAAGCCGCGATGGGTTGCAGTGCACCGGCCGTCGCCAAAAAGCTGGAATAAGTTTCACCGTAAGCTATCACAGCTACGATGTCGCCCTCCCAGTGATAACCGAATTCACGGTTCACCGCGGCAGCACCTCAGAAAGACTCGCTCACGGCGCTAGAATATTGATCGGGACCAAAACATCTTTTATCAGACGAGATCCGAGCACCGACACAACCATTACCCTGAATGCGGTACGAGGCGGTAGCATTGCTATTTCCTGCAAAGTATTCGTGCCAAAAGATCAACCTCCGCCCGAACCGCCAAAGCCGAGTCAAGTGCGATAGAATCCAAAGTGCTGGATCCGCTACCATCTCGGTCGGAAATGGTGTGGTGGAACCATACGGCACGGACCAAGAGCCACCCCGGCTGGGAACGAGCGTGGGTGAGGCCGAAGAGAACGGCAGGACCTTACGAGCAAAACGGATTGGTGAGAGACACGGCTCGTTCGCGACAGCGGAATGAAGTTAAGAGTGGGCGATATCCGGTTCCATATGCCGCAGATGTTGAGCCATCCGAGCCGGCATTTTCGATTCGAGTTTCGATACCTGCGGGCGACGAGAACATGATTCTACCTTGGGGTCGGCTCGGCACCCGCAAGCTGGCGGGAATGGATCGGCGTCGAGGGGCTCTATCCCGAGCGCAGCACGTGGAAGAGTCCCTCCCTTCAGCGAGGCTTTGCCGTTCAAGTCGCGCTTGCCTGCGGAACAGGCGGACAGAGGCGCTGTCAAGCGGCTTCCGATGCGGCGGGCTGGTGGGTCTGGCAGTTGGTCGGACAAACCCGGGCGCAGGCGCCGCAGCCGATACAAGCGCCCTGGTCATTCATCACCATAATCTTCTTTTCGATCTCATCGTCATCGTCGAGGTCGACAAGATCGCCCTCCTCATTGATCCCCTTCAATGTCATGACGTCGCGGCCGCAGATCTTGAAACAGCGGCCACAACCGATGCACTTCTTGGGATCGATTGAGATCAGGTAGTTCGGCGTCCAGTCGCGGCCATCGCGCGTTGCAAATGACATGATCGGATACCCTTTAGGCCCTTTCCAGCGCCTTGAGATCCTCGCGCTTGCGCTCGAGTTCGGCAAAGGCATCGTGCGCCTTCTGCGCTACCGCCATGATCGAGGTCCAGTTGACGGGAAGTTCCTCCGACAAATCGTGCAGATCCATCTTGGCCTTCGTCGCCTTGACCGATAGCTTTCTTATTTCCGCTTTAAGCATTTCAAGGTCGCTCATGAGCTGCTCTCAATAGTTAGCCACGTCGGGAAATTTCCGGGTCATCTCGATGCCGCCTTCGACGTATTTGCCACCCTCCGCGACGAGCTGTGCGAGATTGTCAAAGCCAAAGCGATGCACATCGCGCAGCTGCTTGTTCACCACGATCAGCCGGCCGCCGATCAGCACCATGCGGCCAAAGCCTTCATGGTGCATCTTCAGCATCGGCTGGATCATCACACCCGTCGCCTTCTCGATCGAGAGCGCGACTGCATTGAAGAACAGCTCCAGCCGCCAGACCGTATCCGGATCCGGATCGCCGACGATCGGCAGCGCGCGCCGTTTCTCCTTGTCCAGAATATACGGTTCGAGCAAATCGAGATCGCTCTTACCGTCCCACGCGCCATGGACGTCCTGGGCGCGCCAGATCTTGATCAGTTCCCTCACGAATGGCGCACCGAGCGCGCGATCGGTCTGCACGATATCCGCGGCTTCAGTCATGTCGTCCTCATTCTTCGAAATCGAGCGTGCGCTTCTGGTCCTTTGCCAACGCCTTGCGCAGCCAGGGTGGCGGCGTACCCTTCAGCACGTGCCGAAGCTTCTCGACCAGCACCAGGATGTTCTCGGGCTTGTTCACCTTGATCGGATGTATATTGTTCGCCACTACCCGCGCGGCACCGGAGCCGCCGATGGCCCCGACATAGAGGATGGCGCAATCCTTGATTGCCTCGATCTTGGGCGCGAGCTTGTCCTCGTTGCCGTCTTCCTTGAGATCGCCGTCGAACTCAATTGCCTTCAGAAATACGTGCCCGACCGGCCCAACATCATAGATTGCGATGTACTTGGCCCAGCCAAAATGCGCATCGACGCGCCTCAAGTCTTGGGTAGCGAATGCGACCTTCATGCCATCGACCCCTCTGTTGCGTCAACGAAGCTGCGGCGGCCGGGTTTTAAGGACCGTCTCGAGGTCCGCCAGCTATCGGGCGCCGGCTGATGATTTTCCTCGCGGTCGGCGATCACGAGATTGGCGAGACTGAAGATCACATCGCGCGTGCCGCGATAGCCGACGTATAGCTGGTGTCCCGCGCCGATTCGATCGAACATCGGAAATCCCGCGCGATAAAACGGAATCTTCAACCGCGCCGCCGCTTGGCGGCCATGCGAATGCGTAATCAGCAGATCGCAATTCCTCGTCCCAGCAAGCTCTTCCAGATCCTCGAGATCGCCGATCAGCACCTCGTTGGTTCCGATCCGCTCCAGCACCGGCGACTGCGTGGTCGTCACGGCCGCCGTCACCTGCGCGCCCATCTCGTGAAGCATGCTGGACAGGTCGAACAGGAGGTCAGGCTCGGCACCGATCGCGAGCTTGCGGCCGCCGACATGGAAATGCGCGTCCAGCATCGCATCGCTGAGTTGGCCGCGCTGGCGTCGATATTTAGCTGGCACAGGGCGGCCACTGATGTCGCTCAGAAAAGCGATGAATTCATCGTTGGGGATGAGGCCGCACAGCCGCTCGAACAGGCGGAACGGCACCCCAGTCTTGGCCTGCATGGCTTCTGCCGCCCGCCGCATCTGCTCACCGATGGCAATGGTCCAGCTGGACCGGCCCATGCCCGCTACTTCGTCAACCCCGATGCCACCAATGGTCGTTGGCGTAAACTCGTCCGGGATATGCCCGTCCAGAGATCCCGCGAGATCAGGCAGGAAGGATGGATTCAGGCCGAAATCCTCCAGGATCGTCCTAAGTTCGTCGAGGTCACCCGGCGTCAGGTGACATCCGGGGAGGACATTCACCCGCACGGGATCACGCTCCACCCCGGCCGGAGGCGCCTCCACCAGTACCTCGACCATGCATGCCACTGTCTTTGCCCAGCCATCCTGGAACGCGTCCTTGAAATCGGGCGTCGAGACAAAGACTAAAGGACATTTTGCGAGCTGCGGATGCTGCTCGCGGATCAGCTTGATGTAGCCGTCCACGTCATCGCCATTGGTTTCGGTCACTCCGGTCGAGCAGATCCCGATGATCTCCGGCTTGGCACGTTTGTATATGTTGAGGATAGCCTGCTCGACATTTTCATAACCGCCGAGCACGGTCGCCACCTCGCTCATCGCAGTCGTCTGCAGCGGCACCGCCTCCTTGAAATGCCGCACGAACAGCGTGAGCCCGAAAGATGTGCACCCTTGCGAGCCGTGCAGAAGCGGCATCGCTCCACGCAAACCCATGAAGGCGAATGCGCCGCCAAGCGGCTGACTCATCTTCAGCGGGTTGATCGCGCAGGCCTTCTTCGGCGTGGTGACGATCGCCATGACGCCGTCCTATTCCGCGGCCTGCAGCATGGCAGGCGGCGAGGACACCGGCATTTTCGTCAGGATGTCCTCGATACGCCTCTTGCAGCAGCCACCGAACGCGCTGGTGTGCTGCCTGACTGCCTCGACGCTGGTCAGGCCATGGGAGCGGATCGCATCCTCGAGGGTGCCGAGATCGACCTCCTTGCAGAAGCAGACCTTTTTCGCGCGCCGGGTCGTCTCCGGATCGGCGGCGACATCGACAGCCTGGACGTCGATCTGCGCCATCCTGTTGGTCTGCCTATTCTTGGCCACCTCCTCCCACGGCGCTGGTCGACGCAGCTGCTCCCACATCGGGTTGAACAGCGCCTTGTCGATCTCCTCGACCAGCTTCACCATACCGATGTAGCCCATATAGGCGTGGCAGCGTTCCTGGTTGATGTCGAGCCAGGGCATCGCCGCTTTCAGCGCAACAAATTGCGATTTGCCGCCGGAGAGCATGATATCTGCTTTCGCGTCCTTCAGCATTTTGTATATCTCGCGCGGCGTCATGTCCTCGATCATGAGGGCATCCTGCCCCATGAGCTCCTTGATGCGCTCTTTGTCCTGCTTGGTGGATTTTTTGACGCTGGTGCCGACCAGCTCGAGCCCCGCCTCCTGCAGCGCCGCCACGACGGACCAGGATTTGACGCCACCGGTGATCAGTAGTGCCCTCTTACCGGCAAAGCGGGGCTTGTACAGTTCGATCGTCGCCCAGGCGCGTGCCTCCTCGCGCGCGATTACCGACTCGGTGCGCTCGATCAGTTCGCAAGGCGCCCCGCGCTCGACCAACAGACGAGCAATCTGGCGCAGCGAATCGCTAGAATCCTGGATGCCATAGAACGAGCCCTCGAAAAACGGGATGCCGTAACGGCCCTCCATTTTGCGCGCGACATTGATCATCGCCTTCGAACATACAATCATGGCAGCGCGGGCCCGGTGCGAAGAGGCGACTTCGCGGTATTTGCCGTCCCCCGAGATGCAGGAGAGGATGCGGATCCCGAGCTCGTCAAGCAGCGGCTTGACCTGCCAAAGCTCGCCGCAGAGGTTGTATTCGCCAATCAGGTTGATGTCGTAGGGCGTGGTGTAGTCCGGCTCTTCCGTGCCGATGACATGCTCGAGCAAGGCCTCGCCGGCGAGCTTGTTGCCGAGGTTCTTGGGGCCGACGAAGCCCGGCGAATTTATGGGAATGACCGGTTTGCCGAGCTTTTGCGAAGCCGCCTTGCAAACCGCATTGATGTCGTCGCCGATCATGGCGGGAACGCAGGTCTGATAGACGAAAATGGCCGGCGGGTTGTACTTTTTGATGATCTCTTTGATTGCTTTGTAGAGACGCTTCTCGCCCCCAAATACTATATCGGTTTCGTTCATGTCAGTGGTGAATCCGGTACGCCAGATGCTGGCGCCAGACGACGCCGCACCGCGGTTATCCCAGGAATTACCCTCACAGGCGATCGGACCGTGCACGAGATGGGCGACGTCGGTAAAAGGCTGCAGCGCAATTTTGGCACCGTCGAAGGCGCAGCCGCCTGCGGCACCGCCCGGCTGCAGCTGCTTGGCACAGCCCTTATTGCGCTCGGCATCCGATTTGTTGGCGTTCTTGGCGCAGCCCGGCTCGTTGAAGATCTTCTGGATCGTGGCCGATAGCGAACTCATCCGTCTCTCCTCTCAACCGAGCTTGTTCGCGAAGATCAGTCCATCCTGCGCTTAGGCCATCGCCGACGTTTGTCCGACGATGGCGTGCGCCGTTCGTCATCAACGAATGATGTCGAAGCTATAGTCGGTCTTGCCGGCAATGTTGGTCTTTTTGTCGATCTCGTCGAAGATCTTGTCGAGAATCTTCACCAACACGTTCATGCCCCCCTGATAGCCCCACAGCGGAGAGCGATGATGGTGATGCCGATCGAAGATTGGGAAACCGATCCGGATCAGCGGCGTACCGGTGTCGCGCTCCAGATACTTGCCATAAGTGTTACCAATCAGGAAGTCGACCGGCTCGGTGAACAAGAGCGAGCGCATATGCCAGAGGTCTCGCCCCGGATAGGCATGGCAGTTCTGCCCAAACGGCGAGCTCCCAAACAACGCCTGCATTTTCTCCTCCCAGGCCTTGTTGCCGTTCGTGGCCAGCACATGGATCGGCTCGGCGCCAACCTCGAGCAGGAAGGCAGCCAACCCATAGCAGAGATCTGGATCGCCATAGATCGCGAATTTCTTGCCGTGAATATGCGCGCTAGAGTCGGCCATCGCGTCGACCAAGCGGCCGCGCTCTCGAGCCAGTTCCTCCGGGATGTCTTTGCCACTGATGCGCGACAGCGCCATGAGAAACTCATCCGTTGCGGACACGCCCACCGGATAATTGAAGGCCACGACCTCCTGGCCATGATCGGCGATGAACGGCAGCGTCTTTTCCGTGCACCACTGCTGCATCGAGATCGTTGCCTTAGCGTGAACCGCGTTGGCGGCGTCTTCCAAAGTCGTGCCGCCGTCATACATTCGGAACTCGCCGTCGGTCGGTGTATCGAACACATCGGAATTATCGGCAAGAACGGTGTTCTGGATGCCCATCAATTCGAAAATGCGCTTGATCTCGCGGATGTTGCCGACCGTGTAGCCGTCAAAGCCGCCGATGAGGTTGATCTTCTTGTTGGGCGCGCGCTCGAGTTTCGAGGCTGTTCCGGCCTTGCCGTCCCAGAAATGCTCCAAAATGCCCTTGAGAGCATTGTCGTACCCGGTGACGTGGCTGCCCACGAAGGCTGGCGTATGCGCAAACGGCACATCGAAATCAGCTGGCACCGAGCCTTTTTCCTTGGACGTTTTGATGAAGGCGTTGAGGTCGTCTCCGATCACCTCCGCCATACAGGTGGTGGAGACCGCGATCATCTTGGGCTTATACATATTATAGCTGTTGGCGAGCCCATCGATCATGTTGTTCAGCCCGCCGAATACCGCAGCGTCCTCCGTCATCGACGAGGAGACGCAGGAGCTTGGCTCCTTGAAGTGCCGCGATAGATGGCTGCGGTAATAGGCCACGCAGCCTTGAGAGCCGTGCACGAAGGGCAGCGTGCCCTCGAAACCAACTGAGGCGAACACCGCGCCTAGCGGCTGGCACGCCTTGGCTGGATTTACCGTGAGCGCTTCCCGCGCAAAATTCTTTTCGCGATATTCGGCTGTCTTTGACCATTCCCTGACGCGTTCCACCTCCGCGGGATCGCGGGGATTCTCGAACATCTTCTTCTTGTTGGCCAACATCTGCTGGTATTCCGGACCGCGGAACAGCTCGAAATGATCGAGCACGTGTTCTGCACTCTGCGCCATTGGTAGGATCCTTTCGAAAATAATGATCAATTTTGGCTTCGCGCTCTCACCAGAGAGCCGGGCCACTTTGGGTTATTCGGCAGCCATCAGCTTCGGCTTCGAGACGTTTTTCCACGGCGCTTTGGTCTTTTTCCAGATCGGTGAGTTGATGGCCATGTCCATGTCGCGCGCGAAGACCGCAAATCCATCATAGCCATGATACGGACCCGAATAGTCCCAGGAGTGCATTTGGCGGAACGGCACGCCCATCTTCTGGAAGACATATTTTTCCTTGATGCCTGAGCCGACCAGGTCAGGCTGGATCTTCTCGACGAAGCGTTCGAACTCGTAGCCGGTGACGTCGTCGTAGATCAACGTGCCGTCCTTGACGTAATGCTGGGCAGTGCGCTGGTAGTCGTCATTGTGGCCGAACTCGTAGCCGGTGCCGACGACCTCCATGCCCAGGTCCTCGTAGGCGCCGATCACGTGGCGCGGACGCAGTCCGCCAACGAACAGCATCACGCTCTTGCCCTCCAGGCGCGGGCGATATTTAGCGATCACTGCGTCCACCAGCGGCTGATATTTTTCGATCACCCGCTCGGCACCCTCCTTGATCTTGTCATCAAAATAACCGGCTATCTTGCGCAGCGACTCCACGATCTTGGAGGGCCCGAAGAAGTTGTATTCGCACCAGGGAATACCAAATTTCTCCTCCATGTGACGCGAGATGTAGTTCATCGAGCGGTAGCAATGCAGCACGTTAAGCTTCGCCTTTGGCGTTGCCTCGAGCTCGGCCAGGGACCCGTCACCGGACCACTGCGCGATCACGCGCAGGCCCATTTCCTCAAGCAGAATTCGGGATGACCAGGCGTCGCCGCCGATATTGTAGTCGCCGATGATCGCGACATCGTAGGGCGTCGGCTCGAACGTCGGCTTACTCTCGGGCGTGACCTTGTCGAAGACCCAATCGCGCACTGCGTCGTTGGCAATATGGTGGCCGAGCGACTGTGACACGCCGCGGAAACCCTCGCAGCGGACCGGCACGATGGTCTTGCCCTCATATTCCTTCGATTTTGCCCTGGAGACCGCCTCGATGTCGTCACCGATCAGGCCGATCGGGCATTCCGACTGGATGGTGATGCCGTTGTTGAGCGGGAACAGCTCCTGGATCTCGTCAATGATTTTGACGAGCTTCTTGTCGCCGCCGAACACGATATCCTTTTCCTGGAAGTCGGATGTGAACTGCAAGGTGACGAAACTATCGATGCCTGTCGTGCCGACGTAATAGTTACGCCGCGAGCCCCACGAGTACTGTCCACAGCCGACCGGACCGTGGCTGATATGGATCATGTCCTTGATCGGTCCCCAGACCACACCTTTGGAGCCCGCGTAGGCGCAACCGCGGATCGTCATCACACCTGGGATGGATTTGAGGTTAGACTTGACTCCGCAGTCCGACTTGCCGATCTCGTGAACATTGAGGTGCTTGGCGCGCCGTTTTGCGGTCTTCTCCGGATAGACCTTCAGCACCTCCTGAATCAGCTCTTTGTTGCGGGCTTTGATTTCTGCGATGCCCTGGGACGTGGCGAGACTCATGCTGATATCCTTAAGTTTCCTGTTGCGACGGCGGCTCTCCGCCAAGAGTTTTGCAACGACCGTGCCAGCCGCGCGTGAGCGCAAAAAAACAATGCAGTTGAAAGTACATAGCCACGTTCGCGCGGGTAACCGGACTGTTGTTGCAAACCCGACATCGAGCGTGTCTACCGTTCTCGTTTGATCCTGTTCGAAACAAAAATAAGGTCGGGCGCGCGTGATATTGCATCGCATTTGCCCCACAAGACCGCGAAAACATTGCGACACGGGGCCCGCTGGCGGAATTGGCACGTGTTGAGGCGCCCCAGCTGCAAGGCTGGCCAGCCGGTGTGAATCACCATCGTCGCGAAGCCTGACCGCTGCTCAGCTCTTGGCGACGCTGGTGCGTGCGCACATTGCGCCTGACCTCCCTCGCTATTCTGATCCCCAATCCTCTTGGGCCGACCAGCCAGAGAGACCGCCGCGGCCGTCCCGCAGGCGTTGTTCGATTGCCTGACCACTTCAAGCCACAGCGCTCGTGCGATTTCCGCTCTATGGTCTTCTGCATGCGCGTCGCAGACCGCCCTAGCTGATGTGCCTTGAAGCCATGGGGCCTGTAGATGGGGGTACGATCCGATGTTGCATCCAGGCTGCCGGGCGTGCTTCACATCCGGCTCCATCCACCGGACAACTGACCTTGGTTAGACGAGCATAGAACTAGAAGCGTGGGGTCAGGAAACACGAGAGTAGCATGTCATCCCATTCTGAAGATCTCCTTTCGGCGGCGCTGGCCTATCACCGGCTGCCGCGACCCGGTAAGCTCGAAATCCAGGCGATCAAGCCGCTCGTCAACCAGCGCGACCTTGCGCTCGCCTATTCCCCCGGCGTTGCCGCCGCCTGTAATGAGATCGCCAAAGACCCCGCTGAGGTCGCCTCGCTGACGGCGCGTGCCAATTTGGTCGCCGTGGTCAGTAACGGCAGCGCCGTGCTCGGCCTCGGCAATATCGGCCCGCTGGCGTCCAAGCCCGTGATGGAAGGCAAGGCGGTGCTGTTCAAGAAGTTCGCCGGCATCGACGTGTTCGACATCGAGATCAAGGCCGACACGATCGAGCGGGTGGTCGACACCGTGGCGGCGCTGGAGCCGACTTTCGGCGGCATCAATCTCGAAGATATCCGCGGACCGGAATGCTTCTCAATCGAGGCGCAGCTGAAGGAGCGCATGAAGATCCCAGTCTTCCATGATGACCAGCACGGCACCGCCATCATCGTGGGCGCTGCGATCGTCAACGCGCTGCTTCTAAACGGCAAGAAGCTGCCCGACGTGAAGATCGTCTGCTCCGGCGCCGGCGCGGCCGCGATCGCCTGTCTCAACCTGCTGGTGTCGCTGGGGGCGCAGCGCAAGAACATCTGGGTCTGCGACATCGATGGCGTTGTCCACGAAGGCCGCAATACCTCGATGGACCCCTGGAAGGCCGTCTATGCGCAGACCACTGATGCGCGGGTGCTTGCGGATGTCATCCCCGGTGCGGATATCTTCTTGGGGTTGTCAGCGCCGAACGTGCTGAGACCGGAAATGGTCAAGCAGATGGTCGACAAGCCGCTGGTGATGGCGCTCGCTAACCCGGTGCCGGAGATCATGCCGGACGAGGCCCGCAAGGGCCGTCCCGACGCGATGATCTGCACGGGACGTTCGGACTTCCCGAACCAGGTCAACAACGTCCTGTGCTTTCCCTTCATCTTCCGCGGCGCGCTCGATGTCGGCGCCACCGAGATCAACGAGGAGATGAAGCACGCGGCGGTCGATGCAATCGCGCAGCTTGCGCGCGATCCTCCGTCGGACGCGGTGGCTTGCGGTTGCGATGCCAACGAGACGCAGGGCTTTGGGCCGGGATCGCTGATCCCGAGCCCCTTCGACCCGCGCCTGATCCTGCGCATCGCGCCGGCGGTGGCGAAGGCTGCGATGGACTCCGGCGTTGCGACGCGGCCCATCAAGAATTTCGACGAGTATCGCGGACTCCTCGAGCGGTTTGCGTTCCGCTCCGGCCTCGTCATGAGGCCGATGTTCGCCAAGGCCAAGACGCAGCCGGTTCGCGTCATCTACGCCGAGGGCGAGGACAAGCGCGTGCTGCGCGCCACGCAAGTGGTGCTCGAAGAGAAGCTGGCGCGGCCGATCCTGGTGGGGCGGCCCTCGGTGGTCGAAACCCGCATCAACCGGTTTGGCCTCTCGATCAAGGCAGGCGAGGATTTTGACCTTGTCAATCCCGAGGACGATCCGCGCTATCGCTCCTATGTGCAGTCCTATATCGACATCGCAGGACGCCGCGGCGCCACGCCAGATGCGGCGCGCACGGTGGTGCGCACCAACAATACGGTAATCGCGGCGCTCGCTGTGGTGCGTGGGGAAGCCGACGCCATGCTATGCGGCGTCGAGGGGCGGTACATGAGCCACCTGCGCCATGTGCGCGAGATCATCGGCTTCTTGCCGGGGACCAGCGATTATGCGGCGCTGGCGCTGATGATCACCAGGAAGGGCTCCTATTTCATCGCCGACACTCAGGTGCGTCCCAGCCCAAGCGCGGAGGAACTGGCGGAAATGGCGTCGCTGGCGGCGCTGCACGTCCAGCGCTTCAACTTCAAGCCGAAGGTCGCGTTCGTGTCGCATTCCGACTTCGGCAGCTATGACACTGATTCCTCGCACAAGATGCGCCGCGCGACCCAGCTTCTGAAGGAGAAGCACCCAGAGCTCGAGGCCGACGGCGAGATGCAGGGCGACACCGCGCTGTCGGCCGCTGCACGACGGATAGTGTTGCCGCAATCGAGGTTGGAAGGCGAGGCCAACATCCTGATCATGCCGACGCTGGATGCGGCCAACATAGCCTATCAGACGATCAAGGTCCTGGCGGATGCGCTTCCGGTCGGACCGATCCTGATCGGTCCGGCGCGGCCGGCGCATATCCTAACGCCCGGGGTGACCGCGCGCGGCGTCCTCAACATGACGGCGGTCGCCGCCGTCGAGGCCCAGGAGCGCGCCGGCCGCCCGCAACTTGGCTAATTGAAGGCGTCGCCTTCTGGGCGCAGACAGTTTCGATTTAATCTCGGAGAGCGGAACGACCATAATCATTCCGCTCCTCCCTCCGCTCTTCCCGCATTCGCAAGGCAGTGTTGTCCACCAGCCAGCATTCGCTACCTTCGGGAGAGTTCTGTTCGCGGCCTGTTCATCTACACGGGGACGACGAAGCTGTTCGGCATACAGCAGACCCGCCGATCTCATCGCGACTAAGTTTTACGGGGCATTCGCGCCTACACCGCGCCGCTTGAGTGCGCGACCGGATGCCGACGAAGCAACTTCTTGCGGTTGTGGTCGGCGCGCTCGAACTCATCCCGGCGTTGATGATCGCGTTGAACTTTGCTGCTCGCTTCTTTGTGTTTGTCTAGGTCCTTTATGTAGGGATCTCGACTTGTTATTTGTACGTCTTCCCGGAATCAGCCGGCGCCCGGCAACGCAGGGGACTGATCGATGCCGTGAAGCACTCGCGACATCGGCGCGCTGTTCATGAACTCCGACCATGTCCGACGACGGCGGCGCGCCCTCTTCGCTGCATGGGCGATCGCATAAGTCACACGCAGCTTGGCACCAGCGAGGCCGCCAATCAGAAACGCCGCGAATAATGTTTCAATCTTGCTGCGCGCAGCGGACCCGCTCATGGGCCGCTCCTTATGCCGGCACGCACGTGCCGGGCACCGGGCAGATAACGGCGCATTGCGGCGTGTCGCAATGCCCCTCGCATTCAGTGCACTTCTTCGGATCGATTACATAGATGTCGTTCTTGAGGCTGATTGCTGCGTTCGGGCATTCAAACTCACATGCGCCGCAGACGGTGCACTGGGAGGCGATTATCTTGTAGGCCATAAACTCCGATTCCTTGGGCAGGCGACGGGACATCTTTCTTCCCTTCAAAGCTCGTGCCAAACGCCGAGCTGATTTATCTCCGCTATTTTCCCTCCTGTGCATGTCCTGGGCCAGACAGCGTGTCGCGACCGCGACACTCGGCTCACAGACGCTTGATCTGGAGGCCGCACTTCTTGAGCGCGCAGCCGGCGTGGGTTAGCCCGAAAAGCGAGTGCCTCCCGCCTGCACTCAGCCCGACTTCTCCATGGCCGTCGTAACGTGGTCGCGGTCGGTCATTTTCGCGCCGTCCCAAATGCTCCGCGGTCTCGTCCGGGTTCGGCCGCAGCTGTAGCGAAGCTCAATGCACGACCGTTCTGTCTTGCTTTCCGCGCATTTGATTAATTCTGCGATCCGCGGTCTACCCATGCCTAATCAGCGGCAGACCAATCTCCTTTTTGGGGGCCGCATACAAGCCAGTCCCAGTCGCGAGTTGCTCTCCGTCAACAAGACGTTCAAATCGTTTAGTCACGTTTTGAGCGGCACAGGCTCCGAATTGAGTTTGGAGCCTCAACGTCAAGGGAAGTATGGTCGCTAAGAGCCGTTTAAAGGCGGAACGGTGTTCAAGCAGGTCGCTTCTCAACGATTTTTCGCTCCGCATCAGGAAGCTCGGTTTGAAGCAAACTACGAACACGCCAAATGTCGTTCCGCACGGATTGACCTCACTTAAGCTAGCATCAATCGAAGTCATCCCGGATCCCGATACTTAGTTTAGAACCTACCTTTGAAAACTAACCAATCGTGCCATTCTTCAGCAAGCTACCGTATATTTGCCTTGCGCCTCCATCTCGAATGATTGCTGTGCGCGAGGTTTGTATCGATCGATGCCACTCATCGCAGCGTCTCTGTCGATAGAACGCCTCGTCCAGACACAATCTGTGCAGGATAGCCGTTACCTCGCTGAAGCGCCGTGGAGATTTGATCACACTATCCAAGGCTTATGACGATACGATTACGCGCTTCTCGTATGCCTAAAGGAGGCATCGAGCACATCTTCGGGTGAACCGTAGTGCGATGGCGGGTGGATTTGGGCTAGGTGTGGTGAGCGGCAACCGGTTGTGGCGCAAGCTTGCACGTAGAACGAGGCGGAGGCAGCCAGCGCATCGAATTCTTCTCTGGACTGTTATCGGGATGGACGAGACGACGATCTGGTGGTGGACGAAGGTAAGCTGTTGGCTGATCGGGACGCGATCAAAAAGAGCCTTGAAGCGATTCCTTGGCCGGCTGCGCGCCGCCCCAGGGTGCTGGAGCGCTTCCCCGCTCAATAAACTGAGCTCCCCAAGAGCGCGATGCGGGCCCGGACGCCCTCGACCAGTTAGAAGTTGAGATCTGTTTTGGCTTCCGCATCCTGGCCATTGTCGATGACTTCACGCGCGAATTTCTTGCTTATCCTTGATACGTTGGCCGCCAGGCTTGCGGGTCGGGCGAGCTCAATGCTGTGATTGCATTGCGCGTTTGTTCCGGCGATGATCGTCCCTGATAGCGGCAAGGAGCTCACCAGCATGGCAACATTGCGCGGGTCGCAGCACCGAGTGGCACTACATCGAAGCGAGCCACAGTTATCCTTCGTCCAAGTGTCACATCAGCTCATCATATCTCTTGTATTCATCGGTGTGACCGTTGCCAACCCGACTGCCACACTCACTCGGCGGAAGGGGCCATCAGTTACAGAGTGCTAGGTATTTCGGGAACACTGGCTGGTAGGCCGCGTCCCCATGAACAGGTTCCATTTTGTGGAGTAGCATCATGACGCCTGCAAAATCCTCACAAAATAACGTGTGTGCTGACTTGAGGGGTGTTCTGGAGCATGCTGTCCGGATGGTGCCCGAAGCGAGGCGGACCTCTTCGTTGAAGGCATGCCTTGCTGAGAAGATCTTAATTTTGGCCGCAGGGGGTGAATCGGATCCAACTATCTTGGCGCGTGTAGCGGTGCGGACAGTGCAGGAATCCTGTCGTAGCTGCTACGGATGTGAAGGATGGTGACCTGCGCGCAACATCTTGCGTATCGCGCGGGCACTTGAACTGCTGCACTGGCGGCCGAAGGCTGAATGATCCTTGCCGCAATAGCGATGGTGTGATTTCCTGGGTCCTCAAGGTCGCTTTGGTCTTGGGTACGGGGCCTTAAAGTTCAAATCGTGTCCTGCCGGCAGAATTTCAAAGCTCGTCATCAACAATATGCACGCGAGTGCTGGCGACAGAAGATCTCACTGTCAGGTGGGTTCTGCCGCATTGATTGATCAGCGACGCAGTCCTCCCGCATTCGCGCCGATTAAACCGCTCTTGCAAGTTCGAAGCCTCTTAGTGGATTACCATCCATGTCGAACCAAAATTGTCGGATAGCTCGCGGCTGGCTTGACGCCGACCAATCGCCCTCCCCTGCCCGCGTCCGGCAGCTGGGTATGTGCAGGTGAAAGTCCTGCGGGAGACGGCGAAACAGAATCGGGTCGCTGCGTGACACATGCCTCTGAACCGCTATCGGGTGGGACGATTCCGGACGACGTACGGCCGGTTTGGCGGCGTCCAGATCGGCGCAGAGTCGGATCGTCACGCAACTTGCGCTGTGTGCGCATTCAGATTAACCAGTGACTGAAGACCGCTGTAGATGTCTGGCGACCCCGATTTCCAGTGAGTCCAAGACATCCGGTCTTCCTACGTCCATTGGCCTTGCGGTCTGACGGCAGTCGCCGTCTGGAGCACCACCTTCTCATTTAGGAGCGCTAGCTTTCGAGAAGTTGACTAGCAGGCTGCTGAAAAAGTCGTTTTGCGAGGCGATCGGAGTGTGATTCTGTGCATGTGGTTGATTCCTTTCGACTGAGGATCGGGATGCGCGGCGAAGATGAGCATGCGGAACGCCTTTTCAGCT
>NZ_JBWBWM010000053.1:0-42437 GCF_056174665.1 Bradyrhizobium sp. WYCCWR15520
ACGGAATCCTCAAAAGCAAAATTGCAAGCTTTTGGGCCCCCAAAGCCCGAAAGCTTGCAATCTCAAAACGCCTCTCGCCAGAAAATTCGACTCCCGCTCAATGGCTTGGAAGTTCTTCACGCACGACCATCTAGGACACAATGAGCGCAGCGATGGTGCCTGGTGCGGCCGGCAAAAACCGATCTCGAACTGGTGCGGACTGGACTAGCAGTGCGGCTTGGCAGGCCGCCATAAATTCTTCGCTTGTGGGATCGTTCGGCAAGGGAACACCAGGTCCTTTGCCGCGACGAAACGATAGATACGTATGGCCCTTGATGTGATTGCGCTCAACGTGAGGCGGCAGCTTTCGGGGCATCGACATCATTCCACGTTTCTTCAACGCGGGTATCATTGCCATCGGAAGGCAATTGATCAATGGCGATGTCAAGCTGACGGACATACCGAGCTCGCCGTCGCTCTCCGATCAATTTTGGTCGAGGCAATTGGCCGTTCTTCACCATCTCGTTAAACGTGTTGGGCGCCACGCAGATGTAGGCGGCGGCAGCCTCGCGACTGATGAGTCGGGGGGGGCAAGGGAGGGCGGGAGCGCAGCCTGCCTTGGCATCGCTGAACCCTGGGGCCAGGCGATATCGATTTTCCCGATCCGAGAATCTCGAACAGCATGAAACAGAGATCCTGATGCAAGCAAAAGGCATGCGGTCCGTTCGGAAGCTTTTGAGTGCTATGGCGTACAAATTGATCCAGCCGCTCATCAATGAAACTGCGCCAGCTCGATCACACCGGCATCCAGCGGCCGGTCTTCGGGCCATAGCCCGAAGCGTTGTTCGGTTCGGTGTCAATCGATTTGACAGGCGTGCCGGAAGGTTCTCAGGACCCCCATGAGCTCGACCGTGTGGGTGATTGAGCACATCCGGGAGCTCACCGAGCTCGATTTCTTAGCGTCTTTCGGTTTGGTTGGCTGCGCCTTCGCAACGTCATTTCTGGTCCGGACCCCGTAATCAGGCAAGCAGCGGCTCACGAAGAAATGGCGCAGTTTTATGTGCCATTCTCTTTGAAATTTGCTGGAAATCATCACGATTGCCGTCGCCCCGTGCGTTTGGGAGCTGGAGCGCAACTTAGTTTCGTCCTGTCGGAGCATCTTGAAGTTGTGTGAAACTCGTGGAAATATATTGGGAGTGCCTGATTAGTGAGATTACCATGGCTGAAGTGGCGGTTGAGAATGCCGACTTAGCGGCATTGTTGACGGCTTGGCGTCAAGAGCAGGCCGGCCAGAACGGAGGCGGGCGCCCGGTTCGCTTCGTGATCGAGCTGCGTCAGCCGGTCAGCGACGAGGCCATCGTCCATTCCGTCCAACAAGCTCTGTCGATCCAGGTCAGCGTCTTTCCGTTGTTCCCGAATGCATCGGATTTGGAGCAGTTTCGGCGGCTTTCCGTTCCTCATGTCACGCGTCCAGACCGTGCCGACTTGTTTGAAGCGGCGACAAGCCTTCGTGATCTGCTTGGTGCGGAAACGGTCGAGCCCGATCTTGGGACCGACTACTTTGAGTGCGACTGTGAGCCTCCCGATCCGGGTGCGCCGGAAAGCGCTGATTGGGCGTTTTGGTGCTGGGCCAATGCTGAGAAGGACAAGCCGGCCGACCGAAACTGGGCGATCGAGAGGTCCTTGGTCAAGCAGGCTTGGGAGTTTGCGACTTCAGAAGGACGCCTTGCCAAGGGCAAGGATGTGCTGGTGTTTCAGCCCGACACCGGCGTAGCGCCACAGCATGCAGAACTGCCACCCAACCTTGACGCCGGCCCTCGTTCTGCGAATTTCGTTGAGGTGGGTGAACGCCCGATCGATCCTCTGAGAACTGGTCTAAATCCGGGGCACGGCACGGGTACTGCGAGCGTCGTAGCAAGCCCTGAGCCGGGTGCAATGACCGGTTCGGCACCGCTTGCAACCCTCGTCCCGATCCGATGCATCGAAAGCGTCTCGGTGCTCGACCAGAGTCCTGTCGCGCAGGCCGTCAATCACGCGGTCGAGAAAGGCGCCCATGTCATCACAATGAGCCTTGGCGGCATCCCGAGTCGCGCGCTCCACGCTGCCGTCCAAAAGGCTGTTCGTAACAACATCATCGTGCTCGCCGCGGCGGGCAATTGCGTGAGCGAGGTGGTCTGGCCTGCTCGCTACGCCGAGGTCATCGCGCTGGGCGGAATCAACGAAGCGTTCAAACCGTGGAGGGGATCGTGCTTCGGGCCAGCAGTGGCGTTCTCGGCGCCTGAGGCGATCAAGCGAGTTGCTCAGGCAATAGCCGAGCGGAAGACGCGGATTCTTGACCTTGATTTGCGCGCTTATTTCGACAACATCCGACATGATCGGGATGCTAGAGAAGGTGCTCTGCGAATTGACGACAAGGAAATCATGCACCTTCTGCGGCTTATGCTGAAAGCTTCCGGCAAGAAGGGCGTTCCGCAAGGCGGTGTAATCTCCCCCTTGCTCAGTAATCTCTACCTCAACGAGGTAGACAAGATGCTGGAGCGAGCCCGTGAGGTGACACGCCGCGGCAAGTACACCAATATCGAATATGCACGATTTGCTGACGATATCGTGGTCTTGATCGATGCCCATAAGCGACATAACGGGCTGCTCGGTGCCGTGGAAAAGCGATTGCGTGAAGAGTTCGCCAAACTGCAGGTTGAAGTTAATGATGAGAAGAGTCGCACGGTCAATCTGGAACGAGGCGAGAGCTTCGGATTTCTGGGATTCGACTTCCGCTATCTCCGCAGTCTGCGCGGAGTGATGCGGCCGTACTACATGCCCAAGCTCAAAAAGCGGACGGCGTTACTGCGGGGGCTTAAGGAAGTGTTTCGCAGCTATCGGTCGCAACCGATTAGTCCGGTGATAAGCTTGATCAATCCGAAGCTCCGAGGATGGGTAAACTACTTCCGGATAGGCGATTCCAGCAAATACGTCGCCTACGTCAGGAGCTGGGTAGAGAAGAAGGTCAGACGTCATCTGGCGAAGGCACGGAAACAAAAAGGCTTCGGCTGGAAGCAGTGGAGTAATTCGTAGCTGTACGACACCTTGAAGTTGTTCAACGGCTACAGGGCGGGTGCCGGCGAGGTGAAAGCTGCTCCAGCAAAATAGGTCCAATAAGCCTTGTCATGAAGCAAATGGGAGCGCGTAGTGCGGGAAATCCGCATGCTGCGTGCGAAGAGGCGGGGGCTGGAAACGTGCACAACTGGGAAAACTGGTTGAGCGGCGCGCCAGCCCTCGACCCTACTGTCGAACAGGATCGTCGCCAGCAATTGCGGACCGAAAAGCCGCGCGGCGTGGCATGGAACGGTGCCGGTGGCTGGCTGATCTTCTCGCAATCGCGGCAGGTGAACTTTTCCCGCACCGTCTCGATCAGCTTGAACCGGCGCGGGATCTCCTCCAGCGTCTCGGTCACATCCTCGCCCAGCTTCGCCAGGCGCGATCCGCCGCAGCAGGCACAGCTCGTCGGGGCCTCGATGACGACATGCTCGCGTTCGATGTCGTCCGGCCACGGCTTGCGCACCGGCCGCCTGCGCGTGAAGGAACGCACGGCCTGGGTTTTCGTCGCTGCGGCCTGAGCGGCAAGCTCGTCCTCACTCGCCGTGGTAATGAGTTCTTCGAGCTCCAATTCCAATTGCTCGATCAGCCGCGCCGTGCGCTCAGAGCGCTGTCCGTACAATTCGCGCTTGAGCTTCTCGATCCGCAGCTCAAGATGCGCGATCAGCGCCTCGTTGGCCGACAGCTCCGCCCGCGCACTGGCAGCTATCGCCTCGGCTTGCAGCCGCGCCTCACGTTCGGCCTGCAGCGCCGCCAGGGCACTCGCAAGATCCGATGGAAGGTCGTCCGGCTTCGATATCATGAAGCCATTGAATCAGATCAAGCAGCAGATTCAAACCCAAAACGACTATCCGACCCGCGTCGGACGCTGGGTTTCTTGAGGGTTGCGCCAATCGATTCCGGACAAAAGGTAGCTGATCTGCGCCGGTGATATCGTCACTGCTTCGCCCGCAACCAATGGCCAGATGAACCTTCCTCTCTCGAGTCTTTTTGTGAACAGGCATGCTCCTTGGCCATGGTGAGTCGGCCCCGGGGGTCGCACCCGGAGCCGCCCTCCGAACCGTACGTGACGCTCTCACGTCATACGGCTCTCAACAAGTAACGAAGCAGAACTCAACATCGCCCAATGAGCGAACAGCTTCGGCCTACGGCAGCGGATCAATCTGAGCCAGGTGGAGGCTCTGACTTTTCCATTCTTCAGCCCTTTGTATTTGCGTCGTGCCCAGCGGTTAAGAGATTCGTCGACGTATCGACGGAGGGGGCGATGCGACCGAAGAAGCCCAAAGCGACGGGATCGGGTGATCTGTTCCGGGCCAGGCTGGACCATGTCATCAATGAAGCACGAACTGGTTCAACTCGCCGGCAAGGTCGACTGGGACTGGATCGAGGGGGAGATCGCGCCGCTCTACAGCGAGAACGGCCGGCCGGGGATTGAGGCCTGCTTCATGTTCGGGCTGTTGCTGCTCAAGCACATTTACGGACTGTCCGATGAGGGGGTGTGCGAGCGCTGGGTCCATGACCCGTATTTCCAGTACTTCACCGGCGAAGAGTTCTTCCAGCATGCGTTCCCGCACGAGCGATCGGACCTGAGCCACTGGCGCAAGCGGCTCGGCGACAAGCTGGATCGGCTGTTGGCCGAGAGCCTGCGGGTGGCGCACGAGGTCGGCGCGTTACGCGGCCAAGATCTGGCGCGGGTGACGGTCGACACCACGGTGCAGCCGAAGGCCATCACCTTTCCGACCGCCAAGCTGCTGCATGCGGCGATCAAGGGGCTGAACCGCCTGGCGAAGAAGCACGGGGTCAGGTTACGGCAATCCTATTCTCGCCTCGCCAAGGCCGCGGCGATGATGGCTTCGCGCTGCGCCCATGCCAAACAGTTCAAGCGGCATCAGCGGCAGTTGCGCATCCTGCGCAGCCGGCTGGGCCGGATCATCCGTGACATCCGTCGCAAGATCGAAGGTCGGCCAGTCCTCGAGGAGGCGTTCGCCCTTCCGCTCGGGCGGGCCGCTCAGATCCGCTCGCAGCAGCAGCGTCAGCGCGGCTGGAAGCTTTATTCCTTCCACGCCCCGGAGGTCGAATGCATCGGCAAAGGTAAGGCCGCCGCGCCGTACGAGTTCGGCGTCAAAGCCTCCATCGTCACCAACAATCGGCCTGCCCCCGGCGGCCAGTTCGTGCTGCACGCCAAGGCGTTGCCAGACAACCCGTACGACGGTCACACCCTGCGCCACGTCATCGACGATACCGAGACACTGACCGGATGTGCGATCGAGCGGGCCTATGTCGATAAGGGATACCGTGGCCATGATGCGCAAAATCCGCGCCGCATCTTCATTCCGGCCAGAAGCGCGGCGTCTTCGGAGTGATCAAGCGCGAGCTGCGACGCCGATCCGCCGTCGAGCCCGTGATCGGCCACACCTGAAGGCCGAAGGCCACCTCGGCCGCTGCTATCTCAAGGGCCGCGCCGGCGATGCCGCCAACGTCATCCTCTCCGCCATCGGCCACAACTTCCGTCACATCCTCGCTTGGCTGAGGGTTCTTTGGTGCCTCTTCCTGACCGCCCTCATCGCAGAGCCGACCGCGACAGCGCGCCGCTTGAATCGGCTTCTTAACGGACGACTTCGTATATTCCGACGATTTCGATGTCAGTTCTATCGGCGAACGTTCGCTGCAACGTTGCCAACTGAGATTCGATTGACGCGACTTGTCGATCTTCAGCTTCCGACGATTGCGACAGTAGATAAAATAGCGCATAAGCGGCACTGACTCGCGATTCTAGAATCGAAATCGAGCTTACGCGAGTCAGATGTCCACAGATGGTGCCAAGTTGGCCCTAGTATGCGAGAGGGCGCGACATGCCATTCCGGCACAGACTTCCGTCGTGAAAACCGGTTGAATATGTCTTAGCTCCGAGCGATTCGGTTGTTACGCGGAGTTAACAATCCCCATGTTCATCTCGAATTCAGAACTAGCGGTGGGCATGGCCTGAACGCAGACCAACGTCTCCAGGTCCGCAAAATTTCATTTGAATTCACGATATATCTACCTCCTCCCCGCAACGTACGCGCAGTCACGCATCGGAATGAGAAAGGACAAATAGTCGGAAGTTATGCTCCTGGTCTTCAGGTAGCAGCGCAATGATGCCCTTTCATAACGTATGCCGAAGGAATTCAACATTCGTCCTCAGGCAGAGGAGCGCCGAGGCCGTCAATGTGTTCGTCATAGTCAAGCTCATAGCCTTTGCTCAGCACATCGTGTCCTGATCGGCATCGGCATTGCCCTGGACCGCTCCGAGAATTTTGAACTGGTTAATAAGAATGGCCCGCTCTGCGGGTGAAAGCTTGCTCAACTTAAGCCTCCGAAGTGGGTCGTCATGGTGAGATTAACGTCCTTGTCGGTCCGGCTTCGAAAATTGAAGCGGAGCATCCAACCTCAACCTGAAGTCGCCACAAGTCAAGCGCATGCAATCGCCCAGGAACGTCATCGCTTCGGCTGTCGGCACCTGCACGTGCTGCTAAAGCCGGAGGGCTAGAAGCTGTTCCGGCTCTAGCGGGAAGAGAGGCTCGCGGTGCGCCGCCGTGGCGGCCACAGGCCGGCGATCGGGACCCGGGCGCCGATGACGGTGCCGATGCGCGGAACGACCGCTGGTCGCTCGACTTCGTGTCGGATCAGCTCACCGACGGCCGCCGCTTCCGTATCCTCACCGTCGTCGATGCTGATTCCACCCGCGAGGCCTGGCGCTGGTGGTCGATACCTCGCTCTCCGGCACCCGCGTGGCGCGAGAGCTGGACCGGCTGGTGATAGAGCGCGGCAAGCCCGAGACGGTGGAGACAGTCCACAGCGCGAGCGTCTCCGCGAGCGAAGGTAGCGCTGGAGGGTCGAGACCAGGACTTGCATCCTACCAAAACAAGGAGGCGACACCACGTTTTGTGTGTGGCACTAACGCCTTATAAGCGTTCGGCGAGAATGCGCGTCTCGGCGGAGTCTACCACTCACGCGGGCTTAGGATAAGCAGACATTTGGCGGCAGGTTGATAAGCTCTAGCGTGGGGACGTTGTACTTAACACCCAAGTGAAGGAGATGAGCATGGCGCAACAGCCGGCGTATGGACAGGCCCAGGAAGCTGAAGCCCGCAAGGAAGCAATTCTGAAGTCGCTGAGGCTCAAAAAGTGACGCAGCTTGCGGTCGTGAACGAGAAACTGGCGCGAATCGCACAGTTGCTAGCGCTGTCCAAGTCTAGATCGCATGTACCTTCATCCCGTCTCTCCCTAAGGCTGGGCGGTGAGGCTCAGCCTTAGGGATATTTTTGGTCGATTGATTGGCGGGTGTTTCTATTGACGACTGACTAGCTATCCGTTCGGACCTTCTGTGAGGGAGCATGTCATCTGTTGGCGCGGATATCGAGTTTGCTCGACGACTTCCTCATATCCTGGCTGCGCGAGAGCGGCTTGAGAACCTCTGGGCTGCAGGTACGGATTACGCGCGGGATCTAGTCGAAGGCGCGCGCTTGCATAGCCGCCTGCTGCATCTCGATACGGACTTGACTGGCGAATGCGAACTTAAATGCTGCTATTGCGATCGCACTTCCGATCGATATAGCGACCTGCCTGATCGCGTTGAATTAAGCACTGCTGAACGACTTGACTTGATCGCACAGGCGCATGCGATGGGAGCCATAACAGTAGAATTCCAAGGCGCAAGGGAGCCGATGGCCGATCGCGACTTTTGGCACATCGTCGCGAGCGTGCAACAGCACGACATGGTGCCCGTAGTGTTCACCAGCGGATACCGTTTAGATGGCGCGGCCGTAGAGCGGCTATTTCAGCTGAGAGCAACGGTGTTAATTAAGCACAACTCCCACGATGTGGCCGTCCAGGATAAGATGGAGGCGCGAGGGTACGGCGCCAAATCCAATGCTGCCCTGCAGGCGTTGCTCAAGCGGGGATTCAACCGATCAATTCCAACGCGAGTAGCGAACGATGCGGTGGTCACGCCGCAGTTTAACGGGGATTTTGCCGAGGTCGCGTCTCTTCATCGTTGGTGCCGTCTCAACAACGTTCGCAACTATATTTTGCCATTGCTTCCTGAGGGCCGAGCAGATCGGTCTTCAGTGCTTATCGAGAGAAAGCGTGCTGATCGTATCAACAACATGATACGAGAGATTGACGAGGAGGAATTCGGTCCTGAGACTCGTTGGCGCAGTGCTCTGATCGGGGCGCGCCCATGATGCTGATCGAAAGGAGTTTCGATCGCTTTGGATTTGCTGATGCGCTCACGGCTGAGAACGCTTCGGTTGAACTGAGCACGCGGATTCTTCGCGACTACGCGATCTCAAGCGTTCCGTGTGCTGAGGCGCCGTTCGCCTTTGACTCTGAACGTCTTGCGGTTCTTGCCTACAAAGGCGCGATGGAGCGGGTGAGGGAGCGCTTTTGGACGACGAGCTTTCTCGGATCTGGGTTCTGGGGTGACGCTAAGGACGACATCGTCAGCGCTAATATCCGGATGGTGAACAATTGCCGCGCCCTCGACGTCGTAGTTCGCCGCCTGTTTCTTCTCAGCCTGCCAGCGGAAGAGGAAATACAGCGCATTCAAGATCAGCGCATTCTCTTGCTCAAGTGCGAGGACCTTGATGGCTTGGCGCGTTTCGATCGGCGATTTGTCAATCTCGCGCGTAGCATCGAGGAGCTGTCTTATCATGGATGTGATGTGCGCATCGTCCACGATGCCGAGCGGCTTCATCGAGCGCTGCCGGAGGAGCTCAACGCGGAGACGCGCGACACCGAGTTCGCCATCTATGACGATTGGCGCTTCGATGTCTTCCAGGGAGAGCTGTTCGGAGCCATCCAGAGCGTACGGTGTTACACGCCCGCTATGGCGCGCTTCGCTAGCTACCGCGATCGCCTGACGCGCTATTTCGAAAGCTTGTGGCGGCGGTCGAGGCCAATCGACGGATTTCTCAATCGACTGCGCACAACAGTCGAATATTCCTCCTGCCGTATTGATTATCCGGTGAGCTGGCTGGTACGCTACGATGACGCGCTGCCACGCGAGGACGAGGCGCTGAAGATCGAGGAACTAAGCTCGGTCAGGATCGAGCTCCTTCGTCTAGGACGCTGGGGCCACGTGCGGCGGTTCCTTGACGTGGGTACGTGTACCGGGCGTTATCTCGTAGCCTTGCGTGACGCCGTCGTTCCGGGCGGCATCATTCTCGGAGTCGACAACGATGTCGACTGCGTGCGGTTCACGCAGGCGAAGCTTCGTCGTGAGGCGGCTGACGAGCGCCGGTTTCGCGTTGAGCGCCACGATTTCTGCCTCCCAGAGGCTCCATCGTCGCACAGCTTCGATCTTATTACCTGCATGCTGGGCACGATCCTACATTTCCAGCGCAACGGGGGCGACCGTCCGCCCTACAACGACGCCTTCCAGCGGGCGCTCGGGAAGTTCGCCGATCTGCTCGCGCCGAATGGCCTGCTATTCTTCACGGTTTGGTCCGAACAGGCCTGCCGCGATCTGCGGCTCCTCAGCATCTATTCGCAGGAAGACAAGTGCAGGCTGGCGCGAACAGCCATCAACGACGACGAGTTACGGGAGCGGCTCGCTTGCGTCGGACTGAGGCCGCTCGTTCCGATTCCACTGCAGGATCGGCTCGTTCTCTACCGCTGCGAGCGCGATCGTGCCATCGCCGCGAGCCGCCTTAGCTCGCGCGATGTTCAGGGCGAAGAAGCACACAAGGAGATAGGCCATGCCGAGTGCGGATAACACGCAAGATATGGCCGCGGGGCAGCCAGCGAGCGACATCGCCGTAGTCGTGCGCCCATTCCTCGAAGCGCGCAACGCCTATTTCAGCCAGTTGAACGACCAGTGGCAGGGCGCTCAGCGCAGCTTCAAGGAGAGTTGTTGTGTGCACGCGAGGACGCGCGAGTCGCTGGTCAACGAACTGAGGCAGGACCTCAACCACGCGGCGAACCGATACCACGAAAATCTGCGCGCCTTGTCGCAGGCAGAGGCCGACGAACGGCGCCGCGCCGCCGCCAGCGACTTCAGTCGCTATCTAGTGGATGTGGACCTAGCGCAGCTGACGGCTTGGCAGAAATGGAACGAGCGCAGCCAGGAGGTCGGCAATACGATCGCCCAGCTGCGGCAGAGCTATGCACAACGCTCAAAAGAAGAATACCGCAAATATCTCGGTGAGGTGAAGCGGGCCTGGGAATCGGTCGACATCACTCAGGTCCCGGCCGCGCTGCTCCGCTATATCGTCCAGCTCAACGAGGAGGTTGCGCGGCACGCTTGGTACTCCGGAGGTGGCCGTTGAGATGAACGTGGAACAATCTGATCGAAACGCTGGACGTGAGATCCCGACCATGACTGACATCAAGGCGCGCATTGCTGGATTATCTCCGGCGCAGGCGGCGCTGCTGCAGGAGAAGCTCGGCAGCAAGGCGGCGCCCTCAGCGCCGCAGCCGTCGCGCCTCGTCCAGCGACACGCCACCGGTCAGCCAGCGCCGCTGTCGTTCGGACAGGAGCGACTCTGGCTCATCGATCAGATTCAGCCCGGAAGTCCAGCCTACAACGTCCCGGTGACTGTTCCTCTATTTGGCCCCGTCAATGCTGCGCTGCTTCAGCGTTGTATCGAGGAAATCGTTCGCCGTCACGACATTCTGCGCACAACGTTCGCGATGCGGGACGGTCGTCTTGTCCAGATCGCAGGCGCCGCTCAACCGATCCGACTGCCGCTCATTGAGCTCGACGGTTTGGCCGCCGAACTGCATGAGGCCGAGCTGCAGCGTATCATCACCGCAGAGATCCGGCGCCCCTTCGATCTCTCGACTGGCCCCCTGATCCGCGCTGTACTGTTGCGCCTACTTCCACGTGAGGGCGAGCCGAGCCACCTGCTGTTGTGCGTGATGCACCACATCGTCTCGGATGCGTGGTCAATAGGGGTGTTGCTGCGAGAGCTCGGTAGTCTTTACGAGGCCTATTGGGCTGGGCAGCCGTCGCCGCTTGGGGAGTTGCCGATTCAGTACGCGGACTTTGCTATCGCCGAGCGGCGGCGGCTGGATGACGGCTGCTTGGCGCCCCTTGTCAGCTATTGGAAGGAGCGGCTCGACGGCGCCCCACAGGTGCTGAATCTGCCGACCGACCGTCCGCGGACTGGGAGGCGCAGCGACGAGGGCGCGGTCTCCACTTTCAGCCTTCCGGCGGCGATTGCCGCCAAGGTTCGCGCACTCGGCGAGCGGCTGGGGGCAACCCCGTTCATGACGACGCTGGCGGCCTTCATTCTCGTTCTGTCACGCTATGTGCGTAGTGGTGATATCGTGGTCGGTACCCCGGTGACCAGCCGGAATAGTTCTGAGCTCGAAAGCCTGATCGGCTTCTTTCTGAACACGCTGGTGCTGCGGACCCGGATTGCCGGCGACCCGACCTTCGCGGAATTCCTTTGTCAGGTGCGCGACGGCACCCTTGAGGCGTTCCGCAACCAGGATATGCCCTTTGAGATGCTTGTCGATGCGCTCAAGCCGGACCGCAACCTAGCCACTCATCCGTTTTTCCAAGTCATGTTCGTGATGCAGGCTGCTATCCAGCAGGGCACCACGACCGTTGAGGCCATCGTGGCGCCGTCGGTTGCCAGCGGCAAGTCACGCTTCGACCTGACCCTGTCACTGTGCGAGGTCGGCGGACGGATCGATGGATTCGTCGAGTACAGCACCAGTTTGTTTGACCCCGGCACCATAGCCCGCCTATGCGGGCACTATCGCACATGCCTCGATGACGCTGTCCACCATCCAGAGAAGCGCCTGTCCGAGATCGCGCAGCTATCGGCGGAAGAACACGATCAATTGCGGCGCTGGAATGACACCGCCCAGTCGATCGGGGCGGCCGAATGCATTCATCACATCCTTGAGCGCGCAGCCGCCGCGAGACCTGAAGCGGTAGCGCTGGATTTCGAGGGCCGTACTTTGAGCTATGGCGAGTTGAACCGCCAAGCCAACCAACTTGCCAACCATCTGCTGACCTTGGGGGTTGGTCCCGATGTGGTGGTTGGTATATTCACCGAGCGGTCAATTGAGATGATTGTCGGGCTGTTTGGCATCCTCAAAGCTGGCGGCGCGTATCTGCCACTCGATCCAAGATACCCGGGCAGCCGCCTCGCGTTCATGCTGGCTGATACCAAGGTGCAGGTGGTCCTCACACATACCGCCTGCGCAGGCCAGTTGCCGGAGTTCGGCGGACAGGTGGTCGATCTCGTGCGCGATTGGTCGGCTATCAGCCGTGCATCATCGGACGACCCGCGCAGCCATATCTGTGGCGATCACGCCGCCTACGTGATCTACACGTCGGGGTCGTCCGGCCAGCCGAAGGGCGTGCTCGTTCCCCATCGCGGCGTATGCAATGCCGGAGAGGTCGAGCATCGGCTCTATCGCACCGGCCCAGGCGATCGGGTCCTGCAATTCGCATCGCTGAATTTCGATGCGTCGATCTTTGAGATCATTATGAGCCTGCGCGGTGGCTCGATCCTGCAACTGGTGACCGCCGAGGAGGCGCGCTCCGGAGTCGATTTGGTTCGCCTTGTGGAGGCGCGCGGTGTGACCGTTTTAGCTATGCCGCCGAGCGCGCTGGCGGTTCTACCGGTAGCCGCGCTGCCCACGCTGCGGTTGATCATTGTCATGGGCGAGGATTGCCCTGCCGAGCTCCGCGCGCGGTGGCGCCATGTGCCCGAATTCTTCAACTGCTACGGTCCGACCGAGGCCTCGATGTGGATGACGGGGACTTTCCTTCATCCCGACCATCCTGTGACCATCGGTCGGCCGATTGCGAACACCAGCGCCCATTTACTCGATGAGCATCTGTATCAAGTTCCCGTCGGCGTGCCGGGCGAGCTCTTTATTGGTGGCGTGTGTGTAACCCGCGGCTATATCGGCCGTCCTGCCCTGACGGCGGAGCGCTTCGTGCCGGATCCGTTCAGTGCCACCCCGGGTGCTCGGCTCTACCGCACAGGTGATCTCGCGGCCTACACCCCGGAGGGCGACATCTGCTTTCTCGGACGGCTCGACCTGCAGATTAAGGTCCGTGGCTTCAGGGTCGAGCTTGGTGAGATCGAAGCGGCGCTCTCTTGCCATCCAGGCGTTCAAGCCGCGGCGGTCGCGGTCCGCGACGATCTCCCGTCGGGACGTGGCCTCGTCGGCTATGTGATGCCCGGCGCGGAGGCGCCGAGCACGAGCGAGCTGCGCAGCTTCCTGCTCGGACGGTTACCCGACTACATGGTGCCCGCGGTTTTCGTCATCCTCGATTCTCTGCCGCTGAACCAGGCCGCCAAGGTCGATCGACAGGCGCTCCCCGCGCCTCGGCGCGAGCGGCCGACCCTGGACACACCATTTGTTGCGCCCACGACCTCCATGGAGCAGACGACATGCCGTATCTGGGCCACGCTGCTTGGCCGCGACAGCGTCGGTATCGATGACAATTTCTTCGAGCTCGGCGGCCATTCGCTTCTCGCCACGCAAATTATCGCGCGCATGCGCGATGCGTTTGGTATTGACCTGCCGATCCGAGCAGTCTTCGACCATCCGACTGTGGGCGATTTGAGCGCGCTCGTCGAAGAGGAACTGCGGCGGCAGTCCGTGCCCATTGCGGTGCCGACGCCCGACCGCACCGAGCATCATGCTGTCGAGCCTATTCGCAAGAAATACTCGCTGTCATTTGCGCAGGAACGCCTGTGGTTTCTCCGCCAACTTGACCCCGAGGACCGCTCGTACAACATCCCACTCGAATTTCCTCTCTGGAACGTAGATCCGGAGCGGCTGCGCCAATGCCTAAATACGCTCGTTCAGCGTCACGAGATCCTGCGAACCACATTCCATGCCGAGCTGGACGGCCCGGTTCAGGTCGTCTCCCCGGCCCTCAATCTCGACATGCCGGTGGTCGAGGTGGCGGCAGAGACCGCGGCCGCGCAGAAGGACGACTATCAGCGCATCCGCGCACTCGCCGCGGCGCACCGCTTCAACCTCGAGACCGGGCCGCTGCTATGCGCGAGTTTGGTGCGCTTCGCTGGGGGCGCATGTTCGCTGCTCATCATCGTCGATCACATCATCTTCGATGGGTGGTCCGCCGGTGTTCTGTATGGGGAGATCGCCAAGCTGTACGACGCCACGCTACGCGACCTGCCGTCGCCCCTTGCGCCGCTTTCTATCCAATACGGCACATACGCCGAGCGTCAGAGGGCGCGGCTGCGTGGCGTTCTTCTTGAACAGCACCGGGATTTCTGGACGGAGAGGCTCAAAGGGATTCCGGGTCATATCGAGTTGCCGCTTGATCACCCGCGTCAGCGCATGGCGGGCCATGGCCCCGGCGCGTTATATGTCTTCGATCTGCCCGATGCGGTCGCTGGCGAGGTCCGCGCCCTCGCCCAAGCGCAGCACATGACGAACTTCATCGTCTTGCTGGCCGCGTTTCAGGCCTTCCTGTGGCGCTATACGCGACAAGATACCGTGGTGATCGGTTCACCCGTGACCAATCGGAACGAGTCGGACACCGAGGCGCTCATCGGTCTTTTCGTCAACATGCTGGTGCTCCGCGCCGACTTGTCCCCTGGCATGACATTCCGCGGGCTCGTCGGCCAGGTCCGCGAGACGGTCATTACCGCTCATGAGCATCAGGAACTGCCGTTCGAGAATTTGATCGAGGCACTGCGGCCCGAGCGTGATCCCACCGTGAACCCTATCTTTCAGGTGATGTTCGCGCTGCATCAAGTGGGATCGAGCCCGGACTGGTCCCCCCCAATGATGGGTCAGGGCGCAAAGCTTGATCTTTCCCTTCACGTCTCCGACGACAATCGAGTCTTTAGATGCGTGTTCGAGTATCGCACTGAGCTGTTCGAGGCTGCGACAATCGAGCGCATGTCCGGGCATCTCGCAGGCTTCATCGCGCATGTCGTCGAGCATATCGACCTGCCGCTTGCCGATGCGCCGCTGGTCGGCCCGGCGGAGCAAAATGCGCTCAGCGGTTGGCACCAAACCGCCACGGACGAGGACACCACGGTCCCGGTGTACGAGCTGTTCGTTGCCCACGCTGCGCTCACACCGGACAAGATCGCGGCGATCTGTGAGGACGCTCGGTTGAGCTATGCCGAGCTCGATCGTCTATCGACTAGGCTGGCCCAGCACCTGCGCGCCCTCGGCATTCGCGAGGAGAGCCTCGTCGGCGTCTGCCTCCCTCGCTCGCTCGACCTCATGGTCGCCGTCCTCGGCGTGCTAAAGGCAGGCGCGGTCTACGTCCCGCTCGACCCTGATTATCCGGATGAGCGGCTGCGACTGATCATTGGCGATGCCGATCCTATGATCGTGCTCGCCGGCGAAACAGAAAAGACACGCCTCCAAGGGTTGGGCGTGCGATTGCTGAGCGTCGATGATGGCCTGAGCGGGGAGGGGCTGCCGCAACTGCCTGAGCGTGCCGCCGGGCCTCGCAATGCCGCCTATGTAATCTATACCTCGGGTTCCACGGGTATTCCGAAAGGGGTCGTCAATACGCAAGGCGCGTTGAGCAACCGGCTGCTGTGGATGCAGCAGGCCTTTCATTTGGCGGACGGCGATCGCGTCCTACACAAGACTTCGATTGGCTTCGATGTCTCTGTGTGGGAGCTGCTGTGGCCAGTCATCACCGGCGCTGCGGTTGTGCTTGCGGCGCCCGGCCGCCACCGGGATGCCGATTATGTCGCCCGGACCATTGCTCGTTTCAACGTTACGCATGTGCATTTCGTGCCCTCGATGTTGTGGACCTTCCTCAACGAGGTGGGTCCGATAACGCTCCCGAGCCTGCGATGCGTGATTGCCAGCGGCGAAACGCTGCCTCTCGTACTCCAGGACCTGTTCTTCGCCCGGCTCCGTAACTGTACGCTCGAGAATCTGTACGGTCCGACCGAGGCCGCCATCGATGTGACCCGCTGGCGGTGTAGGCCGGATCCGAACCGCCACTCGGTGCCCATCGGGCACGCCATCGCCAATACCCGGCTCTACGTGCTCGATCGCCATCTCAACGAGCTGCCCGTGAACGTGGCGGGCGATCTCTATATTGCAGGCATGGCGCCGGCGCGCGGCTATCTGGGCCACCCCGCATTGACGGCGGAGCGCTTTCTTCCTGATCCGATCGGCGCCGAGCCGGGCGGGCGGATGTACCACACCGGTGATCTGGGCCGACGGCTGCCGGCCGGCGAAATTGAGTTCTTGGGACGCGTCGACGACCAGGTCAAGCTCAGGGGCGTGCGGATCGAGCTCGGCGAGATCCGCACCGCCCTGCTGCGCCATCCCGCAATTGCCGACGCCGTCGTGGTCAACGACGGTCCGAACGGCTCCGCGGATCAGCGGCTCATCGCCTATTACGTGCGCCGGCCCGGGCAGCAGGTCCAGCCGACGGAGCTGCGGCGTCGACTTCACGAAATCCTGCCGCTCGCCATGGTGCCGGCTGTCTATCTTGAACTCGAAGCCGTGCCGCTCACGGCGAATGGCAAGCTCAATCCTCGGGCGCTGCCGAAACCAGGGAAATCACGCTTGGTGGACAGCGAGGCGGCGGCACCGGCCGATGCGCTGGAGGCGTTCCTGATTTCGCTATGGGCTGACACTCTCCGCGTCGAGTCGGTCGGCACCGAAGACAATTTCTTCGACCTCGGGGGTCATTCTCTCCTCGCGATGCGGGTGCTATCGCGATTGCGCGCGATGCTCGGCGTCGACATTGCCGCATCGCATTTCTTCAATGTGCCGACACCGACTTTGCTGGCCGCCGAGATTCTCAGCCGCGCCGACGATCAGCAGGCCGTCCAGGCGCGGGCGCATGCGATCATGACCGTGGCGAATCTATCCGACCAGGAAGTCGAAGTGATGCTCGGCACCACGCGGCTGGAAATGAAGGGGGCTTCCCGATGAGTGGCGCGACCAGCAAGTTCGAGCTGTCGGATGCCCGCTATGCGCTACTCGATTCACTCCTGCCGGACCACCAGCGACCGGTCCGGCAAGCTTGGTGGCGCGTGCCTCATGCCGAGGGAACGGCCACGCCGCTGTCATTCGCCCAGGAGCGCTTCTGGTTCCTCGACCGGCTGCAGGCTGGTAACCCGGCCTACCACATTCCCTGTGTCATCCCGCTTCGAGGACGGATCGTAGTTGCGGCTCTGCGCGACAGTCTGAGCGATGTCGTCGCGCGCCACGAGGCGCTCCGGACGATCTTCATCGTCGAGGGCGGTCGGCCGGTGCAGCGAGTTCAGCCGGCCTCAGCGGTACCGCTCTCAGTTTTGGAATGCGAGGGGGCCGACGCGACAGCGCGGCGAGCCGCAGCCGTGCGGATCGCAGGCATCGAGGTGGTGAAGCCCTTTGACTTGGCCGCCGGGCCGATGCTGCGGGCGACGCTGTTGAGGATCGATGATGGCGAGCACTGGCTGGTCGTGACCATCCACCACATCGTGTGTGATGCATGGTCGCTGCAACGGTTCTTGCACGAACTGACAGCTTGCTACGAAGCCCACTGCAGGGGCCGCGCTGCAGATTTGCCGGTATTGCCGCTGCAATACGGCGACTATGCGCGTTGGCAGCGAGAATGGCTTACCGGCGAGCCGGAGGCCCGTCTGCTCGCTTATTGGCGGACCAGGCTTGAGCGCGCGCCCGCGGTACTTGAGCTGCCCATCGACAGGCCGCGGCCTCCGCTGCCGAGTTTTCGCGGCGCCCTGCATTCATTCGTCATTCCGCGGGCGCCGAGCGACGCTCTTCGCGAACTCGGCCGGGGTGCGCAGGCGACCATGTTCATCGTGATGCTTGCCGTGTTCAAGTCGCTGCTTCATCGCTACACCGGGCAGAGGGATCTCGTCGTCGGTACGCCGGTGGCAAACCGCAATCGCTCCGAGCTCGAAGGCCTGATCGGCTTGTTTCTCAACACGTTGGTCCTGCGCACGGAGATAACCCTGAACATCACCTTCCGCGAGCTCCTCGCACGCGTGCGCACCATCACGCTCGAGGCTTACGAGCACCAGGATCTGCCGTTCGAGAAACTTGTCGAGGACCTACAGCCCAACCGAACTCTGAACGTCAATCCGCTGTTCCAAGTGTTTTTCGTCATGGAGACAGCTCAGGCGGCCGCGCCGGCCGCAGACGGCGCCGCAATTTCGACGGGCACGGCCAAGTTTGACCTCAGCCTACATCTGACCGATACCGCTGGAGAGATTGTCGGCTGCTGGGAATATGCCTGCGACCTGTTCGAAGCGAGCACGATCGCGCGGCTTACCGGTCATCTCCAGACGCTGCTGCGAGGCATCGCGGCGAACCCCGACGCACGCCTTGCTGATCTGCCGCTGTTGAGCGCCGATGAGGTCCAGCAGCGCACGGCCTGGAATGCAACTGTACTGGAGTACCCGGCAGAGCTCTGCGCTCACCAACTCGTCGAGGCGCAGGTCAGGGCTACGCCGCATGACACCGCGCTGATCTGCGGCGACGAGAATCTCTCGTACCTGGAACTCAACAGTCGCGCCAACTCGCTAGCTCATCACCTGCGCGCCATCGGCGTCGGCCCCGAGTCGCCGGTCGGCATTTGTCTTGAGCGCTCGGTCGACATGATCGTTGCTCTTCTGGCGGTGCTGAAGGCGGGTGGACCCTATGTGCCGCTCGATCCGACCTATCCGGCCGAACGGCTCGCCTACATGCTCTCCAACGCGCAGGCGCCGGTTGTGATCACCCAACAGCAACTCACCTGCGTGTTGCCTGCAAACTACGCTGGAAACGTGGTCCGTATCGATGCCAAAGGCGTCCTCGATCGACTACCAGAACAAGATCCGGCATGCATCACCAGGCCCGATCATCTTGCCTACATCATCTACACGTCCGGTTCGACCGGGCGTCCAAAGGGCGTCGGCATGAGTCATCGGAGCCTAACCAATCTCACCGTGTGGCAGAACGGCATAAATCCGTTAGCTCGCGGCGGGCGTACCGTTCAATACAACTCGTTCAGCTTCGACGTTAGCGTACTCGAGGTGCTTTCGACGCTCTCGACTGCCGGTACCTTGGTGCTCGCGTCCGAGCGGATACGTCGAGACGCCGCCGCGCTGGCTGATCTGCTGGCGGCGGAACACATCGGGCGACTCTTCATGCCCTATACGGCGTTGGCGCAACTTGCCGAGCATGCGGCTGCGCGAACCGATCTCGCTCTCGGCTTGCGCCAGGTGATATCGACCGGCGAGCCGCTACAGATCAACACGCATATCATCCGGTTCTTTACCGGGTTGCCCGGCTGTCAGCTTCATAATGAATACGGGCCAACCGAGACTCATTTCGTTACCGAGCACGTGCTAGATGAGAATCCGCGTTTGTGGCCCACCATGCCCCCAGTGGGACGACCGATCGCCAATGCGACCGTCCATATTCTCAGCGCCACACTCGAGCCGGTTCCGGTCGGCGTCGTTGGCGATCTCTACGCCGGTGGTCTGAGCTTGGCGCGGGCTTATGTGGGCGACCCAGGCATGACCGCTGCGCGATTCATTCCCGATCCGTTCAGTGGAATCCCGGGTGCCAGGCTCTACCAGACCGGCGATCTTGCTCGGTTCCGTTCAGACGGCGTGATCGAGCTTCTCGGCCGCGGCGATCACCAAGTTAAGGTGCGCGGTTTCCGCATTGAGCTCGGTGAGATTGAGGTCGCGCTCGCGCGGCATCCCGATGTCCAAACGGCCGTCGTCAGCGCCCGCGGGACCGATGCGCGCAATCGCCATCTCGTCGCCTATGTCGTGCCGATCCCGGGGGCCGCCCCGAGCACGATCGAACTGCGCCGGATGTTGCTCGAGGTGCTGCCCGAATACATGGTGCCTTCCCGGTTCGTTATGATGACGAGCCTGCCACTCGGCGGCACCGGCAAGATCGATCGCTACCGACTTCCCGATCCAGCTTCTCTTTCCAACGCCGACGACGAACACCAGCTAGTGCCGCGAAACCGCCTCGAGGAGGAGCTGTCACGGCTTTGGTGCGATCTGCTGCTGTGCAATAAGATCGGGGTCCACGACAATTTCTTTGCTCTGGGCGGCCATTCGCTCACCGCCGTCCAGCTGGCCACGCGCATCCGCGACAGTTTCGGCGTCAATCTTCCGGTTCAACGCATTTTTGAGGCGCCGACTTTGGCCGAGCTGTCCGTGGTCATTCTTCAGATGCAAGCCGCCGAGGCGGATCCGGACGAACTGGCGCGCTGGTTGGATGAGATCCAAGCGGAGGAGATGTCATGAGCCTAGACGGACCTGACGACAGCACGGTCTACCGCGTGGTGGTTAACCACGAGGAACAGTATTCGATCTGGCCGGTCACGAAAGCAATTCCTCGAGGATGGTCCGACGCCGGCAAGAAGGGCAGCCGGGCGGCATGCCTCGCCCATATCGAGCAGGTGTGGACCGACATGCGGCCGCGCAGCCTGCGCAACCAAGGTGAGACCTGACCATGTCAAACTCCGCCGACCGACTACGCCAAGCCGCCGACAGTGAGGACGAGATCGAGCACGTGATCCTAGGGCACATCAAGGCGGATTTCGTCGCCGACGCAGCATGCGAGCTGCACCCGGAGACCAGTCTCGAAGGCGTCGTCGACTCGACGGCGATCATGGAGCTGGTCGTGTGGATCGAGGGCGTCTTTGGTTTCACTGTCGAGCTTGACGATATTACCCCGGACAACTTCGGCAGCGTCCGGCAGCTTGCCCGCTGGATCGCAAGAAACACAAACCGCAAAGGCTGCTGATGCTGCTCCACGACCTGCTGACGCAAGCCGCGGCGCGCTGGCCCGACAAGCTTGCTGCCATCTTTCCCGGCGAAGCAGCGACCTTTGCGCAGCTTGACCGGATGAGTCTTGCGTTGGCGGAACATCTTGCCCACATGGGAATCGGCCCGTCGAGCCGGGTCGCAATCCTCCATGAGAGTTCACTTGCCGCGATCGTCAGCTATTGGGCCGTTCTGCGCAGCGGCGCCGCCACCGTCGACATAGCGCCGGTGGCGGGCCCGGCAGCGCTCGCGGCCCTTACAGAGGCTCGGCCCGCCGCAATGGTCATCCAGCCCCAATTGCTACGGCGAATGATGAGCGACGATCTCGACTGGTGTCCGGCCATCGTCCTAAGCGGTGCTGAGGCCTCGGATCTCGCCGCGCCCCTGAATGCCGCCGGCTGCCTGTTCCTCATGTTCGAAACGACGTGTGAGGCGGGCGGCCCGGTTGTGGAATTGCCGCGATCGGATCCCGAGAGCGTCGCTATGTGCATCTATACCTCAGGCACCACAGGACGTTCCAAGGGGGTGATGTTGAGCCACAAGAACCTGCTGTCGAATCTCACCAGCTTCAATAGCCGGCTGGGCCTGACCAGCGACGATCGCCTACTGCTCGTTGCTCCACTGCACTACATCCACGGTCGCATCCAACTCCTGACCTTCACGATGCTGGGCGCTACGACCGTGTTCTCGGGCGGTTTTCGGTTTGCCCAGGCCGTCGTGCATGATCTTGTCCGGCACCGTATCACAACCCTCTCGGGAGTGCCGTATCACTTCTCCATGCTGCTTAATCACAGCCGGCTGCGAGAGATGTCGCCGCCCGATCTGCGCCACCTTATCATTACTGGCGGTGCATTGGCGCCGTCCGCCTTGCGTGCTCTCCAGGAGGCAGTCCCCCAAGCCGCACTCCATGTCAACTACGGCCTGACCGAGGCGTCGCCGCGCCTGACCTATCATGGCCCATCGCACGAGGTCCTGGCGCGGCCTGCATCGTCCGGGCGCCCACTTCCCGGCGTTATTATCGAGATCCTCGGTTCGAAAGACGAGCCACTGCCGCCTGGGACAGTTGGCGAGGTGGTCGCTAGCAGTCCCGGAATCATGGTAGGATATGTGTCGGGAGATGAACGGACGATCGGCCGGATTGATGGGCGTGGTCGGCTGAGAACCGGTGATCTCGGATATTTGGACGCCGACGGCTATCTGTACATTGCCGGCCGCAGCTGCGAAATGATCAAGACGGCGGGCGAGCGCCTGTTCCCAGGCGAGATCGAGCAGGTACTGCAGACGCATCCGGGCATTGCGGAGGCGGCCGTGCTTGGCCGGCCAGATCCGCTTCTTGGGGAGCGCGTAGTGGCCTACATCGTCACCAAGACAGGGCATCGCCCATGCCATGCAGAACTCAAGCGGCACTGCCTGAACGCACTTCCGTATGTGCGCGTGCCCAAAGAGATCCATATCGTCGCAGAATTACCCAAGACGGCCTCCGGCAAGGTCCGGCGCGAGGCTCTGCGCGGCTGGTCCGCGGCATCGTGCGGCGACGTTGCGCATGAGGTGATGCCATGAAGATCGACCTCGGCGGCAAAGTCATCATCGTCACCGGTGCCGGACGCGGGATTGGACGTGAGATCGCGCTGATGGCGGCCGCAGCTAACGCCGCCGTGGTCCTGGCCGCGCGCACGCAGTCTCAACTCGATCAGGTTGCCTCAGCGATTGCTGCAAGCGGCGGGGTTGCCCACCCGATGCCAATCGATCTGCGAGAAGTGCACGCTAGTGCTGATCTCGTGAAGGCCACGCTTGATCGCTTCGCCAGGATCGACGTCATCGTCAACAATGCCGGAGCCACCGCCGTCGCCAATACAGTCATGCAGAGGGGAGACGATCTCCGGGCGATCTACGACCTCAACGTCTTCGCGCTGATCGCACTCACCCAAGCGGCACTCCGGCACATGATCCGGTCGCGCTGGGGCCGCATCATCAATATCTCATCAGTATCAGCGAAATACGGGCCAGCCTACAACAGTGCCTATGCCTCTTCGAAGGCTGCTGTGCTGGGCTTCACCCGTTCTGTCGCGCGCGAGACTGCAGCCCTCGGCATCACGTCCAACGCGATCTGCCCATGGCACGTCAAGACCGATTTCGTTGATCAGGCGATGGGGCACCGCGCAAGAATGTTCGGCAAGACCGCGGAAAGCTATATGGACGAGATCGTTGCCGCGAGTCCTATGAAGAGATTCATCGAAGCCCGCGAAGTGGCCGGCCTGGCCGTTTATTTGATGTCCGATTTCGCCGCAGGGATAACCGGGCAGTCGCTCAATGTTTGCGGTGGGACGCTGATGGAATGAGTGATCTCCGGAGCTTCCTCGACCTCGTCAGGGCGCAGCGCCCGTCGGACTTTATCGAGATCAAGCGCGAGGTAGATCGCCGGTTTGAGACCGCGGCGATTCTATCGAAGCTCGAGATGCAGCAGCGTTCGCCTATCCTGCTGTTCGGATCGGTCCGCGGCGCGGCCCTACCGCTGGTGACAAATGTGTGCGGCTCGATGGGCCGCATCGCTTTTGCACTCAGCTGTCCGATCAAGGACGTGTCGGCACGCTATGCTGTTGCCGCGGCGGCTCCCATCCAGCCGAAGGTGACGCGCGATGCACCGGTCCAGGAGATACGTGCGACCGGGCGTGATATCGACCTTGGGCGCCTTCCGGCACTCGTCTATCACGAATATGACGCCGACAAGCCCTATATCACCGCGGCCGTCGCTGTTGCTCGCGATCCGGATAGCGGCCGGACGAATCTGAGCGTGCATCGTCTGATGGTTCGCGATAGCACGAGCGCAGCCGTCTTTATTGAGCGCGGCAAGCACCTGGACGGCATCTTGCAGGCCTTCCGTCGAGCCGGCCGCATCATGCCGATAGCTTTTTTTATTGGATCGCATCCGGCGTGGCTTCTTGGCGCGGTTTATTCGGGCCCACTCGAGGAGTACGGTGTGATCGGCGGTCTGCTACGCGAGCCACTCTCCATTGTCGAGTGTGTCACTCAAACAGGTCTGTTCGTACCTGCTCGCGCCGAGGTCGTGCTCGAGGGCGTGATCGATCCTGACCAACTCGTCGAAGAAGGGCCATTTGGTGAGTGGTCCGGCTATAGCACCGGGATCGTGCGTTCGCCGCTGTTTCAGGTCAGCGCCATGACGATGAGGCGCGACGCGATCTTCCAGGATGTGGTGAGCGGGCATATGGAGCATCTGACCGTCGAACTCCCGGCGATCGAGCACCGCACGCTCGCTCGGGCCCGCGCAGCGGCCCCGAGCGTCGCCGCCTTCGCGGTTATCGCGCCGTTCACGTCTGTGGTCGCGCTGGAGAAAACGGCCGAGGACGAGCCGAAGCGGGTGATGGACGCGCTGCTGTCCACCGACATCCAAGCCAAGCATTTGATCGTGGTGGATGCTGATGTCGACATCCGCGATCCGCGCCGAGTGTTCCGTGCGATTGGGCTGAACACGCAGCCAGTGCGGGACGTCCATATCTATCCCGATGAATCGGGAACGCTGCTCGATCCGTCCTGCACGTCGCCGACGGCAAGGACGTCGAAGATGGGAATCGATGCCACCCGTCGGCTCGCGCCGACGCGTCAGATCAAGCCTAACCAGGTGCCCTCGGACGTTCTGGCCAGTGTCGACATCAGCGACGTTCTAAAACGCAGGCCTTGAACTGGGCCCGCGCATTTCGAATGAGAGAAAGCGAGGCTGCACATGGAAACGATTACAATAGGGAAGACAAAGGAAGGCTTGCCGGTAGATATCGAAATGGTGCCGGGCCGAGGTGCAGACTGGGGGGACGAGGAGGCGTTTGCCGCGCATTATCGAGATCAGGGTTATGTGATTGCACGAGGCCTCATTCCTGCCGAGCGCGCCGACGACGTCGTTGCGGCCTTCCACTCCGAGGTCAAGCCGTATCGCGGACTGATCTTGCGCCAGCTCACCACGCGCAGGGAAGCACATCGCTTCTCTGCCAATGGTCATATGATCAATCCGATCCTCAGCGTTCAGGATCTGAGCGATGAGCAGTTCACCAAGTTCCGTCGCGACAGCCTCTCAGTGCTGACGCACCAGAACGTTCAGCGCGTCCTACGTATCCTCGCTGGCGAGCGGGTCACCTGCGTTGAATCAATGTACTTCGAGTCTAGTGCGCGCGGGACCATCACCCATGCAGACGGACATTTCATGGATGCGTCCATTCCCGGTGCGATGATCGCAGGCTGGTACGCGCTTGAGGACATTCATGCCGGCGCCGGCCGCTTCTATCTTTTGCCGCAGAGCCAGCTTCTCGGTACCGACGCGCCAGGCTTTGCTCCTCTGCGCACTTTCTGGAAGCAATACGAGGAGCTATCGGAGCACACCGCGCGCACCTTCAACTATAACAGCGAGGAAACAAATGCGGCGTTGCGCATCAAGCACGCGCGGTTGTTGGCGCGAGGTCTCGCGGGCGTATCGTTCTATTCGCCGGCCCTTCAAAAAGGTGACGTGGTGCTGTGGAGCTCGCGGGTGCTGCACGGCAGTCTGAAGCCCGACGCCCCGCAGCACTCACGCAGCTCGCTGACTGCTCACTACATTCCCCGCTCCTATGGATATGTTCAGTACGGCCGGCCGACCGAACTCCACCCGCGGGAGGTCAACGGCATGGCAGTGCATCACCTGCGCTCGGTCCGCAGCGCTCGGGAATGTGCATCGTGAAAACCTACACGACCGATGTTCTGATCGTGGGCGGAGGTGGGGCGGCGACCGCGGCTGCCATCAGCGCCCATGAGAGTGGCGCGCGGACAATCCTAGCGGTGAAGGGACGCTTCGGCGTACCAGGGTTGCGTGGCGCGGGCGCGACGTCGAACCCGCTGGCCGATTTCTGGACCATCCGCACGGTCGGGCCAAAAGGTGGGCTGTTCAATCCACCCGATCTGGTCCATCAAGACATGATCCAGGCAGGCTTGGGCATGGCCGATGCCGAGCTGTGTCGCATCTATGTCGACGAGGCGCCGGAAGCAATCAAGCGATTGCGCGCCATGGGTGTTCAGTTCCAGAACAAGGTCCTGGCCGTCATGCCGGCCGTAGCGGCATCCAGTGGCACCAACAACATCGTTGCTATTCAGAAGGCAGTGATCGAGCATACAAAGACCACCGTGCTCGAGCATGCCAATGTGATTGACATGCTGGTCGAGGCCGGCCGGTGTTTCGGCGCTGTTGGCATTGACGATTGGGGCGAGCCGTTCCTGGTCCGGGCCGGTGCGGTCGTGCTTGCGACGGGCGGGGTCGGGCAGCTCTTCCGGTACAGCTTCAATCCGCCAGGCAACACCGGGGACGGCTACGCCATGGTGCTGCGCGCCGGAGCCGAGCTGTTTAATATGGAATTCATGCAGCAGGGTCTAGCGACGACTTGGCCGAGCCAGGCGATGGTGATGCTCTACGACATGCCGGAGCCCTTCCGTCTGTTCAATCGTGACGGCAAGTCCTTCGTCCAGCAGTATCTGCTGGACGGTGTCACCCTCGAAGAGGTATCGCGGTGCAAGGCGCTGCACTGGCCCGTCAGTTGCCGCGATGCCGCCATCCACCTCGACCGTGCCATTCACGGCGAGGCGCTCGCAGGGCGTGCAGGCCCGCATGATGGCGTGTACCTTGATCTTTCGTTGGCGCGACGCGCCTTCCTGCCCGAGATGTTTGTCAATTACATGGCGCAGTTTGATATCGACCTCAACCGGGACCTGTTGCAGGTTCAGAATCACCACCACACCTGCAATGGTGGCGCACGTGTCGACTCCCATGGAGAGACACGGGTCCGCGGCCTGTTCGCTGCCGGCGAGACGATGGGTTATCAGGGCGCGGATCGGCTCGGCGGCACTATGCTCGGCGGCTCGCAGGTGTTCGGTTTTCGCGCTGGCCGTAAGGCCGCCGAAGTGGCGCGCGAAGAGCCTGATCTCGGTGTCCACTCGGGCCTGCTCGATCGGTTGCTCCACGAACCGCTAGCGCGTCTTGCTGAGGCCAAGGGGCCGGCGCGCCCGGGCGATCTGCTGCGCCCCCTTCAGCAAAAGATGTGGGCGGAGCTGCTGGTCGAGAAGGACGAAGAGAGTCTTGCAAGGGCCCTGCAGTATGTCGCCGACGATCGCGAGCGGCTCGCCACGGGCATTCGCACGTTCGAGCCGATGGATTGCATGCTCGCGCTGGAGCACCGCAACCTGCTCGATATAGCCGAGGTCATCATCCGCGCTGCGATGTTGCGCACCGAGAGCCGCGGCTCACATTATCGCGCGGACTATCCGGACAGGAATGATGCGGATTGGCTGACGAATATCTTCGCCGCTCTTGACGATGGCCAGCTCCGCCTGGAGACACGCCGCACCGATCGGACGTGGTTCGGGCAGGCAGGCGATTTGCGTATCCTACCATGGGGGTGATATGCGCGCGACGTTGTTGAGATCCTCCGTGCGATCCGTCGTAGGCGCGGACGGCTATTCGCTGCGCTATCGGGTGTGGCCGGCAGACGAGGCCCTGCGCGCCACCTTGATCCTCCTGCACGGTGTGATGAGCCATTCCGGCTGGTTTCAACCGCTCGCAGACCATCTCGGCGAGGCCGGCCTGAAGATCATCGGTGCGGATCGCCGCGGTTCGGGCCTCAACGAGGAGGGCCGGGGCGATGCGCCATCCGCGAGGATGCTGGTTGACGATGTGAGACGCATCATTGCTGCCGAGCGGAGCGAGGGGCGTCCGGTGCATCTCGCCGGCTGGTGCTGGGGCGCCGTGCTAGCTGTCAACGTGGCGGCCACGTGCCAGCAGGAGCTTGCAAGCTTGGTCCTGATAGCGCCTGGTCTTCATCCCTCTGAGGCAGTTACAGCAGCGATGAAACGGCAGGATGCGATCGCGCGTCACCCGCACTGTGGTGCCCTTGCGATCCCGATCACCGAGGACATGTTCACCCGCGGCCCCCATCTTGCGGCGATTGAGGCCGACGAGTTGCGCTGCCGGCTGATCACGCCGAGGTTCCACAACATTATGCGAAAACTCGGGGTCGGCGCCAAGTTGCGCCTTGGTCAACTCGATCTGCCGATGCTGCTGGTGCTCGCTGGCACGGATGAGGCGACTGACAATTTCCATACGCGCCGAACTTTCGCTGCGCTCAGGCGATCCGCGGTCACGATCAAGGAGATCTGCGGCTCGCATGGGTTGCAGTTCGAGGCACCGGACCAGCTTGCCGACGCAGTTGCGTCGTTCACCGCGATCGTCGGCGACCCGGCGGATGTACGTCATGCAGGTTGAGCGATTCGAGCTCCATCCTGTTCGACTGCCGCTGAGAGCACCATTTAGCCATGCGCGCTACCGGCGAAGAGAGTCGCACGCAATCATTGTCGTGCTGCGCTGTCAAACCGGACTTGCGGGCTTTGGCGAAATCCTTCCCCGCGACTATGTGACCGGCGAGACCGTCGAGAGCGTGCTGACCACGCTCGGCCCGGCCATGGGTGCGCGCTTTACCGGACGGCACTTCGACGATCGCACCAGTGTGGTCACCCATCTTCATCGCGAGCTCGATCATGCGGGTCGTCACCTGGCGACCTTCTGCGGGTTCGAGACCGCGCTCCTCGACCTGGCAGGACACGCCTTTGGGTTCGCTCTCGGTAAGGTCCTTGGCAGAAAAGCCGGGCCGCCGCTGCCGGCCGGGACGGTGATTGGCTTTGACGTGACGACCGAGGCCCTGCCGCGACACGCTGCGGTAATGCGGCTGCGCCATACGCGGCACGTTAAAATGAAGGTCGGCCTGGTCGATGATGTCGAGCGGCTCACCATCGTAGCCGAGGCGCTCGGCGCGCCGCTGCGAATCGATGCCAATGCCGCGTGGGAATCGGCTGCCGAGGCAGTCCGTCGTTTGCGTTCCATGAGGGCGATCCCGCTCGCGTCGGTTGAGCAGCCGCTGGCGCCGTACGATTTCGTCGGCGCTCGACGCATCCGACAGGAGACCGGCATTCCGGTGGTCGCAGACGAAGGGCTGTGCACAGGGGAGGACGCGGATCGGTTGATCGAGGAGCGTGCCGCGGACATCTTCAACATCCGGCTGGCCAAATGCGGAGGCCTCCTCGGCGCGTTGCGTCTCGTCGAGCGCGCGCAGGCGAATGGGCTGCGCTGCCATCTTGGAACGATGGTAGGGGAGAGCGGTATCCTCACACGTCTCGCCGAGCTGTTCGGCCGCTTCGTACATGGTTTCGACTGGCTCGACGGCAAGGGACAGAATGCATGGCTTCTCGCCAACGACGTTCTAGAGGAACCGCACGCGGCGGTGCACGCTCCGATCTCGGCATCCGGGCTCGGGGTACGTGTCTCGCGTGACCGCATTTCCAGGTTCACCATGCTGGGTGAAAATCATGGCCCAACTAGATAAAGCGCGGAAGCCTGGTCGGCCGGGATTAGCCGCTTGGCTAGGCGGTGCCCCTGAGCGTGTCCCGTTGATGGACCCCTTGGTATGGCTGATCGCGGCTTTGCTTCGGCCGCCGGCCATTGGCCGTGCTGCTCTACCGCACGGGGGACGCGTCCTCTCTCGAAGCCGGACTGAAACACTTCCCAATCTGTCCGCGAGCGATCGCAATGGACTCGCCGGTCAGCGTGACTTCGGCAGTGCTAGTGTCAGCTCGCTGGATGCCACAGAGCCATCGATCGGCACCGACTCGCCGCTGAGATGGGAAAAGTGCAGATCGGTGGTGACGCCGGGCCGGTGGATTCTTTAACCAGCGTCGCTGTGCCGCCGCCATGCAGCTTGCCAGAGTTGACGTTGTTTGTCACGGAGGTGACACCATGAGACCATCTACTGAGCGCTTCCTCGCGCCGAACCTTTGCGATGGCCGCGCCTCACAAGAAAGACCGGCCGAAGCCGCACAGGTTTGGCCATGATCTGCCGGTCCGTCGCCGACAATCTCAGCAAGGCCTCCTGGATCAGGCGCATGTTCGAGGACGGGGCTCGGCTCAAGCGGGAGCGCGGGCTTGGCCAAGTCTTCGACTTCGCACTGGGCAATCCCGAAATCGAGCCACCGCCCTCGGTGATGGCGGCGGCGCGGCGGGCGCTCGACAGCACCGAGCTACACCGGCATGCCTATACGCCAAATGCAGGTCACGATGCTGTGCGCGCGGCGGTGGCGCGGCGTTTGAGTGCGGCAACAGGCCTGGTCTATACAGCCGATCACGTCATCATGACCGCTGGTGCCGGCGCCGCCCTCAATGTCGTGCTGAGGGCGTTGCTGGATGAAGGTGATGAGGTGATCGTCACTGCGCCTTTCTTTTTCGACTACCTCTATTACGTGGAGAATTACCGAGGGCGCCTCGTCGTCGTTGCACCTCGCGACGATCTGACACTAGATGTCGGCCGGATCGCGGCAGCGATCACCCCGCGTACTAAGGCTATTCTGATTAACTCTCCGAACAATCCCAGCGGCGTCATCTATCCAGCCTCCACCTTCCGCGATCTCGAGACGATGCTCGAGCGCGTTGGCCGGCCCATCGTGGTGATCAGCGACGAGCCGTATAAGACGCTGGTATTCGATGGCGTGGTGGTGCCTGAAGTCGCCACACTGGTGACGCGCGCGATTGTGGTGACATCCTGGTCCAAGTCCTTGGCGCTCGCAGGCGAGCGCATCGGCTATGTCGCGTTCTCGCCGCGTATGCCGGAGACCCCGGCGCTGTTCGAGGCCTGCAGCTTCACCAATCGCGTACTCGGGTTCGTGAATGCTCCAGCCTTGTGGCAGTGGGTCGTCGCCGATGTGGGCAATCTCTCAGTCGACGTCGCGCCCTATCGCGACAAGCGCGACTTGATGTACGAGGCACTGAGACGGATCGGCTACGAATGCCTAAAACCGCAGGGCACCTTCTACGTATTCCCGCGGACACCAATCCCCGACGACGTCGCCTTTGTCGGATTGCTCGCTCGCGAAGGTGTGCTCACCGTCCCGGGTACCGGGTTTGGCATGCCGGGCCACATACGAATTTCACTGGCGGTCGACAGCGATGTCATCGTTCGTGCATTGCCTAGCTTTGAGCGCGCGTTTCGCACTGCGTGCGACGGCGCATAGAAGGCATGGCATCAGGATGTGACGAACGTCTGACGAATGGCGAGGCCGGCCGAAAAGGAGGGATCCCGCGTCAGATGGACGGGCTTGATTTGGGCATCATTGGCGCCCGCGCTGATGCGCCGCCGCCGCAATTCGGCATAGGCTCCTGGGTCGGTCACCCACAACTCGGGCGCAGCGAGGCGCATCGAGCGACGCTTCGCGTCATACTCGATGTTGCGCGCGCAAAGCTCGCGTTCGAACGCGGCTAGGAACGCCGGCGGGATCCAATCGCTGCCAGCCGATGGCTCGATGAGCAGAATGTATCGCGGAAAACCACCGACTGAGGGATGCAGCGTGAAATCCTCGAGCGTGATTCCGTGCAAATCGGTTGCGGCTCTCATTGCCGCCACAACCTGGTGTTCGGTCAGCTTTTCGCCGGTAAGCGAGCAAGTCGCGCCGCTACGATGCAGGAACTCGATGACCGGCGTGCGGTCCTGTATGGCGCGCACCCGGACAACGTCGCCGATATTATACCGATAAAGGCCGGCGCTAGTGCTGAGCACCACCACATAGCTTCGGCCGACTTCGAGTTCCGTCGCAAGCCGCGTTGGCGGATCCGCGCGGCTAATATCCTCCTCTGCAATGAACTCATAGAAATGAATGGGCGTGGCGAGCACACCACCACTCATCTCGTCCTCGATGGGAACAGCAATGACGCCCTCGGAGGCCATAAGGAGATAGTCGCGCTGGGGCACGGGGCCGAGATAGTCGGCGAGCAGCTGCAGATAAGGCAGCTGCATCGGGCTCCGCCATGAAACCACGAGCTGTAGCGAAGGCCAGATCTCGCGTGCGGTCGCGCGCGGTTCGGGCCGGCTCAGAAGCTCACGAAGTTGCTCGGCGCGGGCCGTGCAGCCCCGATAGGTCTCGCTCACATGCGCGTGCACCTCGGCGCCGACCCGGAATCCGGCATTCAATCCGCCGCGCGCGATGTCCCTCAGCAAGTCATCGGCAAACAGATGGAGCTTGCGGAAAAGGATGAGCAACGTACTGGGATTGAGCGCCATCAGTAACGATATGTTCTCTTCGAGCAGAATGCGCGCGACTGTGTAGTATCGGGCGTCCGGATCGCTGATGGCGCTGACACATTGCGGAATCGGTGAGCGGCCGCGCCGTTGCGCTACCGCCCCCACTCCATTCCAGAACGCGCCTTCCGACGTGACCGGCAGCCCGCAAGGCGTCCCCGTGGCGCCGCCGCTGTCGGAGAAATTGCCGACGACGCGCCCAATCGCAGCCGCCGGATGGCCGTGAAACAATGCGCTCCAGTACAGTCCGAAAGCGCGCGACTTGTCGGTAATGAAACTTGCGGTTACCGGGACGATCTTGGCCGTGCCCGTCGAGCCGCTCGTTTTGAAGAACAGGCGCACCGGCTCACGGGTCAAGACGCGGGGCTCTCCCGCTGCTATCCGTGCGATCCACGGCTCGACATTCGTGTAGGTCACAATGGGAACGTTGCGGCGATAGTCCCCGACCGTCACGATTTTGCCGAACCGGTATCTGCGCCCGTAGCGGCAGTCTGCATTGGGAGCGACGATCCGCTGCAGCAGGCATTCCTCTTGCACGAGCTCGGGACGGTTCAAGATCGTGAGGAAGGCGTGGATATCACGAGTCGTAGACAAGTTGGAGGCCCCTTCTCAATCAGTGATCCAAGTCTACAACCATAACGGAGGGACGGCCGCGGGAACGCGAGCACTGACACTTCTGTGGAGCGGCCCGCCTAGTCCGTTATGTAATGACCGACGAGGCATCCATGCGGATCTTGTCATTCGTCCCGGGTCCCCGCCTTGAGCCTCTGTTGAACGAGGGATGCTGCTCTCGCTCTATCCTGCACCCAAATCGGGCAGGGTATAAGGTGCGTTGTGGCTAGTCTCTAACTACAAGCGATTGCTGCGTTTGCAGCGACACGATGATCGTGGTCGCGGCAGCGGCACTCGATCTCCGCCCTGTCCGTGTATCGCACGCACCACGTGTCAAGCGGCCCCTTCATCGCTTGATCTCGCCGCCAATGGCCTGGTGAATATACAAATAAGCAACAGGGATTTACTTGACCCATATCCAACGCTCCTGCGGAACACCCGGATCTCAATTTTCATTCATGAGAAGTCCAGTCGTCTTCCTTCACAGCGCTGATAAAGCATCAGACGTCCCGCGCCAGCGCCTCACGAGTCCAACATCGATATCGAAAAGATCTAGGCAGCGCCCCACTGTGTGATTGACAACATCATCAATTGTCTTGGGACGCGAGTAAAACGCTGGAACAGGTGGAAAAATGATTGCACCGTTCTCGGTAGCTGCCAACATGCTGCGCAGGTGCCCGGAGTGCAGTGGCGCTTCTCGCACGACGAGTACGAGCCGGCGCCGTTCCTTTAGGGTAACATCGGCTGCACGACTGAGTAAAGTACCCGTAGTACCGTGCGCTATATCGGACAACGTCCGGATTGAACACGGAATGATCACCATTCCGCGGGCCTTAAACGAGCCCGACGAGACTGCTGCGCCAAGGTCAGGGTTTTGGTAGGTGGTTTCGGCCAACGCTACTACGTCCGCGATAGAAACATCGAGCTCTTGTTTCAGCGTCTGCATCGCAGATCTAGAGATGATTAGATGTGTAGAAATCCCATTATGCTTCAGAACTTCTAGAAGTCGGATGCCGTAAAAAATGCCGGAAGCGCCGCTTATGCCAACAATAATGGGAAGACTCATGGCCAGGCCGAAACTGTCTCAGATCATGGATAGCAATGCGATTTTAGGTTAGCGACAGACCTCGGGGTTCGGACAGTTCTTTCGGCACGTTTGATCTCAGCCTTCGAACCTGCTTCCAACTGCACGTCGCTTGATTACTAGTTATTAAAGGTCTCAGACCAACTAATTTCAACCTACCAAATTTTGGAGTGATGCTGGTTGCCTGTGTATCGCACATCTGGAAGATCGCAGAACCTCGCCCCATAATCCCACGATCCAAATTTTTCTTCCTAGAGCCCTGACCATCGCCATGGAAGCTTGGCTGCGTATCGGCGTTCGGTTGCCGGGCACTGCCCGTCTTTACCGCGCCGCTCGAGCTCGACCCGCTCGCTGCAACAGCAGCCGCAGGTGCTCGAACTCGTCGATTGTAACGATCGGCTCGTGCTAGCCCGGATACGTCTGTCCGCCCCAGACTATGATAGCCGCACAGAATGGGTTAGTCAGAAGACGGTCGACCGAGCGAAGTGCGAGCGCCGTGCCTCCCGACCGTTTCTTCTTGGGCGTGCGGAAGCCCCACTCGTTACGCGCTATTAGCGGGATCTGTTTGGCCGTATATGAGCAAGCAAGCATCAGCTCGAACATTGCTCGTACGAGCATGGCCTGAACGCGGACCAACGTCCCCAGGTCTCCGCGCGAGCGCCGGGGTTTGGGCTAGTCGTCTCGGCATCGAACGCTGAAGTTGTCGCAGGTACCCGCGAAGGCCTTTTTTGCTTTTGCATCTTCAAACCAAAAGCGCGTGCCGATGTCTGCACGATCGATCCACCAATCGACCTCATGCCCTTTTGCAATTCGGGAAGCTTCACCGAGTGCCTTTCAATCGACCGCCGGGACTTATTCCTTGCTTCCCTTTGACGGACCTTTTCTTGCAACTTCTTTAGCTCTCGGTACTAGACGACGCGCCGCGATCTCGGCGACGATCCAGTGGCCTTCCTGGCCCCATGCGAGTGCGGCTTCGACCTGAACCAGGAGTGCGGCTGCGATGAAATAAAGCAGTCTCATGTGAGTCCTCTACGCGTGATACGTCATGGCGCCGAGACACTGACCGGGGTCGGAGCGCCTTCCTTGTCGCCATCGAACATGATCAGAACGCGTAGCTTGGAGCCACGTTTTTCCAGAGGCAGCAGAGCTTCCGGCTTTCGAGCAGGACTAAAGGATAGCTCATACAGGAGCGTGACGTTTTCGCTATCGCCATCCTACGCATAGACCGCGTAGCTGCCTGGGCCATCCGCAGCCGGTCCCGCTAGGATCAGGATCCACTCGCCAAAGCTTGCAAGATTACGAACGCCGCGTCCGTCGCCAAGGGAAAGCCGGAAAAGGCGGTGAGCGGTCCCCGTACCCCCGAACAATACATCGATGTCGACGGCGACCACAACGGCGCGATTGCCATCCAGCACGGGCCCGCGGAGTCCGGCAGACAGACGCTCGTCCCTGATCGCAATTCCCTCGATCGTCAAGCCGTTCTCTTCGAGCCGCTGGTCGACAAAGGGCGCGACGCAAAGACCTCCCTGAGCCTGGTCGATCGCTCGAAGTCACGTCCTTTTTGTCCCGTCGGCGGCTGGTCTTGGTTGTGTAAAAACTCCCTCCGAGGGGAGACGATGAGCAGGCAGGACCGGCTCGGTCTCAGGCCACGATCGCAGCCATCAGCGGCTTGGTCCCGATGATGTTCATGACCCGTGTCAGATTGTAGGCCAGGACCGAGAGAGCCATCTCTGCGGCTACTTTTGGAAGCGTTTTGGTGAGGAAGTGTGTCGCTCCCATGCGGGCCTTGATCGTGCCGAACGGATGCTCGACTGTCTCTCGACGCTGGCGCATGGCTTGTGGGTTTGCATCGAGGCGCTGCACAGCGTCGAGCAGATGCTCATGCTCCCATCGTGGAATCCGCCGCTCTGGCCCTGTCGTGCACTGCGATTTGAGCGAACAAGCTTGGCAAGCTGTGGTCCAGTAGCGCCTTAGCCGCTTGCCGTCCTCCTCGCTCGTAAAGCGATATGGCAGTCGTTCCCCGGCTGGACAGCGATAGGCGTCCTCCTCTGGCAAATAGACAAAGTCCTGCTTGCCGAAGCGGCCATCTGACTTGGCACCCGACGTTTGTGGCTTGGGCAGAGTTACCGTGATGCCAGCCTCGTGACACGCGAGGATCTCCAGGCTGCTGAAGTAGCCGCGATCGGCAACGGCCTCGAGCGTCTCGGTTTCGAGAACAGCCTTGGCCTGCTTGGCCATATTGGCAAATTGCGCCCGATCTGAACCGCTGTTCGTTACCTCGTGCGCCACAATCAGATGATGCTCGGTATCGACGGCGACCTGCACGTTGTAGCCGACGACGCCGGAACCGCGGCCGCTCGTCGCCATCGAACGGCTGTCGGGATCGGTCAGCGAGATTTGCTGGTCAGGTGACGCAAGCATCTGCCTCTCGTAGACGGCAAGCTTGCCCATCTCCTCCTTCAGTTTTGTGAGCTTCTCGTGGAGCCTCGTCACCTTCGCGGCCAGCGCCTCCGTCGGCCCCTGCCTGTCGGCCGTGTCAAGTTGGCTCAGATAGCGCGCGACGCTCTCCTCAAGCTGGGCACGCCGCCGTTCCACCTTCGCCCGTGTGAAGTTCTTGTCCCGGTTGTTCACGGCTTTGAACTTGCTGCCATCGATGGCGACGCTCGCCGTCGCGAGAAGGCCCATCTGACGGCAAAGGCCGCTTACGTCCTTTGATTTCTTGTCCTGCTTGCCCAGAAGCCAGTGCTTTGCCGACCAGCTTTCCTGCTCTTTCGCCGCGGATAAATTCGCGAAGAACAACTCAGCAAGGCAAAACAGGGCTGCCGCCATCAAGGGCGCAGCTGACAAAGAGCGCGTCACCGGCAATCCTCAGGTCGGAAATATGTAATGGTTGTATTTTTGCAGGATACATCGAATACTGGTTTTCACAACCAGTTTTTAATGCATTTTGGAACGGGACGATGATTACACTGACTGCGCCTGACGGCACGGCCGTCAGCATTGACCCAAGCGTGTTGTTCGTGCGCGCCGGACTACTTCCGGCGAAAAGGGAGATGAAGGCGGCAATCCTCAAACACGAGTGGATTGGGAGATCATGCAACTCGTCTTGGAGCCCATTGACCGAGTGGCATCCCTTGTGAAAACGGGCCTCTCCCCGTTCACCAGCCTAACCACCATGGACGGCTCAAAGATCTGGTTTGATGCGCTTGGCGCCGTAGGGCCGCTGCCAATTACTGCTGGGCAAAGAAAGAGTGGCGGAAAATCGTCAATCAAGATCATGGGTTACCGTCAATACGTTACCGAGACGCCGGCCGAGGTTCGACAGGTGATCAGCGACGCCGGTGGTAGCCCAGTCTGAACGCTTCACGGTCTGCAGCAGTGGCCCTGGACTGCCTCGATCTCGATTATCGAGCACCCGTCGCCACCGCCAGCAGTCGCGCGAAACTCCTTAGCATTGCTCCAGCGATCCGTAGAAAGCCTATCTGGGAGCGACGATGATGGCAGCAGAAATGGACAATGACACTGACTTTGATGCCGGCCTGCGAGAGAGGGCATCCGAAGCGGCCAAGCGTTGGCGCGAGCGAACGGAAATCCGAAACCAGAAGGCCAAGGCGGTCGAGGAGGGCGACGCACTCGCAGCGGATACGCCGCCAAGGCTGGCGCTCCGTTTGAACAGGCTCATCGAAGAAGTGCGCAAGACAACCGGCGAAGGCCGGCCTCCTGACAACCCCATCCTGCAAGAGCTGATCAAGCGTCCAACGCCTTTGGCGGCGGAAGACATCAATGAACAACTCGTGCAAGAGGTCGTTCTCGGTGTTCGTAACTTCCTGTCTGTCGAGTTCTTGGCCCGCGGCATTCAGGCCAGCCGTCGCGTCGGCCGGATTCTGATTGACGCGGGTCAGGGCCTGCGAGCCCGCGGGACCGGTTTTCTGATCGGGCGCGGCATCTTCTGACAAATGAGCATGTGCTTCGTTCGAAGGAGCAGGCCGCAGCCTGCTTCATTCAAATGGATTATGAACAGAATCGCTATGCGCCTAATCCCCAACCGCAGCTATTCGCGTTCGAGCCGGATCGGCTGTTTCTGAATAATCGCAACCTTGACTTCGCGATCGTCGCCGCTGCTCCGAAGAGCAATCATGGCGCGGCGATCGAGCAGTATGGCTGGTTTACGCTCAACGATGCCCAGGGAAAGATCGCCGTCAACCCGGAGGACTTCGTCAATATCGTCCAGCATCCTCTCGGCCGCGAGAAAGAGGTCGTTGTCCGGGATAACAAGCTGCTCGACCTCGCAACCAGCAGCCAGGAAGCGAACTCGCTTGGCCCGTTTCCGCATTACGAGGCCGACACCGAGAAGGGTTCGTCGGGCTCCCCGGTCCTCAATGACCAGTGGGAAGTCGTCGCTCTTCATCACACGGGCGTGCCGGTCGAGGACGCCGACGGGCGCTGGCTGGATAAGGAAGGCCATGTTTGGGACGAACGCACCCAGTCTCTTTCCGAAATTGCCTGGCGCGCCAACGAGGGGGTCCGGGTCTCGTCCCTTGTCGCAGCCCTTAGCCAGCTGCAGCTGCCGCCACAGCAGAAGGCGCTGCTAGATCCGGTATTGGCGAAGACACCGCCGGCAGCCCGTGAGGTTGGCAAAGAAGCGATCGAGCCCCACGAGGTTGCCGAGCCGGTCGGCCGCCGCCTTCCTGCTCTTTCTCAAGAAAGGCGGCCCACATTCATTGACCAGCCGGCCATCGTACCAATGGCTGAACTCGAGGTTCCACTTCGAATATCGGTCTCGATTGGCGAGCCGCGCCGGCTGGCTGGACGCCTAGAGGCGTCGCAGGCGCCTATCCGAAGCTCAGGTCTGCGGGCCGAAATCCTCGAGGAGAGGCTTGAGCCGGAAGAATATGCTGACCGCGACGGCTATGACCGGCGGTTTCTCGGCACCACTGTCCCGCTTCCTGTCATGAAGCCGCGTCCGCGCTTCGGACACGCCCTGCAAATTCCGCGGCCGGCGCGCCCGCGGGATACGTTCGAGCTTCGCTATCATCGCTTCAGCATAATCATGAACGAAGAGCGCCGGCTTGCCTACTTCTCGGCCTGCAATGTGAATTTCAACGCGCCAGAAACAGTCGGGCGTGACGAAGGCAGCAAGTCTTGGCGCCTTGATGCTCGCATCGACTCGGAGAATCAGCTGGGCGCGCCCTACTACTTAAACAATGACTACGACAAAGGGCACCTTACGCGACGTGACGACGCCGCATGGGGGCGCGACAAGGATGATGCCTTGGCGGCGAACTGGGATACGTTTCACTACACTAATGCCGCTCCGCAACACTATCTGCTCAATCAATCAACTGAATTCACCGGCGCAGACCTTGATCTGTGGGGAGACTTGGAGAATTTCATATCGGAGCAAGGCGGCCAACAGAGGCGCCTGTCCATCTTCAATGGTCCGATTTTTGGCCATCGAGACAAGAAGTTGGACGACGCCCTCATACCCTGGGCATTCTTCAAAATCGTAATCTGGCGCGACCGGAACGAGTCGCCTGGCGCAATCGGCTTCGTCCTCAGCCAGCGTGACCTGATCGAGAATTTGCGAGAGGAGGCCATCGATCCGGGGCGGTTCTCGATAAGACAAAAGCGCATCAGCCAGATCGAACGCGATCTCGACATCAGCTTCGGCCCGGTCACCGAGTGGGATCAGATGCCGCAGCGCGACGCACGGGAGAGCCTGGATGACGAAGAAATTGAGATCACACGTGTGTCGGACGTCGTGATCCATTCGGCCGAGCCTACGACAGATCATTCGGCAGCCGTCGCGCCTGTTGCCCGTCGCGAGGGTCTAACTGAGGCCCTCACCGTTCCTGGTCAAGGCGCTACTTCGATTTCGGGCTCTGCGCAGCTGGATGAGCTTGCCAGGGAAGAGTACCACCAGAGCCTGGAAGAAATTATCGTGGAAAAGGACAAGGAGAAGGCAGCCCGCCGTTTGGGACGGCTCATTGGCGTGCTGCTTAAGGAGCCCTTTGCGGTATCTTCAGAGCTGAAGGCGAGATCTCGCCGCACATCGGCATACCGTGAGTGGCAGCTCAAGCCGCCGAGGGAGTTCAGTGAGGCTGGTGAGATGAACCCGGAAGCGAGGAAACGGCTCGAATGGCTGGTCGATCAGTTATCGGAGCGCGGGATGACAATGTCGGATCCCTATCAGCTCGCGCTGGAGGCACAGCATGAGAGCGGGTTCTTCGCATTGTTGATGAAGGTATTGCGAGACTACATCTGCGGCGAACGCCAAATTCGGAAGCTGGTTGATGACGCCTTCAAGAAAGTCAGCAAGCTCGGTAAAGCGCCCACGCCTGAAACCGTCGTAGGCGCCGGGGGCCTGACACTCGGGGCCTATCTCGTTCAACTGGTGCCAGCCTTGGGTATGCTCGGTACTCCCATCATAGCTGCGCTCATTCTCATCCTTTATCTCCTTGGCTGCAGGGCGTTCTGCGAGTGGTCCGGCCAGTTAAAAACGAATGAAGACGAGCGCTAATCCAACGTGACAACGGAAACAGTAGGTATAGCTAGAGAGGTGTGGATGTCTCGAGACCAGTTGGCTAAGGCAGCGTACTGTTGACAAGGCGCATGGCGAATTAGATGACGGGCGTCGGAAGCAAGGAAGGTTTGCTTCAGACATCCGTGTCTGATGGAAGAAGCAGGCATCATACAGGAGTCTGGCGGCTCCATCGGTTCGTCAAGCTCGCGGCACCAACCGCGATTTGCGTTATGAGATCTCCTTGGGCCCCAGCATCCATACGGAGAGACGGAGGGTCGTAAGCCCAAGTTTCGTATCTAATCTTGCCCACCCCAAACACGGACGCAGTTGTTGCTGGCGATCAGCTATACCGGCGGCATCTCCAACCGCATGAGCCGAACAGCGCCCAGTTCACCGCTCTCTAATAGGCTGGGCGTTCGCCGCTCCATGAAAAAAAGGCCCATAGATCCTCTTCGCGGGAAAGACAATTCGCTCCCGATGCTTGATTTCGCTCGTTTGTGAAAAGATTGGTGAATAGGATGTGAGGTGGATCACATTTCTGAATGAGAAGTTTGGCATTATTGTGGGCAATAGCGAAAGGAGGCGTCCATGTCCGATGTAGTCGTACAGATGCAGCCTGATCCAATCCAAAGGCCCAGCGAAACGCTGGTCAATGGAAACTACGTGATCAATGATCGAAAGTTCAATCAGTTGCAATCGACACTGACTGACCTCTGTCATTTCATGCAGCGCGAAGGTGTCAGTATTCCGCCTGAAAAGGCGCACTTGCTTGTAGTAGGCAAGATCGGCCGACTACGAAAACCGCGCTTCTGGTCGCGCGAGACAGGTCGTGTTCCAACAGAAGCGGAGTGGGGTGCATTGGAGACCCGTCTTCAAGAACTGCACTCCTTACTGGGCGAGCCGTGCAGGCGCGGGTTTTATATCAGCCAGAGCAAACGCCTGTTAATTTGGATGCCGCTAGTCATTATGGTAGGAGCCGTGGCATCTCTCTTCGCAACCAGTTTCATAGATGAGCGATGGCACTTGTATTGTTACATCGCGTGGCTCATGGCACTGGGCGCTCTCGGCTCAATTGCATACATTTCCATGAACGCGCTATCGCTTCAAAAGGACATCACATTCGATATTGGAAACAAAAGGCTTCTTGTAATCCGGATATTGTTGGGCGCGATGTTCGGCCTCATTTTGGCATTGCCATTCGGGTTTGGGAATTTCGAATCCTTCATTCGGACGCTTCGTAATAACACACCAAGTGATGCCGCAACTGATGCCAAGACGGCCGCAACTCTACTGATGCCGTTTGTCTTTGGGTTTAGTACGACCCTCGTATTGACCATCATCAATCGGCTTGTCGACGCAATTGGAGTCATTTTCGGAAAGCCACCGACGTCTCAGTCTAGCAATATGTCTCATTGAGAGAAGTACGGCCAGCAGCCTTCACCGATGACCGCGCCGCGCTGCATATCGGTCCGACCCGGGAGAAATACTGGTCGCTGGGTTGAGTGTATTCCATCTACGGGACTCATGATTTTCAGTCCTTACGGCTCCATGCCCGATCATGTCATGCCAGGTCGGCACGATGTTGACCCCTTTTTCGTATACCTAAATATTTCGTGCCGAAGCGTCATTAGTAGGCTCAGATATTTATCGACGATCTCCGCAGAGCGGGACGGCCTGAGTGACGGCCGTCGCGGCGCGCGATCTCACAATGATCGAATGGGCCTCGAACCTGTGCGGCTACAAACGAGTATCGGGTCTCAACTACCGTAATCCGGGGACAGGAGGGACGGTTGTGGCTGCGGAGACGCTTTCGCTTCCCTTTCCGTCGTGGCGGGAGGGGCTACTCGCTCTGGCCAGCGCTCTTAAAGATCCCGACCGCGAACGGATAGTAGTAGATAGACTTGAGACGACCGCCGCGAACATCAGGATCGGGCCGCGGGAGATATGTTCGCTTGCCTTGCTCGTTCCCTCACGGGCACATCTTGAATCTTTCCCGAAGCCTACACCTCCTCGCGAAATCGCCCGCTTGATCGAAGTCGCAAATGCTGGTGGCGAGCTAAACCGGCTAATGGTCGGCATGCTCGACGATATGGAGCGTACGCATCCGACGGGGGCTTCGTCGTCTTACGATTACCCACATTTTTTTGAGGTGCACTGAGCCGAAAAACTTGAGTCGCTAGAATCGCTTGTGATTCTTTGATGGGCACCTGATTCGAGAAGAGGTGCTCTATGGGACTGACTTCACGCGCC
>NZ_JBWBWM010000054.1:0-40892 GCF_056174665.1 Bradyrhizobium sp. WYCCWR15520
GACACAGGCTCGGTCGCCTTTGGGCGCAACGGGCTCAGTTCCAGCAACGGGCGGTTGGTGCGCAACCGCCCGTTCGCACATTCTGACAGATTTCCTGGACACAAGGGCGCAGGGAAGACCGGGTGCTTGCTGCACCCGAGGTCTCGTGTGCCGTTGCGCATAGAGAAAAACGCACACGAGCATACAGGTACAGCGGGAGCATTCCGGCCTTCCCTGCGCAATGGCTTTACGGCTTACTTCGTGCTCTTCCCGGAGAACGGCTCTTTTGCCTCCGTCGCCCTTGAGAAGCTTCGCTTCTTAAGAACTTAACGCCAGCACCGCGGCGTCCGAACCACACGACTTCGCCGTACGCCTCACGTCACGTACGTCGTCGTGACATCAGCGTCCACCGCATCTCACCGCGCGTTCGTGACGATGGCCAACGCCCCTCATCTGCCGTGAGACAAGCGGAGTTATGCCGGTGATTTGCTCTCGAAGTTAAGCGGAATATTTTTGCTTCCCGGGCTTGACACGATTTCTGAAAATCAGAATTGAGTTGCCCGACAAGTCGATTTTTCAGCTCACTGCATCCACGTCGTCATTGCGAGCGGAGCGAAGCAATCCATAGCGCCGGCTGCTGAAGCATGGATTGCTTCGCGGAGCCCGTCATCGGGCGCGCGCGACCAGTTGGCTTTGCTCACCCTACGAAGCTACGAAGCTGTCCGCTTCGCCGCGACGATGCCCCACAGGGCGATCAGCGCCATCAACATCGAGATCAGAACGTTGTAGCCGGCGAGCGAGAGCCCGAGGAAACGCCACTGCACCTCGTCGCAGCGGATCACTTTCACCGTATCGAGCCGCTGCAGCAGCGTGCCGGCGTTGCCGAGATCGGCCAGGGGGCCGGAGCAATCGGTCGGGCCCTGCCAGAATTGCCATTCGACGCCGGCGTGATAGCCGCCGAGCCAGGCATTGGCCAGCGCCGCGAGCAGAAGCGCCGCGAAGCCGGCCACCACTACCTGCCGCGGCGCCCCGCGCGAGGCGGCAAACGCCACCAGGAGGCCGAGCGGGACCGCCAGATAATAGGCATAGCGCTGTTCGAGACAGAGCGGACAGGGGCGGATATCCAGCACGAGCTCGAAGAACCAGGCCCCCGCCAGCGTTGCGGCGGCGACCACGGCCACCGCCAGCGCCGCAATGACCGCCGGATCGGCGGCACGGCGCACGGGCGGTGAATGGGTGGCGGCTGATGTCACGGACGTTCTCCGGAGCACAATTAGTGCTCAAACAGGCAACAGCGTCCTATCCCGCCGCTAGCGGCCTGTCGAGACAGGTCAATGTCACATCCGCGCGGGTTGACCCGCAAGCGCCGCCCGCTATATTCCGCCGGCTTCGCCGCACCGGCCCCTTCGGCCCGCGACCGAAGGCCCCTGTGGCGGAACTGGTAGACGCGCTCGACTCAAAATCGAGTTCCGCAAGGAGTGCTGGTTCGATTCCGGCCAGGGGCACCAGAACGAAAATAGCAATAATAACAATAGTTTAATCGATTGGTTCGATTCCGAATTTCCCGGGAAACTTTTCGCGATACATTGAAAACACAAGCAAAAATTCGCTCCAGCTGTCCGTTTTGTTGGCATTTTTGTTGGTATCGCGAAACCAAACGTTCGCCGGAGGATTTGGATATTCCGAACAAGGGGCCGGCATGCCCCGTTCACCACTTTTCGCGTGACGTTCGGACGTCAACCTCAAATGACCAACCCCCGAGGTGGCTGGCCATAGAGGAACGCGAACGCGTTCACGATTGCTTCGATGCTGATCAGGCTTTCTTCCCGGCTGGCTGCGTCGGGGAAGCGTTTGAAGATTTTGTCCCCGGCGATTGCGCCATCGACGATGACATGACCGACGTGGATTCCATCCTCGGCGTATTCCTTCATGGCCTGCGCGAGCGTTCGAAGCCCCTTCGCTGAGTTGAGCGCGGCATAGTTCGGCCTGCCGCGAAGCGATGCGCAGTAAAGAGGATCGTGCCTCTTTTCTTTGGCGGCACGCGAGGGATTGCCTCCCGGCCGAACAGAAAAGCCGCCAAAGCAAACGATACGCCAGGCTACAGAAGAGAGGTGTGGCGTAGCGTGGCGGAGAGAGTGTCAGTCAATCCCCGTTGACATCTAAGCAGTCTTACATTCCAGCACGTGGCTACCTACGGTCCTGGCTACCGGAGTCGGCGACCTGGCGAACTGGCGACGCCACTTCGGCCGCTAGACTGGCTAGCCCCGATGGATTGCTCGACAACTCATCGACTGCTCCTGGGAAGTACGGCCCCGCATTGGAGACCTTGGACGAGGTTGCAATGGCGCAAACTGCCGACAATCCTGGCATTTCGGCATTGGCGTCTTCGAAACCGCCACCGAACGGCAAGCAATGCCGTGCAAACCCGCAAAGATGACCCGATGCCAATCGGGAGCCGAAGCATGTCCCAGTCAGTACACGTTCGGGCCTTTCGCAACCTTCTGGGCGGCGGGGGCGTTGTTGACGACCCAGAGCGGATCGCTGCCTACACAACGGATCAACGCCAGCTCTTCACGGGATCGACGTTTGCCGTGCTGAAGCCGGCGACGACGAAGCAGGTCGCCGATATCGTGCGGTTGGCAGCGCACCTGGGCATCGGAATCGTTCCGCAGGGCGGCAACACCAGCTACTGCGGCGGCGCGACGCCGGATGCCTCCGGACGGCAGATCATCGTAAGCCTGGAGCGGATGGACAAGATCCGCGAAATCGACCCGGTCTCCATGACCATCGCTGTCGATGCCGGCGCCATCCTGAAGAACGTACAGGACACCGCGGCGGACGTCGGACTTCTATTGCCGCTCAGCCTCGGCGCGGAAGGCAGTTGCCGGATCGGCGGCAACATCGGCACGAACGCCGGCGGACTGTCCGTCATCAGGTACGGGATGACCCGCGATCTGCTCCTCGGAATCGAGGCAGTGCTTTCGGATGGCACCGTGGTCTCCGACATGCGCAAGCTGCGGAAGAACAATACCGGCTACGACGTCAAACAGTGTTTCGTTGGAAGCGAGGGTACTCTCGGCATCGTCACTGGCGCAGTGTTGCGTCTCGCGCCCTTGCCGACTCGCCGCGCGACCGCATGGCTGATGCTTGCGAGGGACGCAGCGCTCGCTGAGCTTCTTGCACTGGTCCGTCGCGAATCCACTGACCTGCTGACCACGTTCGAATTTATGACGGCCCGATCGATCGCGCTCGCGACCGCAGCCATGACCGACCCGCCCGGCCTTCGCGCCGGCTCCGGGTGCGCCGTCCTCGTCGAGTTCGCCTCTTCCTCACGCCATCTCGATCTCGACGAACTGATGCAAGCCGTTCTCGCGGAGGCGATCGAGGCCGGATGGATCGAGGACGCGTTCCTGGCGCAGAGCGGATCACAGCGGACCGCGATGTGGCAGGTCCGCGAGGCTATCCCCGAGGGCGAGAAGCGCCGAAACGGATCGGTCAAGCACGACATTTCCGTACCGCTTTCTTCCATTCGGCGCTTTCTGGATTTAGCAGACACACAGGTGCGGTCGTATGACGCCGACCTTGAGCTGTCCGTCTATGGACACATCGGCGACGGCAATCTGCACTACAACGTGCTCGTTCCTCCCGACGCCGACCGTATGGAGTTCACCAGGCGGATCGAAAGCAGCCTGTCGCTGCAACTCTACGACACGGCCGCGGCGCTCGGCGGCACGTTCAGCGCAGAGCACGGCGTCGGTCGGTTCAAGAAGCACCTTCTGGAGCGGTACGGCGATGTCGGCCGCATCGCCGCGATGCACCGTATCAAGACCGCCTTTGATCCTGCGGATATCATGAACGCCGGCGCGATCGTTCGCCCTTTGGGGAAGGATTTCACCTCCTGAACGATCTGGCGGCCAGCTAGCGGATGCTTTCCCCCAGGCCAATCGGTACATCTCCGGCCGAGGCACCCCGATGATCCAAATCGCCTTGTGCTTGAAAAAAGAGCCACTCCGAAGGAGTGGCTCAAGTCGGGGAGGAAACGTCCCCGTAGGGACTGCTGCAATCGGATCAGGCCGCAACCTGTTCGATTGATGAACATGGCAGGCCGAGACTCTCCGCCACGGCCTTGGAGGTTAGCCGCCCGCGATGGACGTTCAGCCCCGCACGCAGATGAGGGTTTTCGAGCATGGCTGCGAATCCCTTGTTGGCGAGGGCCAACCCAAATGGCAGCGTGGCGTTATTCAATGCCTGACTCGATGTCAGCGGCACAGCTCCCGGCATGTTGGCGACGCAATAATGGATGACGCCATCCACCTCGTAAGTCGGATCGGCGTGCGTCGTAGGACGCGATGTCTCGAAGCAGCCCCCCTGGTCGATAGCTACGTCCACGATCACGGCTCCCTTGCGCATCGAGCCCAACATGCCGCGGCTGACAAGTTTCGGCGCGCTAGCACCTGGAACGAGCACTGCGCCAATGACGACGTCTGCGGCAAATACCTCGTTCTCGAGGACGTCTATCGTCGAGAACCTGGTACGAACACGCCCTCCGAACAACTCATCCAGTTCACGAAGCCGCGGTATCGAGCGGTCGAGAATCGTGACCTCGGCGCCCAGGCCTACCGCCATGCGTGCTGCATGCGTACCGACGACCCCGCCTCCGAGCACCACGACCCTCGCCGGTTGAACGCCCGGAACGCCGCCCATCAAGAGGCCTCGCCCACCGGCATGTCGCCTGAGGGCCGCACCGGCAGCTTCGATCGCCAGCCGACCCGCGACCTCGCTCATGGGCGCAAGCAACGGAAGTCCGCCCTGTGCATCAGTCACGGTTTCGTAGGCAACCGCCGTGCATCCGGACGTCAGCAGACCCTTTGCCTGTTCTGGGTCGGGTGCCAGATGGAGATAGGTGAACAGGATCTGGTTCTCTCGGAGCAGCGTCCATTCTGAAGGCTGGGGCTCCTTTACCTTCACGATCATGTCGCTCGATGCAAATACGTCGCGCGCTGAGTCCAGAATCGTTGCGCCAGCCCTGCGATAGTCGTCGTCCGTCGCGCCGACGCCGGCGCCTGCGTCGGTCTCGACGATAACGCCATGGCCTGCCACCACATATTCCCTGACAGCTCCAGGCGTTAGGCCTACGCGATATTCATGCGTCTTGATTTCCTTGGGCACACCAATTTTCACCGGCAACCTCCTTCGGGCAAGCTTGCGAAGCGGAACGCGAAATCGTGCAGAGCTTCAGCAACACCTAATGAGACAGCGCATGATCCAAGGACATTGCAATATCCATTTGACGACCTTAACGCTGACTACAAGGTATCTCGGGTCCGGCCGCATTGCGCAGTCGAAGTGAAGCAAAGTTCGGCACGATGTTGCATTGAAGATGCGTTAGAAGAAGTAATGTGCCGTGGGCCGCACGCTCTCGCAGCCATCGCATTTGCCCGGCCGCGGACATCCCTTCTTGATCTTCTGATTTCGGCGACGCCGGATCAGGCGCTGAAGGCACTACGCAATCTGCTGGAACGTGCCGCCAAATGCGGCACACGAAGACTTCATGCACTGTGGCGTTTCAGCGATAGAATCCGAGAACAGCCTTCGTCTCGAGATATTCCTCCATACCCTCCAAGCCGTATTCCCGGCCGTTGCCGGAACGCTTGTATCCGCCAAAAGGTGCATTGGGGTCCCAGTCGGGATGATTGAGATGTACTTGACCCGACCGGATCTGCCCCGCGACCGCCCGCACTGTCTCCATGTCCGTGCCCTGCACATGCGCCCCGAGCCCGTACACGGTATCGTTGGCAATCTCGATCGCCTCCTCCACTGTGTCGTAGGGAATGATCGACAGCACAGGGCCGAAGATCTCCTCCTGCGCGATCCTCATGTCACGATGGACGTTCGAAAAGATCGTCGGCCGCGCATAGAGCCCGATCCGCAGGTTGTCCGGCCGACCTCGCCCGCCGATGACGAGCTTGGCGCCTTCCTCCAGGCCGACACCGATCATGGCCTGAACTCGCTCGAACTGTGCCCGGTTGGCGATCGGACCATGGGTCGTGCTTTCCGCCACGGGATCGCCGACCACCATTTCGGAAGTAGCCGCCGCAGCGAGAACCTCGACCTCCGCCATCTGTGAGCGGGACACAAGCATGCGCGTCGGCGCGCTACAGGATTGGCCGAGATTGCGGAAGGCGGCGGCGACGCCGAGCGGGACAGCACGACTCAAATCGCCATCCGGCAAAATGATGTTCGGCGACTTGCCGCCGAGTTCCTGGGCGACGCGCTTGACGGTGGGCGCCGCCGCTTGCGCGACGAGGACCCCCGCCCGCGTCGAGCCGGTGATCGAGATCATGTCGACTTGCGGATGCGACGCCAGAGCGGCGCCCACGATTGGGCCTGTCCCGTTGACGAGGTTGAATACGCCGGGCGGACAGCCGGCGTCGTCCATCACCTCGGCGAACAGCAAGGCACTCAGCGGCGACAGCTCGCTGGGCTTCAACACCACAGTGCAACCGGCCGCGAGCGCCGGACCGACCTTGGCCGTGATCTGATAAAGAGGCCAGTTCCACGGCGTGATGAGGCCGCAGACGCCGATCGCCTCGTGCATGATTGCGGTGCTGCCGCGCGGGGTGATGAACGGATAGGTCGCGAGATTGTCGCGGGCGACACGGATATGTTCGGCGGCCAGCGGCACTTGGGCCTGGCGCGCGTAGGTGATGGCGGCTCCCATCTCGCATGTGAGTGCCTGCGCAAACATCTCCAGCCGCGCGAGCAGCAAACCATGGATGCGATCGAGCAGCGCCGCCCTCTCAGCGGGTGGCGCAATGGACCAACCGGCGAAGGCTTGTCTGGCGGCGGCGACGGCGCAGTCCACATCGTCGGCATCGCCGAGAGCGACTTCGGCGATCGGCTGCTCGGTGGCCGGATTAACGACGCTCGCCGCGGCCGATCCGATCGGCTTCCGCCATTCTCCGTCGATGTAGAATTTGCCGACGAAGCCGGCTTCCGACAGGTATCGAACCGGCGACATCATTGGAAGCGGTCCTTGATCCGGTAGTAGGCGCCAACCAGGGGGAGGAACCAGGGAGGACCGAGATGACCCGGAATGGCCGGCCAGGCAAAGTCTTTCCAGGGATTGAGCTCGGCGCGCCCATCCATGACCTCGGCCATGATCGTCCCCATCAGGGTCGACATCTGGGTGCCGTGGCCGCTGTAGCCCATGGAATAGTAGATGCCGTTGCGTTCGCCGGCGCGCGGCAGTCGGTCCCGCGTCATGTCGACCATTCCGCCCCAGCAGTAATCGATCCGCACGCTGCGAAGCTCGGGAAAGACATCGTGCAGCGCGGCCTGAAGGATCGCGCCGCTTTTTTCGTCTGACGCCGGATTGGAGATCGCGAAGCGCGCGCGTCCACCGAACAGCAGCCGGTTATCGGGCGTTGTTCGGAAGTAGTTGACCAGGTTCTTGGTATCGACCGCCATTCGGCGACGTGGAAGAAGCCGAGCGAGTGTTGCGCTCGGCAAGGGCTCGGTCACGATCAGGAAGGCCCCGACCGGCACAATCCGGCGTCGAATCCAACCCAGCGGTCCTGTCTGCGAGATGCCGCTCGCGAGCAGAACCTGCGAGGCCCGTAACCGGCCCTTGGATGTCTCGATCTCGTGGCCTCCACCGGCGGCGGGTCGAAGACCGGTCATCGGCGTCTGCTCGTGGATCTCGACGCCGCGCCGCGCCGCCGCTTCTGCAAGGCCGCGGACGAAGCGTCCGACATGCATGCCCGCGCTCTTGCGGTAGATCAGCCCGCCGTAATAGCGCTTCGATCCCACCTCGCCGGCGAGATCAGAACGGCTCACCATCATCGTGTCGGGATCGACATTGGCGGCGAGCAATTCCTGGCTGCGCGCCAGCTTGTCATAGTGCTCAGGCCGCGCCGCAAGCTTGATCTTGCCGACGCGCGCGAAGCTGCAGTCGATCTTCTCTTCGGCCACCAGACGCTCGACCGTATCAACGCCAGCGTCGAAGGCCCGATAGAGCCGGTCGGCGACGTCCTTGCCGAGCTTGGCCGAGAGCGTGCCGTAGTCCTGAGCGAACCCGTTGTTGCACATCCCGCCGTTTCGGCCGGACGCAGCGTGCCCGATTGTCTCGGCTTCGAGCAGCACGACGCGTGCGCCCTTCTTGGCGAGCGCCAGCGCGGCAGAAGAGCCCGTCAGCCCGCCACCGATCACTGCGACGTCGCAGGTGCCCTGCACCGGCCCCGCGGCGGCGCTTGTGAATGGCTGCGATGTGTCCAACCAGTAGGATGTGAGCTTCATATCGACCTCTGATTCTCGCGATCTGAATGCTGGGCATCCGCAAATCGTGACGGCGCAACTCTGTTTGACAACCTACCAGCCGCGCATTCGCGGCCACTGAGCTTCGATTGTGTCGCTCCCGGCGGAGACGACGTTGTACATCTCGTGTTGCGACGCCGTCGCGCAGGCGTGATTGGGCAGAATCCTGACTTTCGCGCCGATAGGAAGATCCGGCAAAGCTTCGGCAGATCCGGACCTGATGGCGAGGATGCCGTGCTCCTGGCTCGCCTGCGCGACGATGAGGTCGGGATAGATCTTGCCGGACAAATCGCAGACGAGGCCGTAACCTTGGTCGATCCGCTGCGCCGCGGTGCCGCGATCGCGTGACAGGGCCATCCAGCCGGCATCGACCAGAATCCAGCCCTTCTCCGGCTTCGTGCCGATCACGGTGGCGAGCACCGAAATCGCGATATCGTCGGTCGTGCAAACACCGACACCGAGCATCACTAGATCGAAGAACATGTAGACGCCCGCCCGCATCTCCGTAACGCCGGTCAGGTCTTCGGCAAAATGAGCAGTCGGCGTCGAACCGACGCTCACGACAGGGCATTCATGCCCCGCCGTGCGCAAGACCTCCGCCGCGGCGACCGCCACCGCTCTCTCATTCTCCGCAGCCGCGACAAGGGCCTCGGGCGTGCAGAGGCCGTAGGATTCGCCGGCATGGGTGAGGATGCCGGCGAGATTGACACCGGCCTCGACCAGGGCGGCCGCGACGACGATGAGTTTGGGATCGGCCGGGGTCAGCCCGCCGCGATGACCGTCGCAGTCGATCTCGATGAAGGCGGACGGCGCCACACCCGCGATGCGACCGGCCACGCCGAGCATCGTCGCCTGTTCGGCCGAATCGAGCAGCACCTTGAGGTCGATGCCTACTTTCCGTAGACGCATTGCTCTGTCGGCGGCGTGCGGTGCCAGACCCACGGCATAGGTCATGTCCCGGAAACCATGCCGTGCAAAGTACTCGGCCTCCGCCAAAGTGGAGACAGTAATTGGCCCCAACCCGGACCAATAGGCGCGCCGGGCGACGTCAATGGATTTTCCGGTTTTCATATGGGGACGCAGCACGACGCCTCGCGCGGCCATACGAGAGGACAGACGGGCGAGATTGCGATCGAGCCGGTCTTTGTCGAGCAGGAGAGCCGGAGTTGCCAACGTCCCCACCGTTGCGGCTGTCTCGCCGTTCTGGATATTTGGTCCGCGCATCTCCTGCCCTAGCACTTCGCTCTCCCCCTAGCCGAACGACTGGTTGGCGATCGCAAAGGTCCGCGCTGGTCCGGTCGACAGCGGCGGCGTTCCCAGAACCATGGTCGTGGCATCTCCGACCTGCTGCAGACCGATGCCTTCGAGCCACTCTCCGAGCTGCGATGAGGCAGAGGTGTCGATCCGGACGAAAGCACGCCCGAGAGCTGCGAGCGCAGCTTCGATCAGCGCACGTGCATCGGTCGGGCTCTCGGCCACGACAGGACCGATGACATGCCCGCGGCCGAAATGGCGGGAGATGGCGTAGCCGCGAGGCATGCCGTCACGCAGCAGGACATAACCGTCACCGCTCTGGACGAGCCGATCCAGTAGCCGACGCCTCTCCCAACCCGTGGCCTGCCGATCGAGACGTGCGATCGTCTCGAGATCCGATGCAGCCATTGCCCTGACGAGGCACGACTGTGGCGCCTCATGGCATTCCCCGGGAATTCCCTGATGCTGGTGGATTATCCCGATAGGGACGAAGCCGCGGCGCTGGTAGAGCGTGAAGCCTTCGGCCGTCGAATTCAGCACGATGGTTCGGGGATAGGCTGACGCCAGCAACGCATCCATAAGCCGCGCACCATAACCGTGGCCCTGAGCGGCTTTGGCGACGATGATCATCCCGGCTGAAGCATGGGTCTCGCCGTAGGGCCACCAGCCCGCGGTCCCAATCACCACACCGGCGCGCTGCAGAACAAAGCCCCGACCCAACTGCTGCGCGACTTCCCAATCCTCGATCCGATAGGGCCAGGACATCTCTTGCGAGAGCTTTAGGGCGCCTTCCAGATGCGCTTTCGCGAAAGGAACCAGGACCACGTCTTCATTGTCGTGATCTGCGGCCTGGTGAGCTGCGTTTGTCATGATCGGTCAACGTCTCTTCCTCGGGTTGCCGGGCTACTCGCCAGTGCCCGGCGGGCGAGGGCCTCCGACGATCCTCGCATGTCAGCAACGTACCTTGGGCCCGACAGCATTGCGCAATCAGACTAGAGCGAAGTTCGGCAGAGTATTTCATTGATGGTGCGCCAGAACGACCGATCTGCTGTCAGCGGCTGGCGCGCCACAGCGCGATCCGATCACGCATCCGATAGCCCTGGATGAAGGCAGGCATGAACCACGGATTGCCTCGATAGAACGGGATGAAAGCCGGCGGCCGGAAGTCGAAGGCAGTGCGCGCCCGCTCGTCGTGCCCCATGAGCTTGTGGGCCGCATGCATGCCGATCCACGGCGCCCAGACCACGCCCGAACCGCAGAAGCCGGTGGCATAGACGATGCCGTCCTTCTCGAAGATGCGAGGAATCATGTCACGGTTCATGGCCACATTGCCGAACCAGCTGTGCGAGAGCCGAACGTCCTCCAGTTCCGGAAATAGATTGACCAGGCCCTTGAGTAGAAGGAGCTTCGGAGCCACCGGATTGCCGACGCGGGAGCTGTCGCGGCCACCGAGCAAGATGCGTTTGCCGTCGGGTGAAGGTCGGTAATAGAAGCCGACCTCTCGATTCTCGGTGATCATCATGCGTTTCGGCATCAGCCGCGCCATGACTTCGGGCGCGAGCTCCTCGGTTGCAATGATCCGGCTGCGGACCGGGACCAGCCTGCGGCGCAGGAAGGGCACAGCCCCATCGGTGTACCCGTTCGTACAAACCAGCACCTGACGCGCCTGCACCGAGCCGGCTGCGGTCACGACGCGGAATCCGGAGCCATCTCTCTCTATCGAGACGACCGGTGTTCGCGCGTGGACGGTCAACCCCGAAGCGAGCGCCACCCGCAAGAGTTCGGCGTGGAATTTCGCCGGGTGCAGCCCACCGATGTCCATCCGAACCGTGCCGCCGCGGTAGACGTCGGTGCCGATATAACTGCGTTGCTCAGCATAAGGAACTGCATAAGCCTCGATCCCAAGTTTCTTTGCCAGTCTCTCCGCGCTGCGCGCCATCGTTTCGTATTGTTCATAGCCGAAGGCGCCTTTGAACTGCCCCACCGGCTGGAAGTCGCATGCGAGCCCTTCCGTCTTGATAAAATCGTACAGGAATTCGCGTGCCGTCTTGCCTTCCGCCTCGATCGCCAGCGCCTTCTCTTCACCGAACCGTCGCGTGAGCGTCGCGTAATCCGGCCGAATTGTTCCGCTCGTGATTCCACCGTTGCGCGTCGAAGCTCCCTCCCCTGGATCCATTGCATCAAAGGCAGCTACCGAACGTCCTTCGCGCGCCAGCACCAACCCGGCCGAGAGCCCGGCATAGCCCGCGCCCACGATCAGCACGTCGAGTTTCTTGGGCAACGGTTGCTGAGGTAGCGGCTTGAGCGGGGCGGCTTCCCACCAATAGGGCGTAGCCTTCTCGGCGACTCGCGGCGCGTGCATGTCGTTTGCTCCTCCTACTGCAGGCGTGGCTTGGCGCCGCGCCTCGGTCGCGCTGGCTCGGGCTCAAATGTGGTCGTCTCGAACGTCGAGGGCATCTCGCAGGCCGTCGCCGATGAAGTTGAAGCTCGTCACCGCAATCGTAATCGCGGCACCGGGGATGATGGCGAGCCACGGAGCGCTGGCCAGATATTGCTGGGCGCCATTGAGCATGTTGCCCCAGCTCGGCATCGGCGGCTGGATTCCGTAGCCGAGGAAGCTGATATAGGCTTCCAGAAGAATCGCGCGGGCGACCGCCAGGCTCGCGGCGACGATGATTGGGCCCATCGCATTGGGCAGGATCTCGCGGAACATGATATGCCTTCGGCTAAGTCCCACCATGCGCGCAGCCTGGACAAACTCGCGCTCCCGCAGCGAACGGACCTCGGCCTCGACGATTCTGGCGGTCTCCATCCAACTCGTGACAGCAATGATCACGGTGATCATAACCGGGCTGGGCCGCAGCGTTGCGGCCAGCGCCAGGACGAGGAAGATCGAGGGATAGGAAAGGAAGCCGTCCACCGTGCGCATCAGCGCCGCCCCGACCCAGCCGCCCCGATAGCCCGCCGTCACGCCGACCAGCGTGCCGATCAACGTCGACAGCAGCATCGCCGAGAATCCCACCAGCAGCGAGACGCGCCCGGCCATCAATAGCCGCGCCGCCAAATCGCGCCCTAGCGGGTCGGTGCCGAAGTAGTGATTACCGCTGAGAGGTGGAGCAAAGCGGGCGCGCAGATCGATTTGGAGCGAGTCGTATGGCAACACATAGGGACCGATGGCGCACGCTAACACAAGCAGGGTGATCATCGCGATCCCCACGAGTGCCAGATGATGGCGCATGAAGCGGTACACCGCACGGCTGTGCCACCAGCGGGTTGGAGTTGCGTGCACGGCAATGGCGGTCATGTCTGCTGTCTCCTGTAAACAGGCGTGAGTCGTCGGCCTCAGCCCAGGCGGATGCGCGGGTCGACGATAGCGATGACGATGTCTGCGATCAGGTTGCCCAACACGACCAGGATGGCCGAGAATATCAGTAGGCCCATTACGACCGGATAGTCGCTATAACCGAGGCTATCGAGAAACAACCGACCCATTCCCGGCCAAGTGAAGACCGTCTCGGTAACCAATGCGCCGGTCAGAATGCTGGGCAATTGCATCCCCGCCAGCGTGATCATCGGCAACAGCGCATTGCCGACCACATGCTTCAGCAAAATGCGGCGCTCGCTTACGCCCTTGGCACGAGCCGTCTTGATGAAATCCTGGCTTAGCGCATCGAGTGTCGCCGTGCGCATGTAACGGCTCCAGATCGCGACATGAACCAGCGACAGCACTAAGCTTGGCAAGATCAGGTGATGCAGATAGTCCAGCACCGAGCCGTCGCCGATCGTGTACATGTTGCCTGCAGGTACCCAACCGAGTTTCAGCGTGAAGATGTAGATGCCGATGAGGCCGAACCAGAAAGTCGGGACCGACAGCGCGACCATGGCACCGACCGTCGCGCAATAGTCGAAGAGAGAATAGCGGTGGGTGGCACCGCGGATGCCGATCCAGGAACCAATCGCGATCGCCAATGCAGTGGACGTCCCCATGAGCAGCAGCGTCGCCGACAGATGCCGACCAATCACCGCCAGCACCGAAGAGCCATCGCGGAAGGAGTGTCCCCAGTCGCCCTGAACCAACCGCCAAGCCCAGTCGAGGTACTGAATCCACAGCGGCCGGTTCAGCCCTAGCTGCTCTGCAAGTCGCTCCACGTCCTTCTGGGTCATGCCGGGATCGAGCCCGAATTGCGCAAGAGGACCGCCCGGCATGAGATTGAGAACCGTGAAGCCGATGATCGAGACGATCACCAGCAGCACGATGCTCTGCGAGAGACGATTGAGCAGGAATCCCGACATTCGAATCTCCATTCTGCCTTGATAGTGCCAGTCGGTCGCCGCCCGGCTATGCCGGCCTCGGGCGTCGGTACGTCAACTCGCCCAATGCCACGCCACCGCGTTCCAGGATTCCGTGCGCGTGTTGCCGTTTGGCACGACGCCCGAAATCCCCTTCTTTTGACCCTGGACCGCATTGCTCTGGTACAGCGGAAGGAAGGGCAGGTCCCGACGGACAAGCTCTTGAACGCGATGATAGATCGCGCGCCGCGCGTCCGGATCGAAGGTGCGGGCTCCCTTGTCGAGCAACGCATCGACTTCCGGATTGGCGTACTGCGCATTGTTCGAACCACGCCCGCCCTTTGCTGCGATCGAACGCGAGTGAAGGCGATTGGTAACATCCGGGTCGGCCCCGATCAGATACGTGCTGCCGACTATCACGGAATCGAATTGCGATTGCTGCCAGAACTCGCCCCACATCACGGCGGCAGGCAAGTTCGATATCTTCATCTCGACGCCTAACTGCGCAAATGTCTGCTGAAGGAACTGCTGCGCCTGCTCGCGAAGCGGATCGCCTGACGTGGTCGAGTTGGCGAAGGACAAGCGGACGCCACCTTTGGCGCGAATGCCATCCCGTCCAGGGACCCAGCCGGCCTTGTCGAGTATCTTGCGCGCGCGGTCCAGATTGTACTCGTGTGCCGGCAGGTTGGGGTTGTAGTACAAGGATTGCTTCGGCATGAAGGTCTCCGTCGGCATCGGCACTCCGTAGTAGAGTCCCTGGATGATCGCCTCCTTGTCGATCGCCGCGTAGAGCGCCTCGCGAACAGCAAGTTCCTTGAACTGGGGACGCTCGAGGTTCAGGTAAAAGGACTCGAATGAGGCCCTTGGGACCAGGGTCACAACGCGGTTCGGCAGCGTCTTGGCTTCCCTATAATGGTCAGGGGTAATGTAGGGCTGACCCACGAGATCCACATCGCCGCTCTTGAACTGAGTGTAGAGGACGGTGAGATCGGGAATGTATTTGAAGACCAGCCTCTCGATGTGAGGACCTTCACCGAAATATTCGAGGTTAGCCACGAGCTCAAGATGATCGCCCGGGACCCGCTTGCCCCACTTGAATGCGCCGGTGCCGACCGGGGCCTGATTGAAGGCGGCGTTGCTTGGATTGGCCTCCTTCTCGAGGATGTGCTTGGGGACGATGAAGGTTTCGGTCAGGAACGACAGGTATGGCGCAAAGGCCTCCTCCATTCGCCACGAGATCTCGGTGGGCGAGATCACCGTGATGTCGCGCACGAGCGCATGGCCGGCCGTGCGCCAACTCCGGAAATTGGGATTCATGATCAGTTCGAGGGTGAACTTCACATCCTCGGCGCTGAAAGGCTTGCCGTCATGCCAACGGACATCGTCACGCAAACGAATGCGCCATTTGAGACCGTCCTCCGAAATACCGCCGTTCTTTTGGTTCGGCACTTCCAGGGCAAGGTTGGGCTGAATGACGCCTTGGGGATCGATGCGGAAGAGCGCGTCGAAAACCGAGAAATGCACGCCATCATCGACTTCAATGTGTGCCATCAGCGGATTGAATACAGTCGGCTCTTGACCGAGTCCGACGATCACGCGACCGGTCGGCTTTGCCGTAGAAGTGCGAGCAAGGGCAGGCTTGCCCAAGAGATTTGGCGCGAAGAGGCTGGCAGCTCCGCCGATCGCCACCATTCGCAGAGCATCGCGCCGCGAGTAGTTCGAAGTCGCAGAACGCTTGGTCATAACGTCTCTCCTCCCTTGTGGTGTCCGACGTGGCCTTCATCTTGAGGCATGCTCCCGTGCTGCTCGCCGGGGATCGCTGCCACCAGTTCTCGAGTGTAGGTGGATTTCGGGTTTAGGAAGATTTGGGACGGCGGTCCGCGCTCGACGATCTGGCCTCGATGCATGACGGCGATTTCATCGCAGATCTGGCTGGCGACACGCAGATCATGCGTGATGAAGATCATCGAGACACCTGTCTCTCGCTGGATCTTGTCCAGCAGCTTTAAGATCTGGGCCTGGATCGACACGTCGAGCGCGGAGACCGCTTCGTCGGCGATCAGCAACTTCGGTTTGAACATCAGCGCGCGGGCGATGCCGATGCGTTGGCGCTGCCCGCCGGAGAACTCGTGCGGATAGCGGTCAAAGGCTCCTGAGTCCAAGCCGACATGAGACAGAAGCTCCCGCGCCCGCTCACAAGCCTCGCTATAGGGCATTCCATGCGCGACCGGGCCGACTGTGAGGATGTGCCCAACCGTCGACCGCGGATTGAGCGACGCAAAAGGATCCTGGAAGATCATCTGGATTTTTGGCCGCAGCGACCGAAATTCGGCTTCCGAAAGCCTGGCGATGTCGCGGCCCTCGAACACAATCGAGCCGCTGTCGCACGCCATGAGCTTGATCAGCAGCCGTCCGAGCGATGATTTTCCCGAACCGCTTTCCCCGACAACGCCTAGCGTGCGTCCCGGCGTGAGATCGAACGTCACGCTGTTGACCGCAGGCACGATGCGCCGCTTGCCGAACAGCGCGCTACCGCTGCGGTAGGTTTTTGCGAGGCGTTCAACCTTCAGGATGGACACGCGGTCCGCGGATTGCAAGGGAACACGGTCCTTGCCGGTCAGGTGCGGCACAGCCGCGATCAGGCGTCGCGTATAGAGATGGTTGGGCGACTTTAGGACCTGCTCGGCACTGCCCTGCTCCACGCAACGGCCCTTTTCCATCACCACGACGTAGTCGGCGATTTCCGCTACAACGCCGAAGTCGTGGGTGATGAACATGACGCTCATTCCCTTGCGGCGCTGGATGTCGCGGATCAATTGGAGGATCTGCGCCTGGGTGGTCACGTCCAGCGCGGTGGTCGGCTCGTCAGCGATCAGAATTGCGGGCTCAAGTGCCAGAGCCATGGCGATCATCACCCGCTGCCGCTGCCCACCCGAAAGCCGGAATGGGTACTGGTGATACATGAGCTGCGGATCGGGTAGGCCCACTTCAATCAACAAGTCTATGGCCCGGCTGCGACGGGATTTCGGCGTCCCGACGTCGTGCGCCGCCATCACTTCCTCGATTTGCGCACCGACGGTCATCAGCGGGTTGAGCGCCGAGAGAGGGTCTTGGAAGATCATCGACACGACGCGGCCGCGCAGGCCGCGGAGCTTGTCGGGCGAGAGGCCGACGATGTTGATCCCGTCCAAGTGGATCGCACCTGAAGAAATGCGGATCACCTTCGGCAGAAGTCCCATGATCGCATTGGCGGTGACGGACTTGCCCGATCCAGATTCCCCGATGATACAGAGGATCTGACCGCGCTTCAGATCGAAGGAGATGTTTTCGACGGCGTAGGCCCGCTCCATTCCTCCCGGCAGACTGACGCTCAGGTCGCGCACCGAAAGCGCTACATCGGCCGGGGCTATAGCGTGGATGCCAGAGGCCATAAGAATATCCTCCCCTTTCAACCGAGTTCGGTCATCCCGCTGCGGGCGGAATCTTTGGCTCCTTGCGTCGCCACGCTCCCTGGACAGCTCAACAATTCGCCGCTCAACCTGCCATTCCCTCATCGGAGGCTGCGACATGATTCAGGCCTCCTTGCGCAATAGGCAAGAGCTGCTGCTCAGACTGCAGCGCCGGCCGAATCGGCTACCTCCATCGAGTCGAAGCTCACAGTGCGTCGCCCTCATGGCTTGATCGCTTCCGTGAAGGTCTGTTCCTGGAAGGCTCATGCAGTTTGCCTCTACGGAGTTCGACTCGTCGATTGAGACTTATTCTCCTGAGTTTGACGACTTCAACTAACCTGGAGTCGCCGAATGGCGGCATCCGGGCAGCAGGAACTTCTGAAAACGAAGTCCGATTTGGCATTTCAGTCTGCGTCGCCAGGCCTGTTGGAGGGCGCGATGGACCGGTGTATGCCCCACGCGCGACGGAAGACCGATCCGATTGCGGAGGGTGTGCGTCGGGCTCCAGCGCTGCGAGATGCGGCGCTAGCGAAATATTCTCGCAATAATAGCCTATACCGAAGGCAGCAAACCGCAGGATATTCCGTCCGATCGCGAAAGTCCGCGGGAGCGTGCCGCAATTTCTCGGTTACGATCCAGCAGCAACCGGAGCTCCCCACAATGAGCGCGCCGCTCATGCATATCGAATCCACTCCATCCCTGCCTCAAGAGGCAGACGTCGTCGTCATCGGCGGCGGAGTGGTTGGCGTGTTCACGAGCTACTATCTCGCCCGTCGCGGGCTCAAGATCGCCTTGCTGGAAAAGGGCCGTGTCGCAGCTGAACAGTCCAGCCGCAACTGGGGATGGTGCCGCCAACAGAACCGCGACGCGCGCGAGTTACCGCTTGCGACCAAAAGCCTCGATCTCTGGGAGCGAGTTGCCCAGGAGACCGGCGAGGATACGGGTTTTCGCCGCTGTGGCCTGTTGTATTTGTCGAACGACGAAAATGAGCTGGCCGGCTGGGCAAAGTGGCGAGACTTCGCCAGGACCGCCGGCGTTACGACGCATATGCTGAGCGCGGAAGAGGCGAGCGAGCGAGGCAAGGCGACTGGTCGCAAGTGGAAAGGCGGCGTCTTCTCTCCAACCGATGGGACGGCAGATACTTCAAAGGCCGTACCCATCGCCGCGCTCGCGATCATGGCGGCAGGTGGCACGGTACACCAGCAATGCGCGGCTCGCGGCATAGAGCTCAGCGCCGGCCGAGTCAGCGGAGTGGTGACTGAAGCGGGCACGATTCGGACGAAGACGGTGGTCATGGCAGGAGGCGCATGGGCCTCTTCGTTCTGCAACCAGCTTGGAATTCGCTTCCCACAGGTTTCCGTCCGCTCTTCCATTCTCGCCCTGGCTCCCGGCGCGGCCGGCCTGCCCGATGCCCTGTACGCGGGGCTCGTGTCGCTCACGCGACGTGGCAACGGCGGATACACGCTGGCAATCAGCGGGCGCGCGCGAGTCGACCCCACGCCGCAGCAGTTCAGGTTCGGCCGCGAATTCCTGCCCATGTTCGCCCGCCGGTGGCGAAGTCTCACTCCTGGGGCCTTCGAGGGCTTGCGGCAAGGTCATGAGTCGCTGGCGAAATGGAAGCTCGACGAGGTGACCCCGATGGAGCTGAACCGAACGCTCGATCCTCACCCCGATATGAGGCAGATTCGGCTGACGTATCGACGAGCCAGCAAGCTCGTGCCGGAACTCGGGCACGTCGCAATCTCAAACGTGTGGGCCGGCTACATCGACAGCACGCCAGACGGTATTCCGGCAATCGGTGAAGTTGAGTCGATTCCAGGTTTCATCCTGGCAGCGGGATTCAGCGGCCACGGCTTCGGGATCGGTCCCGGCGCGGGACATATGATCGCCGACATCATTACAGGTAGCGAGCCGATCGTAGACCCCCGCCCTTACAGGCCGGAGCGGCTGAAAATGAGCGCCTGGGGCAAGGTCAGCGAGTTCTAGAAAAGCAGTTTCCGTCCCGGTGGGAAAAGATGCTGGTTGATGCTATGACAACGCGTATGACGCTGAAGGCTCAAGGCATTGACGCCATTTATCGCCCACCTCTCATGGCATTGCTATGAAGCTCGATAAGATCGACATCCGGATTTTATGCGAACTGCAGAAGAACGGGCGGATTTCCAACGTCGAGCTCTCGGAGCTGATAAACCTTTCGCCGAGCCCATGTCTGATGCGCGTCAAGAGGCTCCAGACGGAGGGCTTCATCACCGGCTATTCCGCCCAGATCGACGTGTCCAAGCTCGGGCAAACTCTGACCGTGTTTGCCGAAATCACCCTGAAGAATCATCGGCAGATCGATTTCGCTCGCTTTCTCACGACAATCGAGAAGATCGATTCCGTCGTAGAATGCCATCTCGTTTCGGGTGGGTACGACTATCTGGTAAAATTCATCACCGCAGGGATTAGCGAATACCAGGCGGTCATGGAACGCCTCGTGGAGATGGATATCGGCATCGACAAATACTTCAGCTTTGTCGTGCTGAAATCCCCCATCGTTAAATCACATCTGCCGCTCGAAAGCATCTTCAATAGCTAATGAACAGCAGTGATTATCCTTTCATCGCCGCGCGGACGTCCCTGTCTTCGAGCGTCTGGTCGAGCGTGGTCTTAGTCCGTTCAATGATGCCGTCGATGTCCGTAGCCGTGCAGCAGAGCGGCGGCGCATAGCCCAGCACGCCCTGGGCAAAGGCGCGGATGACGAGGCCGTTGTCCCATGCGCGGTCGAAAATGCGGCGCGCAGGGTCGGCCGCCGCCGGCAGGGGCGTCTTGCGCTCCTTGTCGGTGACAAGCTCGATTGCGGCCAGCATGCCACGACCGCGGACATCGCCGACAAGGGGATGATCGGCCAGCGCGCGAAGACCTTCCATCAGGCGGTGCCCGGCCTTCCGGCCGTTTTCCAGCAAGCCATTTTCGTAAAGGTCAAGGCACGCAAGCCCGACGGCTGCGCTGACAGGATGTGCGGAATAGGTGTAGCCGTGGCCGACGGCCGTCTTGCCGGCACCATTGGCAATCGTGTTGTAGACGCGGTCGGACATCAGGACGGCCCCCATCGGCACATAGCCGGAGGTCAGTCCTTTTGCCGTGGTCATGAGATCCGGCACGACGTCGTCTTCCTCACAGGCGAAGAGCGGACCGACACGGCCGAAGCCGGTAATGACCTCATCGGCAACGAACAGAATATCGTGCTCCTTGCAAACAGCGTGCATTTCTTTCAGCCACGACGGCGGCGGAACGAGGACGCCTCCCGAGCCCTGTATCGGCTCGACATAGAAGGCCGCAACGCGGTCTGCGCCCAGTTCGGCGATCTTGGTCTGCAGGGCCGCGACCGAAGCAGCAATGATAGCCTGGGGATGGGTACCAACCGGATTGCGATAGGCATAGTGCGAGGGAATTTTGTGCTGCCAGCTATATGGTACTCCAAAACCCGTATGAAACGCCGGCAGCGCGGTCAAGCCAGACCCTGCCGTCGACGATCCATGGTAGCCATACTCGACGGAAATGAACTGGTCCTTCTGTGGCCTCCCCTGGGCATGATAATAGTACCGGATGAACCGGATCGTGCTGTCGACGGCATCGGATCCACCCAAAGTGAAGTAGACATGGTTCAGGTCACCGGGCGCCAGTTCAGCCAGCCTTGCGGCCAGCCGGATCGCGGGCTCGGAACCCAACCCGAAATAGCCGGTGGCGTAGGGCAATTCGCGCAACTGCCTCGTAGCCGCTTCGATCAGGCTATCCTGACCGTAACCTGCATTGACACACCACAGACCCGCAAAACCATCGAGCAGTTGACGTCCCGAGACATCGGTCAGCGTCGCGCCCTTGGCCGATTTCAACACGCGCACGCCCGATGCTTCATGGCTGCGATAGGATGCGACCGGATGAATAAGATGCGCACGGTCGAGTTCAATCAGCGAGTTGCTCAACATGTTGTCCTCCGAACCACTCGATTGCGTGTCAGTCACTCCGATGCCTTCGGATCCAAAGTAGGACGCCGAGGACAGAAGTTCCTCCTGAGCTGCATGGGAATGGAGGGAGTTTTGACTTTCATCAACGATCGACCCGGCATCTTATGCGGGTGGTTGAGAAGCGCACGGCATTGACGCTCAAATTCAATACGCGCTGCTCCCAACACTCTGCCAAAGCTGCGATCCGATACAACAGAATCTGCTCCTGTCCGCCGCCACAGCGGCGCTTTATCTTGTTTGCTTCTCGCTACGATGCTTGTCGTACCGATAAGCGGTGCACCAGGATGACAAGGATTCGAGCCATGGCGACGTTTAGACCCAAGTACATCACCTTCGATTGCTACGGTACGCTGACGAATTTTGACATGGCCGGCGCGGCAAGGAGAGTCTATGGCTCCGAGCTCTCGTCGACGGCTATGGCGAAGTTCATCAAGGATTTCTCGGCCTATCGCCTCGACGAGGTTCTCGGCGCTTGGAAGCCCTACCTCGAGGTCGTGCACAACGCGCTAGAGCGCTCCTGCAAGCGCAATGGCGTCGCATTTCGGCCGGAAGATGCCCAGCGCATCTATCAGGAAGTGCCGACATGGGGCCCGCACCCCGACGTTCCGGCAGGCTTGGCCCGGGTTGCAAAGGAGATACCGCTCGTCATCCTGTCAAACTCCATGAAGAGCCTGATCATGTCGAATGTGGAGAAGCTCGGCGCTCCGTTTCACATGGTTATCACGGCGGAGGAGACGGGCGCCTACAAGCCGCAGATGAAGGGCTTCGAGTATATGCTGGACAAGCTGGGCTGCGGCCCGGAAGATATCACCCACGTCTCCTCCTCCTTCCGCTACGACCTGATGACCGCTTACGACCTCGGCATCAAAAGCAAGGTCTGGGTGAACCGGGGTCATGAGCCCGCCAACCCCTTCTATGAATACACCGAGGTCGCTGGCATCGACGGGCTGGCTGCGGCAGTCGGCCTGGAGCCCCTGCGCAAGAGTGCGTGAGCGCAATTTCTCTCAGGTTCTCTCGTCGCGCTTCACTCCTTCGAGAGCTTCAACAGGGATCGATGCGCTGTGAAGGAAAAAGGGGGCGTTCGACCGCCCCCTTTTTTTGTTTCGGCCACTCGTCCAATGGACGCTTATTCCAACCCGCCGACGTGAAGCGTTTTGGTTTCGAGATATTCCTCTATCCCGAGCTGGGAGCCTTCACGTCCCAGTCCCGACTGCTTTACACCGCCGAAAGGCGCGACCTCGGTCGAGATCAGGCCGGTGTTCAGGCCCACCATGCCGAATTCGAGCGCCTCGGCAACACGCCACGACCGCTTCAGGTTCTCCGTGTAGAAATAGGCGGCAAGGCCGAACGGCGTGCCATTTGCGATCGCAATGGCCTCGTCCTCGGTCTTGAATCGAAACAGCGGCGCGACCGGTCCAAACGTCTCCTCTGAAGCCAGGAGCATCTCAGTCGAGGCGTCACCGAGCACGACAGGACGGGCATATTGCCGATCTTCCGGCACCGCTTCACTTTGCGCGATGATCTTCGCGCCCTTGTCCAGCGCGTCCGAGACATGGCGATTGATCTTTTCGATCGCCGAGCCATTGATCATCGGTCCGATTTCGACCCCCTCTTCCGTACCGACGCCGACTTTCATTTTCGCGACCCGGTTGGCGAGCTTCTGTGCGAAGGCGTCGTAAATGCCTGCTTGCACCAGGATGCGATTGCAACAGACGCACGTCTGGCCCCCATTACGAAACTTCGACGCAATCGCGCCCTCGACGGCCCGGTCGACATCGGCATCGTCAAAGACGATGAACGGCGCGTTGCCGCCAAGCTCGAGACTGAGTTTCTTGATATTGTCGGCGGCGCCTTTCATCAGCAGTGCGCCCACGCGGGTCGATCCGGTAAACGAAATCTTGCGAACGGCTTCATTGGCCATCAGCTCCTTGCCGATTTCCGCCGGCATGCCGGTCACGATGTTGATCACGCCCGCGGGAATTCCCGCCCGCTCCGCCAGAACACCGATTGCAAGGGCTGAAAAGGGCGTAAATTCAGAGGGCTTGATGACCACGGTGCAGCCCGCGGCAAGCGCAGGCGCCACTTTGCGCGTAATCATCGCATTCGGGAAATTCCAGGGCGTGATGATCCCGCAGACGCCCACCGGCTCTTTCAGCACCAAAATGCGGCGATCGATAGTGGGTGAAGGGATCGTTGATCCGTTGATCCGCCGCGCCTCTTCCGCAAACCATTTGACGAAGGAGGCTCCATAGCGGATTTCCCCGAGCGATTCAGCAAGCGGCTTGCCCTGCTCCAGCGTCAGCAGAAGCGCCAAATCCTGCTCATGGCGCCGCATGAGCTCATACCAGCGCTCCAACAGCGCTGCACGTTCCCCATGAGCCTTGGCCTTCCAACGCTTGAACGCATCGGCGGCGGCGTTGATTGCTGCCCTGGTCTCGTCAAGCCCCATGTCGGGGATGGTGCCAAGCACTTTCTGACTGGCGGGATCGATGACATCGACGGTGGCTTTCGTACTCGCATCCCGCCAATTGCCACCGATCAGCGCCTGTTGGCGAAACAGTTCTCTGTCCTTCAATGCTATCATGGACTTATTCCTTTGCCTTTGGGCCAAACCCGCCATCGCTGCCTGGATTTGCAATTGGCGAGACAAGGCGGCTCATCCGAGCAATACAGGACCGCACGCCGCATTTTTCATTGAGAATGAATGGTCTGACGGTCGTTCAATCTGGTCAGACGCGGCCTCGAACGTCGATTGTTCTGACGGCTGCCTATTGGGGCCGATCCCGAGCATCGCGCTCAGTCGTAATGGCAGACGTAGATCTTTCGCACGGTCTCGATCGTACGCCAGATCCCGACGAAGCCAGGTTTCATCACAAAGCTGTCGCCGGCGCGGTAAGTCTTCGTCTCACCGCCCTTTTCCTCGATTTCGATAAGACCCGAAATGATGTGGCAGAACTCGTAGGTGGTGCCCTTGATGGAATGGGTCTCGCCGGGCGTAGCTTCCCAGACGCCGGTCAGCACCTTTTCGCCCTTCGAAGCGTCTTGCGCCCAGGTCTTGAATGATGGGTTGCCTGAAATGAGCCGTTCCGCATCGGGCACAGCGTTCTTCGGTGCGAAGTCCGGATTGGTGTCGATGCTGATCAGAAGTGACATGGCATTTTCCTGTTAGTAGCCGAGGGTTCGATCGACAAGGCCGACCGGATTTCTGCCGGCGCGGTGGCGCCGGATGTTTTCTATGACGGCTTCTGCTGCCGTATGCGGTTGCGTCACGGACGCGATATGCGGCGTGATGATCACCTTCGGATGGGACCAGAGTGGATGGCCTTCTGGCAGCGGCTCGGGATCGGTGACGTCAAGCATGGCTGCCGCAAGCTGCCCGCTGTCGAGCGCCTCGATAAGCGCCCGTTGGTCAAGGTGTGGGCCGCGGCCGACATGCAGCAGCCTCGCTCCCACTGGCAAAAGCGAGAAGAGCCTTGCGTTCAGGATGCCGCTCGTTTGCTCCGTCAGGGGAAGAAGACAGACGAGGATATCCGTTCCTTGCAGGAATTTCCCAAGCTGATCTTCGCCATGGAAGCAGGTGACACCCTCAACCACCTGCTTGCTTCGGCTCCACGCGGCAAGGGGAAATCGAAACGGCTTCAGACGATCGATCGCAGCTTGCGCCAGTGTGCCGAGGCCCAGGAAGCCCACGCGCCGGTCGGTCGCTTGGGACGTTGCAAGAGCTTGCCATAGGCCCCTTCTCTGCTGCTCCCGATATGCAAGCATCTCGCGATGAAGCGTCAGCACGCCAAGGACGACGTATTCCTGCATCATGCGTGTTATGCCATCCTCGACCATGCGCACGAGCTTCACGTGGCCGGGTATCGCCTCCGGCCTGAACTGATCAACCCCCGCGCCGAGGGAAAAGAGCACTTCCAGATTACGAAAGCGCGAGACATCGTCTGGCATGTTCCAGGTCAGCAGGTAGCGTACCTTTTCCGGGTCTATACATTCACTAGAATCGTAGAATTCCAGATCCGGAAGCTCGCGCGCAAAGGCCTGGCGAAAAATTGCACCCCGAGCGGTATCGGAATTGAAGAGGAACGCCATCGTATTCCTCTCATGTCCTCGCCGGGGGTGCCGGGCGCTGAATCCCTGCGGCAGCCTGGCAATAGTTGCGTACCCGACGGACCACGGCACGGCTTTGCATACCTCGGGGGGTCGGAAATGCGACGAGGCTTGCACGGAATCCTTCAACGTTCATTGCATTCACCCAACCTGTCCTATCCCCGGATATTCAGAGGTTAACTGCAAGCTGGAGCGTTCCCTGCTGAATTGGGTTGCGCTATAGGCTGAACATTCCGAATACCGGCCACCAAACAGGCGAAACCTGCTGGCCTTCCGCTCTATGCTGCTGCAAAACACGCCTTGTGCGGTAACGCAGCAGAAGATCTACGGAGCGATATGCCGTAGGCTTTGGCATGCTGAAGGAACGGATGATCTGAATGGGACGAACGGTACGTGTGAAGTCCTTTGAACTGGCCGCGAAGGACATCAACGACGTTGATGTGACACTGCTCCACGCGCTCTCGACTGGGGTGGGCTGGCCGCATCGACCCAAGGATTGGGATTTCTTGCGCCGCGCAGGTCATGGCATCGTAGCCGTTGACGGCATAGGACGCGTCTTTGGCAGCGCGATGTGGTTCCCACATGGCCCCGAATTCGCGACCATTGGCTTGGTGATCACATCGCCCCGCACCCAGGCACAAGGCACAGGGCGATGGCTCATGGAGCAGGTGTTCGAGCGGTGTGGCGACCGGAACTTAACCCTCAACTCAACCGATGCTGCCTATCATCTGTATCTTTCGCTGGGCTTCAGGAAGGAAGCGGTTGTGTATCAGTGGCAGGGAGAGGTCGTGTTACCATCCCCACCGGTGCCAGTTCTGGACGGGGAATTGAAGCCTCTGCCAGCCGAGAATGTTGATGAGATTGCAGCATTGGACGAGCGCGCGTTCGGAACTAACCGTCAGAAGCTGCTTGCATTGCTTTCGGATGGTGCGTCAATCTTCGTCCTGAGCCGCGGCGGCGAGACCGTCGGTTATTCCATGAAGCGCGAGTTTGGGCGCGGTCATGTGATCGGTCCCATCGTCGCTAGCAATGATTGTGACGCAATCCATCTTACAGCCGCGCATCTTAAGGAACTCAAGGGACGGTTCGCCCGCGTCGATACGCGGGAGCGGACGGGTCCCTTTGCCGACTTTCTTCAGCAAAGCCGCCTCGGGATGAACGACACCGTCACGACCATGTCCAAGGGCAAGCAATTCCTGAACCGAGAAGATGACAAACCGTGGGTTTACGGATTGGCCGGCCACGCGTTGAGCTGAAGCTGTGAAGCATGGGACGAGAAGGGGTCTGTAGTGATACGCATCCTATTTCCCGTCCGCAGTCAGCAGGAACTAGCTCCACTCCACTCGCAGTCCGCTTTGCTCCCATTTTACGACGGGCATCCGATTGATCCTCAGTGCCCGTCTTCATTCGTATGAAGCTACGCTCAAAGGTGTTACAAAGCTGCAAGCGGACCACTGCTACTGTAGGATACGCAGCCCGTCGCTGCTTCGAGTTTGATTTGCCTTGGCTTGCGACGTAGCAAGTTGACGTAATAGAGCCAAGTGATACGTTTTTGAATGCGCTGGCGATACAGCCAATTGAACCCGGACGGGATAAAGGCGCGCTCGTCCGGTATCTCCTAGCCAGCACGCGCGAATACAGAGATCTGCTGAATACAGAGATCTGCTAACGACGCAATGCCGCAAAGTGGCGGCTTCAAAAGGGGTGACGCGGAGCGACGGACGAGTCTGCTTCGGCTCGGGTCGGCGCGCATGGTTTACCGAGATGATCCCTTGCTCGTTTTTGGGCGCAGGCTGGGCCCATGGTGCGCAGGTCCTGCGTGAAGAGGAAGGCATTCTGCTGTGCCGTGCCTGCCGTGAAAGCGGCGACGACGAGCGCCAGATCGTGCTGGCCGTGCTGCCGGCAGCGGAGCATCCAAATCCGCAGAGCCTTGATCGCCTCACACATGAGTTCGGGTTGATAAACGAGCTGGACGGCGCCTGGGCAGCGAAGCCGCTGGAACTCTTGCAGGATCACACCCGGACCATTCTTGTGCTTGAAGATTTCGGCGGCGAGCTGCTCACCAGGCTGATGGACGCGCCAATGGAGATGGGGAACTTCCTGCGCGTCGCCGTCCAGATCGCAGCAGCGTTGGGTAAGGTCCATCAGCGCGGTCTTGTGCACAAGGACATCAAACCTGCCAACATCCTGGTGAATCGCACCCAGACGAGCGTGCGGCTCACCGGCTTCGGCGTTGCGTCGCGCCGGCCGCGTGAACGACAGTCTCCGGCGCCTCCCGAATCCATCGCGGGGACGCTTGCCTATATGGCGCCAGAGCAGACCGGGCGCATGAACCGCTCGATCGACTCCCGCAGCGACCTGTATTCGCTCGGCATCACGCTCTACCAGATGCTCACCGGCTCGCTTCCCTTCACCGCGACCGATCCGATGGAGTGGGTGCACTGCCACATCGCCAGAAAGCCGGCACCGCCATGCGATAAGTTTGAAGACATCCCACTCGTGGTTTCGCGAATTCTCATGAAGCTGCTCGCCAAGATGGCCGAGGAACGCTACCAAACCGCGGCCGGCGTCGAGCGGGACCTGCGGCGCTGTCTTGCAGAGTGGGAGCGTCAGCACCGCATCGACGATTTCCCGCTCGGACAGCACGATGCCCCCGACCGGCTGCTGATTCCCGAAAAGCTGTACGGGAGGTCGCACCAAGTCGAGACCTTGCTCGCCTGTTTCGGCCGCATCGTCGAGAGCAGCGTGCCGGAATTGGTGCTGGTCTCGGGATATTCTGGCATCGGCAAATCCTCGGTCGTCAATGAACTGCACAAGATGCAGGTCCCCTCTGGCGGCCTTTTTGCATCAGGCAAATTCGACCAGCACAAACGCGATATCCCGTATGCTACGCTCGCGCAGGCGTTCCAGAGCCTCGTTCGACCGCTACTTGGTAAAAGCGATGCGGAGCTGAGCAGGTGGCGCCGCGACTTTCTGACGGCGCTTGGCCCCAATGCACAGCTGATGGTCGACCTGATCCCCGAGCTCGAGCTCATTGTCGGCCAACAACCGCCGGTTTCGGAGCTTCCACCACAGCAGGCGCAAAGCCGTTTTCAGGAGGTGTTGAAGCGGTTCATCGACGTCTTTGCCTGCCCCGCGCATCCGCTGGTGCTGTTCCTCGACGATCTGCAATGGCTCGACGCGGCGACGCTCGACCTGCTTAAGGATCTTTTGACGCGGGCGGATCTGAAGCACCTCATGGTGATCGGCGCCTATCGGGACAACGAGGTCGACCTCTCTCATCCCCTGACGCGCATGCTCGACGTCATCAACACCGCGGGTGGAGCGGTCACGCAGATCACGCTTGCGCCGCTCGGCAGGGAGGACCTCGGGCAGTTGCTCGCGGACGCGCTTCGCTGCGCGCCGGAGCAGGCGGCGCCGTTCACGCAGATGGTGCTCGAGAAGACCGGCGGCAATCCGTTCTTCGCCATTCAGTTCATGTTCTCGCTCGCTGAAGAGGGACTGCTCGCCTTCGACCACGACACGGCCTGCTGGTCCTGGGATCTCGATCGTATTCACGCCAAGCGATACACCGACAACGTCGTGGACCTCATGCTCGGAAAGCTCACCCGCCTTCCGGCCGCGACGCAGACCGCCGTGCAGCAAATGGCCTGCCTCGGCAACATCGCCGAGACGGCGATGCTTTCGATCGTGCTTGGAATTCCGGAGGAGCAGCTCCATGCCACTCTGTGGCCGTCCGTTCATCAGGAATTTGTCGAGCCGCAGCCAGGTGCTTATCGGTTCGTTCACGACCGTTTCCAGGAGGCGGCTTATGCGCTGATTCCCGAGCACGAACGGCCGGCAGCCCATCTGCGGATCGGCCGACTACTCGCGGCGCGGACAGCACCGGAAGCCCTTGAGGAAAAGGTCTTCCAAATCGCGAGCCAGCTCAATCGCGGCGCTGCCTTGATTACCGAGGCGGAAGAGCGGGAGAAGTTGGCTGAGCTGAACCTGTTGGCCGGCCGGCGCGCCAAGGCGGCAACGGCTTTCGCCATGGCGCTCGCCCACTTCAGCGCCGGAGACGCGATGCTGTCGAAGGACCGTTGGGAGCGGCATTACACGCTCAGCTTCGAGCTGGCCTTGCAACGTGCGGAGTGCGAATTCGTGACCGGCGAGCACGCCGCCGCCAAAGCCCGCCTTGCCGAACTGGCGGGCCGTGCCGCTAGCCTTCCCGACTTGGCCGCCGTCACCCGACTGCAGATGGAACCAAATGACCGCGACATCGAAATCGGCCTCGCTTATCTGCGCCGTGTCGGCATCGCCTGGCCGACGCAGCCGACATCGCAGGAGGTCGCGCGGGAGTATGAGCGCATGTGGAGGCACATCGGTGGGCGCGCGATCGAGGCGCTGCTGGATCTGCCCCGGATGACCGATCCGATCGCACGCGGCACCATGGACGTCCTTACCGTGCTGGTGTCGCCCGCATGGTTCATCGACGAGAACCTGCGCCGCCTCATCATCGCGCGCATGACGAACTTAAGCCTGGAGTTCGGCAACTCCGATGCGTCGTGCCTCGCCTATATCCTACTCGGCACCGTGCTTGGGCCTGACTTTCACGACTACGAGGCGGGCTACCGCTTCACCCAGCTCGGCCTTGACCTGGTCGAAAGATACGGATTGGACCGCTTCAAGTCGCGCGTCTATCTCGGCTTCGGCAGCTGGACACGCCATGTCCGGACAGGGCGGCCGCTGCTGCGGCGGGCCTTCGACGCGGCGCAGCAGGACGGCGACTTCAACTATGCGAGCTTTAGCCGCCACCACCTCATGACGCATCTTCTTGCCTGCGGCGATCCGCTCGCCGAGGTGCAGCGGGAGGCCGAGGCCGGCATCGACTTCGCGCGCCGGGCGCGCGTTGACCTTGCCGTCGCCAGGATCATCGGGCAGCTCCAACTGGTCCGGATGCTGCGCGGCCTGACGGCCAAATTCGGTAGCTTCGATGACGACGATTTCAGCGAGGCGGAGTTCGAGCGACGTCTGGAGTCGGAGCCGCAGCTGGTGCATGCCGGCTACTGGTACTGGATCCGCAAGCTGCAGGCGCGCGTCCTTGCCGACGATCCGACCGCCATCGCGGCAGCGGCGAAGGCGGAAGGGCTGCTGTGGACGTCGAAGGCGCTGTTCGAGCGGGTGGAGCTGCATTTCTATGCCGCGCTGGCACAGGCGGCGCACAGCGATTCAGCTTGCGCCGAGGAGCGCGCCCTGCGTCTCGAAGCCATGGCACCCCATCACGATCAACTTCAGCAATGGACCCGCATCTGCCCGGGGGACTTCGCGGACCGTGCGGCGCTCGTGGAGGCGGAGATCGCCCGCATCGCAGGCCGCGAGCTCGATGCGATGCGTTGCTACGATCGGGCCATCGCCGCAGCGCGCACGAGCGGCTTTTTCCATAACGAGGCAGTTGCCAACGAGCTCGCCGGACGGTTCTATGCAGCGCAAGGGTTCGAAAAGATCGCGAATGCCTATCTGCGCGACGCGCACTACGGATATCTCCGCTGGGGTGCCGATGCCAAGGTGGCGCAACTCGAGCGACTTTACCCGCGACTGCATGTGGTGGAAGACGACAGCGCCGTCGCGAAGGCGAGCGGCCCGGTCCCGCAACCGGACGTCACTGCTGTCGTCAGGGCGTCGCAGGCCGTATCGAGCGAGATCGAGCTACCGAGGCTCATCGAGTCATTGATGAAGATCGCGCTGCAGAATGCAGGCGCGGATCGCGGCCTGCTGATCCTGTCACGCCAGGACGACTTCCGGATCGAGGCGGAGGGCCAGTCGAGCGGCGATGAGTTCACGATCGCGATGCGCGAGGCGCCCGTCTCTGGTCCCGATTGTCCGGAGGCGCTGCTGCGCTATGTCATTCGCACGCAAAAGCCCGTCATCATCGATGACGCGTCGCGGCCCGATCCGCTCTGCGACGCAGGCTATATGAGTCGCCGGCACCCCAGATCAATCATGTGCCTCCCACTGATCAAGCAGGCCAAGCTGATCGGGTTGCTCTATTTCGAGAATAGCCTGACCACGCACGCTTTCACTCCCGACCGTGTCGCGGTGCTGGAAATGCTGGCAGCTCAAGCCGCGATTTCGCTTGAGAACACCCTGCTCTACCGCGATCTGCAGGAACGCGAGGCGCGCATTCGACGACTCGTCGATTCCAACATCATTGGGATCCTGTTCTGGGATGCAGACGGTAACATCAGCTACGCCAACCAGGCCTTCCTGACCATGACCGGCTACTCCAGGGAGGAATTGGTGTCCGGAGCGGCCAGCTGGAAGGAGATGACTCCGGCGGAATACGAAATTGGCGACGTACAGCGGATTGATCAACTTCGTCTGTCGGGAGAGGTTGCGCCCCGCGAGAAGGAGTTCCTCAGAAAGGACGGCAGCCGAATTCCCGTGCTGGTCGGCTCAGCCGCGATGGCGGGTTCTCCTGATCAAAACGTCTCCTTCGTGCTCGATCTGACAGAACGCAAGCGGGCGGAAGCTGAAGCGCGCGAGAGCGAGCGGCGCTATCAGGAAATGCAGCTTGAGCTGGCGCACGCGAACCGGGTCGCAACCATGGGTCAGCTCACCTCTTCGATCGCCCATGAGGTCAGCCAGCCTATCAGCGCTGTTGCCATCAGCGCCAGCGCGGCCTTGAACTGGCTCCGCCGGAATCCGCCTGATCTCGAAGAAGCGCGAACATCATTAGAGGCTATCGTCAAGGACGCGTATCGCAGCGGCGAAGTGATTAGCCGACTTCGCGCACTCTTCAAGAAGGCGCCGCCGCGCAAGGAGCACCTCGATCTCAACGAGGCGATCGATGAGGTGATTGTTCTGACCGGTGGCGAGGCACTCAAAAACGGGATTTCGGTGAAGACGCAACTTGCGGACGGTTTGCCGCTCATCGAGGGCGATCGTGTGCAGCTACAACAGGTTTTGCTCAACCTCGTTGTCAACGCGATCCAGGCAATGGCCACGATCGCTGACAGGGCGCGAGACCTGCTCATTACCACCGCCTCGGTCGGATCGGACTCCGTGCTCGTCCGGGTTGCTGATTCCGGGCCCGGCCTCGATCCACAGATGCTCACGCATGTTTTCGATCCATATTTCACCACCAAGCCTCACGGCCTGGGCATGGGCTTGGCGATCTGTCGTTCCATTATCGAGGCCCACAACGGACGCTTGTGGGCGAGCGCCAATGAGCCCAGCGGCGCCGTCTTTCAGTTCACGTTGCCAGCGGATCCTGGCGGCGGACTCTGACCAGGCTCGGATGCGCAAGCACACTGCCCAAAACCACAAGCCGACCTGATGGACCGACTGTGATCTGCTTTCAGTTCGCCGACAGATGGACCACATTCCATGAGGCCGGCTTCAACGTCACTTGCATCCGCGTCCCATCGATGGTGACGCCCAGCAACGGCGCGGGCTTCACCCGCTCCGGCACGTCCCTGGTATTTGTCGCCTGCAAATTGTCGTGGCGCAATTCAAGCGCCTCGCTCATGGCGAGCGGGCCAAAGCTCCGCGCCTCGAGGTTCACCTCTATCTCCTGCGTCAGGTCGCGGTTGAGCATGAAGAGGGAAAGACTCCCGGCTCCTCCCGCAACGGCCGCGATCTTGAGATACGGCACGTTCGGCACCGGAAAGGTGAAGTCGTGGATACCACGCGGATCGTAATAGGACGAATCGTAGCTCTCCGACTCGACCTGGGTCCGCAGAACCTTGCCGCGGCCAAGACGGCTCATTTGCGCGAACGGAAAGAAGATGGTCTGGCGCCAGGCGCGGCCGCCGGTCTCGGTCATGATCGGCGCGATCGCGTTGACGAGCTGCGCAAGACAGGCCGTTCTCACCCGATCGGCGTGATTGAGCAGCGAAATGCAGGCGCCGCCGAAGGCGAGCGCATCCTCCATCGTGTAGACTTCCTCCAGGATCGGCGGCGCCACCGGCCACCCCTCCTTGACCCTGTCGGCCCGGTTGCGGCGGGTCCGATACCAGACATTCCATTCATCGAAACTCAGCATCATGCGCTTGGTGGAGTGCCTCTTCGCCGCCACCGCGTCGGCGAGCGCGACAACCTCTTCGATGAAGCGGTCCATCAGGTCGGGGCTGGCGAGGAACGATGCCGTGTCCTGCCTGTAGTTATTGAGATAGGTATGAAGCGAAATAAACTCGGCATGATCGAAGGTGTGCTGGATCACGGTGTCTTCCCACTGGCCGAAGGACGGCATATTTCGCCCGGACGAACCGCACGCCGCAAGCTCGATGGTTGGATCGACCCACCGCATCATCTTGGCGGCTTCGCGCGCCACCGCGGCATAGGCTTCGGCGCTCTTGTGCTCCATTTGCCATGGGCCGTCCATTTCGTTGCCAAGGCACCAGAACCTTACATTGTGTGGCTTCTCCCAGCCATGGGCGCGGCGCAGATCCGACCACACTGACCCGCCCGGATGATTGCAGTACTCGACCAGGTTGCGCGCCGCGTCCCCGCCCCTGGTGCCGAGGTTAACCGCCATCATCGGCTCGACCCCGGCGGCCTTGCACCAGTCCATGAATTCATTGGTGCCGAAGCTGTTGGGTTCGGTGCTGAACCACGCAAGGTCGAGCCGCGCTGGGCGTTTGTCCACCGGCCCGACGCCGTCTTCCCAATTGTACCCGGAAACGAAATTGCCGCCGGGATATCGGATGATGGTGGGGCCGAGCTCCCTGACCAGCGCCAGCACATCGCCGCGAAACCCGTTTTTGTCCGCCGTTGGATGACCAGGTTCGTAGATGCCGCCATAGACGCAGCGTCCCAGGTGCTCGATGAAGGCGCCGAACAAACGCGGGTCGGTATGGCCGATGGCAAAATCGCGATCCATCAGCACGTTTGCTCTTCTCATGTTCGCCTCTCGGATGCGCGGTCGCTGGTGAGATTGCTCATACGGACGGAATTGTCTGTCGCGACTTCAGCCAACAGCGCGGCTTCGCGCAACTGACGGGAATAGGGATGCTGCGGCGCATTCAACACCGTTCTCGCATCACCGCTTTCGACGACGCTGCCATTCTGCATGATCATGATGCGGTCGCTGGCATAATATGCCGTCGCCAGATCATGGGTGACATAGATGATGGAGATGTCGAGATCGTCACGCAACGTCTTGAACAGGTTGACGATGGATATGCGCAAGGACGCATCGATCATGGACACCGGCTCGTCGGCCACGATCAGCTTGGGGTTTGCCAGCAGCGCACGAGCGATCGCGACCCGCTGGAGCTGTCCGCCGGAGAGCTCGTGTGGGTATCGATGGCTAACTTCCTCCAGCGACAGTCCTACCTTGTGCAGCGCATCGTCAACGGCCGTCCGGGACGTGACCCGCCGATCGGCCGCGATGAAGCGGCGCTGTGTCATGAACAGATAGCGATCGAGCCGCTTCAGCGGATTGAAGGATTCGAACGGATTCTGGAAGATCGGCTGCGCCTTGTGCATGAAGGCCAGCCGCTGGGCTCCAGTGCGGATTGTCGCAAGGTCGACGCCGTCGAACAACAATTTGCCGCTGGTCGGCGTCTCGATATTCAGGATCATCCGCGAGAGCGTGGTCTTGCCACTTCCGGACTCACCGATGATTGCAAATATCTCTGGCCGCCCTGCGTCGAGCTGGAAGCTCACGTCCTTGACGGCAGCAATCCGCTGGCCCGACAGCAGTCCTCCCCGGGTGAAGGTCTTGCTGACCTGGCAAACATCAAGCAGCAGGTCGCTCATGCCTCATCACTCCGGTTGACAGCAAAGCAGGCGACGCGATGCGCGGGTGTGGTCTTCAGCGTCGCGGGGACCTTGTGCCTGCAAACCTCCATCGCCAGCGGGCAGCGCGGATGGAAGCGGCACCCCGGAGGCGGATCGGAGAGACTTGGCGGGCTGCCTTCAAGTCCCTCGCGGGGAACGTTATCGCCGATGCGAGGCAGGCTGGAAACGAGATGCCTGGTGTAAGGGTGCAGCGGGTTGCGGAAGATCTCTGCTGTTGTGGCCTCCTCGATCAGGCGGCCGGCATACATGATGCCGAGGCGGTCGGTCACATGCGCGTGGACGCCCAGATCATGGGTGACCAACACGACCGATGAGCCCATCTCGCGCCGAATGCCGCTGATCATGCCAAGCACTTCCTTCTGCACCACGACGTCGAGCGCGGTGGTGGGTTCGTCGGCTAGGATGACTTCAGGGCGGCAGATGGTGGCGAGCGCAATGGTGGTACGTTGACGCATGCCGCCGGACAGCTCATGCGGGTAGGCCGCCAGCACCGACGGGTCAAGCTTGAGGCGCGCCAGATGGGCGACCACCTGCTGTTCGAATTGCTTGCGGCTCACGCCGATATGCGGATATGCGAAGTCGACGAAGGCCGCCCGCAGCCGACGCAGCGGATTCAGCACGTTCATCGAGCCTTGCGTGATGTAGGACAAATGTCGCCAACGGATCCGCGCCACTTCCGCGGCCGGCGCGCGGTGCAGTCCGCCATAGCCAGGCAGGAAAGCGAATTCCACCCGGCCGCCGACCACCTCCAGTGGTGGCCTGACTGCCCCCGCGATCGTCTTGATCAGCGTGGTCTTGCCGGAACTGGATTCGCCGGCGATTCCGTAGATCTCGCCGCGGCGGAGCGCGAAACTGATGCCGTCGACAGCCTTGACGTCGCGCTTGACACCAAAGCGATCGGTCCGGAAATAGGCCCGCAGGTCGCGCACCGACAGGATCGGCTGCGCGACGTCGCCCTGCTGCGCCTGCGTCGTCTCGGCCGGCATCACGTGGCCCCTCCGAAGCTGCGGTGACGGTTGCGCGGATCGATATAGTCGTTCATCGACACCGCCAGCAGGAACAGCCCGATGAAGGTCATGATCACCGCGATCGTCGGAAACGCGATCCACCACCAGACTCCCGCCACCATTGCGGTGTGCTGGTTGGCCCAATAAATCATGCCGCCGATCGTCGGCGTGTTGATATCGGTGAAGCCCAGCACCGCCAGCGTCACCTCCAGCCCGATTGACCATACCATGTTGTTCATGGTCGTCGAGAAGACGATCGGCATCACATAGGGCAAGTGCTCCTGAACCAGGATCTCGCGCGTGCTCATGCCGGAGAACAGGCTGCTCTGAGTGAATTCGCGGGCCTTCAGGCTCATGGCCACCGAGCGGATCAGCCGCGCGTCATAGGCCCAGCCGAGGCCGGCCATGATCAGGGCCAGCAGCAGCCAGGACATGCGGTCACGCATCACGAAATAGAACAGCACCAGGATCGGCAACAGCGGGATGACGATGAAGGTATCGTTCACCGCCATCAGCGCCCGATCAATCCAGCCGCCCTTGTAGCCGCTGAGCAGCCCGATCGCGAGCGCCAGCAGGCGGCTGATCAATGCCACGGTGCATCCGAACAGCAGGGTATTGCGAATGGCAAAGGTCAGCTGCCAGAACACGTCCTGGCCGCGCGACGTGGTGCCGAACCAGTAGATCAGCGACGGCGGCACATCCGGCGGCACCAGATAGACATCCTGCGGGGGATAGGGCGAGAAGCTCGCCAGCACCGACAGCAGCAGCACGACGGCGATCAGCACGGCGCCGATCCGAAATTCGGCGTGGTAACGCCAGAGGTCACGCAGGATCACGACCATCAGCTGACCTTCACCCTGGGATCGAGCAGCGGATACAGAAGATCGATAACGAGCACACCGGCGGAAACCCCGAGGATGGAAACGGTGGTCACGCCGAGCACGAGCCCGTAGTCCCCCGCATAGACCGCGTCGACCAGCAGCGAACCGACACCGGGATAGCCGAATACCTTTTCGGTGATCACCGCACCGTTGAAGATTCCACCGAGCGAGATGGCGAGCCCGGTCAGCTGCGGCGGCAGCGCGTTGCGCATCACATAGGCTGACAGGACGCGCCAGGATCTGACGCCCGCCAGTTCGGCATAGACAACATAATCCTCGGTCACGATGTTGGACACCAGCGCGCGCATCCCGAGAAACCAGCTGCCCACACCGATCAGGATCAGCGAGAGCGCGGGCAGGATAGCGTGCTGCAGCACGCTGCTGACGAAGTCGAACGTCAATGTCTGCGGCAGGTTCATCGCCGAACCGCCGGTGATCGGCAGCACGGGCCAGAGGAAGCCGAACACGATCAGCAGCACGAGCGCCAGAATGTAGTAAGGGATCGGGTGCAGCCCCATTGCGATCACGCCCATCAGCTTCAGCCCGCGGCTTTTCTGATAGTAGCCGGCAAGTCCGCCGAGCAGGCTGCCGAGCCCCCAGGCGACGATAGTGGAGACCGCGAGCAGTCCGGCGGTCCAGGGTAGTGCACGGCCAATTAACGTCGCGACGGGCGTTGGAAACGCCGACATCGAGGGACCGAAGTCGGCGCGCAGGATCCGTTTCCAGAACGCCAGATATTGCTGGGCGGGCGAGCCGCCGAGTCCGTAGAGCTCGCGCAGCGAGGTGCGCATCTGCTCGATCGCATCCGGAGCCGTGTTGCCATAGGAGGTGACCGCCGAGATCGACTGTTCGACGGGATCGATCGGCGTGGAATGGGTTATCACATAAGCGAGATTGATGCCGATGAAGACCACGAGCACGAACTGCGCCAGCCGCCGGGCAACATACGCGACATATCCGCTCATCGATGCTCCCAGGATGCCGGACCGAGGGATTCGGACAGACGCGACCGGCCGTCCGATTGATACCGTCGCCGCCTCCTCTTCACGTCCTAAAGCGCAATGAGATTGGGTTGAATCGTCAATGCGCTTTAGCTCCTTGTTTGGGCATGATCTTTTCGGAAAACCGCTTCACACTTTTCCGGATCATGCCTTAGCCGGCCGGCTTGAGCTTAACGAGCATATAACGCGAATTGCCCCAGTTCGGCACCGGATTGGTGTAGGGGTTTTCCGACGTCGGAAATCCCGTCCAATAGGTCTGGTCCATCGCGGTGAAAACGTTGTACGCCATCAACGGAATGGTTGGCATCTCTTTCACCGCGAGCTTAATGTAGTCCTTGCCAAGCTCGATCGACTTCGGATCATCAAAGCCCACCATCCGGATGCTCTCGATGATCTTGTCGAGCGCGCGATTCGACCAGCGCTGCCAGTTGCGCAGTGGCTGCGATTTGCCGGGCTCCGCCACGAACTGCGAATGCCAACTGTCGAGGAAGTAGGACAGGTCGGGGTGGCCGCCCCAGGTTTCGACGCTCCAGCCGATGAATGTGTCGAAATCGCCGGCCGCCCGCCGCGTCGGCAGCGTCCCCTGCGCCACATCGATCCGTGCGTCGATGCCGGCCTGTTTCCATAACTGCACGATCATGGTCCCGGCCCGCGTCATCACCGGGCGCAGGTCGCCTTCCACCATGACGCGGATAGTGAACGGCCTGCCGTCCGGCATGGTCCAGGCGCCGCCGCGTTTGCTGAAGCCGGCCTTCTCCAGAAGCTCCTGCGCGGCCTGCGGATCGACCTTCCACCAGCCCATGCCGAAAGCACGGGCGATCTCCGCGGGATTGGACGGAATCTGCTCGCCCATCGAAGGTCGCAGCATGTCGGCGATCTGCTTGCCGATCGTCGGATCGTACGGCTTGATCTTGCGCTTGCCGGTGTCGATCTCGAATGCCTTCAGCCATTCTTCCATCGGCTGATGATACGTTGCCGGATGGGCGCCGGTCGGCGGCACGCCGATCGCCGATATGGTGGCGGCGCCGCGATAGGCTGCCATCGACACCGCCTTGATGTCGATCAGAAGCGCCAACGCCCATCGCACGTCAGGGTTCTTGAACAACTCGTTCTGGGTATTGAAGATCACCGCCGGCAGCGTCGGATCGGGATGGCCATAAGGGAAACCCTTGAACCAGGCCCGCGTCATCTTGCTTTGCTTGGCGAGAGCAAACATGCCCTCGGGCGCGATGTCGTGGATCACATCGAGCTCATGGTTGAGCTGCGCAATGACCCGCTTGTCCGGCGGGCCGGGATCGATGTAGGCGAGAAATTTCGGTCCAGGCTTGCCGTAGCGCCCGAGCGTGGTGCGCTGCCAATCGTCGCGCAATTGCCAGCTGTACCATTTGCCGTCGGGGTCGTAGCTGTTCAGCACATAGGCGCCGAGCGAAACCGGCTTGTTGAAATCGAACTTGACTGGATCGTCCACCTTCTCGAAAACATGCTTGGGTAGGATCCACACCGCCCCCCAGCGCACCGTGAAGTTGGCGTGAAAGCGTGAGTTTGGCTTCTTGAGCTTGAACTCCACCGTATAGGGATCCGGCGCCTCGACGGACGCCACGTTGCTCGCGAGCACCGCGCTGAAGCGCATCCCCGGATGCTTGATCTGGGTCATCACCGTCGCGACGACGTCATCTGCGGTGAACTCGATGCCGTCGCTCCAGAAGATGCCCCTGCGAAGCTTCGCCGTCATCGCGGTGAAATCGGCATTGTACTGCGGCTTGTCGGCGGCGAGCGAGTTGTCCCAGACGCCTTCGAGACCGCTTTCAGGGTCGATGTACCAGAGCGTATCGAGGGCAACCTGCTGCAGCCCGTTCGACTGGGATCCTGCATTGATAGCCCAGATGTTGAACCATCCGGCGTTCTTGACGGTCCCTTCCGGGTTTTCAAGGATCAGCAGTTCCTTCCGGGGAATGTTTCGCGAAGTGCCCTGCGCATGGCCTGAATTCGCTAACAGGAATGGCAGCGCCACGAGAGCGCACGCAACCAGCAGAAATGCACGAAAACAGCGCATCATCTTCCTCACGGGTGCAGTTGGCTCGACGCTTGTGCGACGAATGCTAGAGGCGTCAAAAAAGAGTAACAATAGAAATCTTGGACCAGAGGCGAAGATCGGTTCCCCGTTTACGCGCACATGTCTGGGCTGCTCGGGAGATAACTCTGTGCCAGAGCCTACAGTCGGCTATGAAGGCAGCCAGGAACAGAGCGCGCACCTCGGTAGAATACGTTTCAGAACAGCCGTCGTGCGAAAAAATCCACTGAATCGCAAGCGCATTCAGCATGGAATTAAGCCACCGCCCGGTACAGTTGGTTCGGTCAGGCGCCGGATGGAGAGCGCCCGTGAGCTGCCCCGGACGCCATGCGCTGAGGGGCGAGTGCCGCAGGAGAACTGCAGGTGGAGGTGACCGAGTGTCTCGACCGGTTGGTCGCATTTCAGTCGATCGTCGGTACCTGCAACCGCGCAATCGTCAACTGCTCGTTGCCGAGCTTGCCGGACGCGGCCTGAAGGTCGACTACCACTCGGTATGGGACTTCGTGCATGCCGAGAAGCTCAGCTTCAAAAAAAGCGTGGTGGCTGGCGAACGCGATCGTCCCGACGTGGCGCGTCGGCGCGCCCAGTGGACAAAGTAACAAGGTCGCGTCAAAGCCGAACGGCTGGTCTTCATCGACGAGACCTGGACCCGGACTGATATGGCTCCCTTGCGGGGATGGGCGCCACGCGGGCAAAGGCTTCCCGCCAAGGTTCCTCACGGCCGCTGGAAGACCATGACCTTCC
>NZ_JBWBWM010000055.1:0-35864 GCF_056174665.1 Bradyrhizobium sp. WYCCWR15520
AGCTGAAAAGGCGTTCCGCATGCTCATCTTCGCCGCGCATCCCGATCCTCAGTCGAAAGGAATCAACCACATGCACAGAATCACACTCCGATCGCCTCGCAAAACGACTTTTTCAGCAGCCTGCTAGAGGTGGAGGGCTCAGCGCCATCAACACCGAACGAGGGTAACAAGCAGAAACAACTCCGTTGGCAGCCCACTTCCCCTCTTGCACGAAGACACCATCGACGAACGGAGCAGCGACGGTACGATCATCATCTGCGGAGCGGAAGCAAGTGGGCAAGAGCAACGCCCTGTTACCGCGCGATTGCAACGGCGCTGTGACTCTAGCCCCGCGTCGAAGCTGTGCGCTTCATGCCCGACCTCAATGCGCCTGGGGGTACATCATCTGCGATATCGCGCTGGATCTGCGATATCGCGCTGGCCCACGATGCGGTGAGCCGTTCGCAGCGGCAAGGCGCTTCCTGTCTGTAAATCATTCTCTAATGCAATCTTTTACTCTTCTGCGCGTGCCCGCAGATCCCCTCTATATCTACTCACGCCATGCAGCGTGCGGGCGAAAGGTTGGCACCTGCGCATGCGAGCGCGCTTGGTGCCGAACCTGTCAATGGAAGATCTCGACCTGCAGCGTGGAGACGACAAGAACGTTGGCTGCCTCCGCGGATGGCATAGCAATAGATAAGAAGCGAGCGCCTAGCGATGCCGCACAGAAAAAGTTTGTGCGAAGTGCATCCAGATCGGCGTCGTGCGACTAGCTATAACGTGGCAGCAGTTACGGCCATATCCCGCCACTCACATCGAAAGGAGACCAACATGGAGAAGATGGAAAAGTTTACTCACCCTATCGAGCTGTCTGATCAGGAGCTCGATCTGGTTGCGGCTGGCTCAGGCTGCTGCAGAGGAGGAAACACGAACAATGGCGGCATCGGCGGCCTCATCGGCATCGGCTTCCTCAACGATAACAACGTCGCGGTTCAGGTTGGTTTTGGAAACGTAGCCGTCCAAAAAACGTAGCCACCCAATCTGCTCGTACCCTGGGCGGTGCACCGCCCAGGGACGAGCGGAGTGAGCCACAATGAGACTCCAACTCTGCCGCACTGACGACGCAGGTCAGTTTCTTTCGGCCCGATGCGGGGGCGAACCCGCTTTCCCATACGAGGAGCGGTTCTCCATCGCATTGTGCGGTACCCATCCGTGGCGCAGCGGAGGATATCAGGCGGAGAGCGATATCACGCGTAAATTGACGAACGAAACGTAACCAACGAAACGTAACCAAGGTGCGTCCATGGCGACTCAGCCAGCTCTATTTCGCCAGGAAGCAATTGACTTTCTGCATCAACGCCACAGCTGGGGCGAGGTCGTATCGCTGCAGCCGATATCGAGCATGATCCTCGGCTGGACTCTTGCGAGCCTTGTTGCATTCATTTTGGTTTTTATCTCCATCGCTCAATACGCCCGCAAGGAAACGGTCACCGGCTATCTAACTCCGACCCTCGGAACGGCCAAAATTTTGGTGCCGCAACAGGGTTTCATCAATGAACTCCACGTCAAGGAGGGTCAGGAGGTTGCCGAGGGCGACCCGCTCCTGACCATAGTCACTTCCCAAATCAGCGCCAACGGCGATGACGTCAATGCCGCCGTTCTCGCAGCGCTGGCGCGGCAACGCGAGGTGATCGAGCGACAGATCGCTGCGGAAGAGCGCCGGACCGCTTCGGAACACGAGCGCCTCGCTTCTACAGCCAAGGGAATCGAGGGGGAGATTGCCCAACTCGAGGACCAGCGCAACATACAAAACGAACGGCTGAAGCTTTCCGAAAGTTTTGTATCGACCGGCGCCACGCTAATCGCGAAGGGAGCGTTGCCTGCCGTCGAATTGAAGCGCCGCGAGCAGGCGGCGCTCGAACAAGCGCAGAACTTGGCGTCGCTCGATCAGCAGATCACTGTACGACGCACCCAATTGACTGATGCTCGGCATACGCTCGAGCAACTTCCGACCGTTGCCGCAGAACGGACTCGCGTACTGCGTGGCGATCTCTCCTGGATCGAACAACGCACCGCCGAGGTGGACGGACGGCGGGCCTACGTTATCAAGGCGCCGACGAGTGGGCGCGTGTCTACGCTGCAGGCGACCGTCGGCAAGGTCGCTGATCCGAAGCATATGCAGCTCGAAATCATCCCACTTGATTCGACCTTACAGGCGGAGCTGTTCTTCCCGACGCGCGCGTCCGGATTCGTGCGCCCCGGCCAGCAGGTCAGGATACTTTACGATGCATTTCCCTATCAGAAATTCGGCACCTACCGCGGCACCGTGGCAAAAGTCTCTCACACGATCCTGACCGGCAATGATGCTACTGGGCCGATCACTCTCAAAGAGCCGGCGTACCGCGTGACTGTGCTTCCCGAGCGGCCCGACATCGATGCCTATGGGCGCAAGATGTCGCTTCAGCCAGGCATGCTGCTCAAGGCCGACGTGATCCTTGAGCAGCGCTCGCTGATGCAGTGGCTGCTTGACCCGATGCTGAGCGCAAGGATGTAGCTTCATGCAGGGACTGTTGAATTTCAGCGGACGCGGGTTCCTCCCGGTCATCAGGCAGACAGAGGCAGCCGAATGCGGGCTGGCATGCCTTGCCATGGTAGCGTTCTATCATGGCCGTCGAACTGACATGAATAGCCTGCGGCGGCGGTACGCAGTCTCGCTGAAGGGTGTCACTCTTCGCGACCTCATGGAGATAGCGGCTCACCTGGGCCTGGCATGCCGGCCGCTGCGAATCGAGGTTGACCATCTGAGCCAACTGCGTCTCCCAGCTATCCTGCACTGGGACATGGATCATTTCGTTGTCCTGAAGGCGTGCAAGAAACACGGGATCGTGGTTCACGATCCCGCCGCCGGCGAGAAATGGTTTCCCATCACCGAGGCATCGAGACATCTCACTGGAGTCGTACTTGAACTCTCACCCAGTGAAGGGTTCTGCTGCACAGACCAGAGAGTGCGATTACCGTTCTCAGCATTCTGGAGCGGAATGAGGGGAAACTCTCATGTCTTAGCGCAAATATTGGTTCTCTCGGTGGTCATCGAGATCCTTATCCTCGCCGCTCCTTTCTACATGCAGCTCACGGTAGATGAGGTCATCGCCAGAGGCGACGTCGATCTTCTGCTCGTACTCGGACTTGGCTTCGCGCTACTCGTCTTGATCAAAGTCGCGTCGACCGCGGCCCGCTCGTTCATTGTTCTTCTTCTGCAGAACACGCTCAGCTTTCAGATCGGCGCCCGGCTGTTTCACCATCTGGTGCGTTTGCCCCTCTCATTTTTCGAAAAGCGGCACATCGGCGACATCCTGTCGCGCTTCGGCTCGATCGAGCCCATCCGCAACATGCTCGCGGAGGGACTGATCACGGGCTTGATCGACGGTCTCATGTCGGTGTTGATGCTGGCGTTGATGTTCGCATACAGCGTCCAGCTCGGATTCGTTGTCCTGCTCGCGTTCGCGCTGTACGCCGCTTTGCGACTAGCTCTCTTCAGGATATTCCGACAACGGAGCGAAGCGGCCATTCACAGCAAGGCACAGGAAGACTCCAACTTCATCGAAACCGTGCGGGCGGTGCAGAGCTTGAAGCTGCTCAACCGAGAGAACGAGCGGGAGAGCCAGTGGCTGAACCGCTATGCTGAGTACGTAAATGCCAACGTGCGGCTAGGCCGGGCGAGGATCAGCTTCAAAGCCATCAACGACACGATATACGGCCTGGAGAACGTAATCACAATCTACCTCGCCGCTCGCCTCGCACTAGACAACCTTATCACGGTTGGCATGATATTCGCGTTCGTCAGCTACAAGCTGCAGTTCGCCGAACGGACAGCGCTGCTAATCGAGAAGCTGGTTGACCTGCGGATTCTCGGACTGCACTTGGAGCGCCTCGCCGACATTGCGCTCACCCCCTTAGAGCGGGGACACGACCAGGATCTGTCGTTTGTGCGACCGATCCGCGGCTCGATCGAGCTGCGCAACGTGTGCTTCCGTTATGCAGAAGCAGAGCCTCTGATTCTTAACAACGTCAATCTGTGCGTTGCTCCGGGACAATTCGTGACGATCATGGGACCTTCCGGCTGCGGCAAGACAACACTGGTCAAGATTATGCTTGGGCTGCTCGAGCCAACGAGCGGGGAGGTCCTGATCGACGGCCTTCCATTGGGCCAGATCGGACCGCGCGCTTATCGCGAACACATTGGCGCGATCATGCAGGAGGATCAATTGCTGTCAGGATCCATTGCCGACAACATCTGCTTTTTTGAGACGACATTCGATCGGCAATGGATGATCGAGTGTGCGCAGATTGCCGGCATCCACGACGATATCATGGCAATGCCGATGAGCTACAACAGCCTCATCGGTGACATGGGAAGCTCATTATCCGGCGGGCAGAAACAGCGAGTACTGCTTGCGCGCGCGCTCTATCGCCGACCAAAGATCCTGTTTCTGGACGAGGGCACAGCACATCTGGACACCGACAAGGAAAAAGAAATCAATGCCAATCTCCAGCATCTAAATATGACTCGTGTGAGCATAGCACACCGACCTGAAATCTCCCACGGAGCGGATATGATCATCCGTCTTTCCAGGGCGGCCCAGCCCTTTCAGGTCGGAGTTTCAGGCGGCACACCAGCAGCGGCGCCTGCGCGCGATGCTGGTCACACCGGGTTTGCCGCCGAAGATGCGAAATCGACCAAGCTCGCCCAGGGCCACGACGAATGCTCCGATGACGGCCGTAAAGGCGACTATTCGAAGCAGGCCGGTAAGATCGACTACTCGAAAGACGGCAAGGGCGAGGACTTTAAGCACGATGGTGGCTGGAAGGACGCCAAGAACGGCGACGGCCTGCCGCAGAAGGACTATTGCGGCCCGAAGCCGCCCGACGACTGCGGAAAGGGCGGCATGTATCGTAACCCGGGTGAAGCGCTGGCCAAGCTCGACTTCTCACATGGTGATTTCGGCTCGCGCTCTCCGGATCACTCGGGTGATATCCAGGGCTCGGCGCGTCGCAATGCGGGTCGTTCGTAGGAATTTCCTGCGTGCTGCGCATGGCCAAATCTCCGCGACGGTGCATCAGATGGTCGCCTTCCGACTAGAAGCAACATGGCAGCCGCTACAGCAGGCTGGCGCGCCGGGTGGCCGGAAGCAGCGGTGGACACCCAACAGCACACCCTGCGCGGGGGCCGCGCCTTGCCTGATGTGCAGTTCCAGAACTAACCGCCGCAGCGAACATCAAGCTTAACGCATGAGTTTCGTTGCGGGCGATCAAAACACGCATAGCGTAGCTCGAGTCGCGCAGGATCCCCCCGCCCTAAGGCGCAGGGGACGGTTCGCCACAGAATCTCCCCACGCGAAAGCTTGCAACTGCTGCGCGGGATCGAGGAAATCCTGATGGAGGGCGCGTCGGCAGGCTGCGGCACCCTAACCGTGTGTCCTTTGACGGAAACGCAGCTCGGGAGGCCGCGTAGTCGCTCACGGATGAGAGTAGAGCCCGTCGATTTCTACGCTGGGCTACGCCACTGCCCCCTCGTGAGCAGATGGTGGTTTTTCCTTCGCGGGGCGTTGGTTCAAATAAAGATGTAACGACCACAAGAGCAGGCGTGATCAAGACGCGCGAGATCAAATAGGGAAGATTTGACCAAACAAAGCACCAACATTCGCTGCGAGTGACAATGAGGGAGTAGAAATAGCGAAAATACTTTTCGCAACAATGACTTATGCCGCTTGGTGCGCTCGGAGGGACTCGAACCCCCACGATGTTACTCACTGCCACCTCAAGGCAGCGCGTCTACCAATTCCGCCACGAGCGCTTGGGATACCGGCTGGAGCGAAGCAGCCCGCCGGATCAACGGCGCCGATGTAACAAATCAGGGATGCAGGGACAAGGCAGTTTTGCGACCGAATAACTACCAATAACTACCTGACATCAGGGGATTTCGGCAGCATTTGCTTGACTTCGACCGCGATACGGTTGCGATCCACCAGCACGACGCCGGAGGCTACCGGCAGGTTGTTGGCGAGGATCTTGACCTCGTCCTGCTCGGTGGCGTCCAGTTCGATGATGGCGCCGCGGGAAAGCCGCATCACCTGGTGGATGGGCATGGTCGTGGTGCCGAGCACCACCATGAGATCGACACTGACTTTATCGAGGGTGGCCACTTCTGAACCGCCAAAGGGGGACTAAATGGGTGTGGTTCCCACCTGACCACGTTATGGTTAGCCAATGGTTAATGACCGCCAAAGCCTTGATTTGACGACATTCGCGCTAGCCCAGGGCGGCGGCGAGGTCGAATGGCGGATTTCCGAAGGCCCGGTGCCCTACCCCGATTCCGTGACCGAAATGGAGGCACGCGCGGCCGATATCGCCGACTGCAAGGCGGCCGAACTGGTCTGGCTGCTGGAACATCCTCCGCTCTACACCTCAGGCACCAGCGGCAAGCAAGCCGACCTGCTCGACCCACGATTCCCGCTGTTCACCACCGGCCGTGGCGGCCAGCTCACCTATCACGGACCCGGCCAGCGGGTGGCTTATGTGATGCTCGACCTCAAGCGGCGGCGGCCCGACGTGCGCGCCTATGTGGCCGGCCTCGAAGAATGGATCATCCGCACGCTCGACGCCTTCAACGTCCGCGGCGAGCGCCGCGAGGATCGCGTCGGTGTCTGGGTGAGGCGACCCGACAAGGGCACAGACTACGAGGACAAGATCGCTGCGATCGGCGTGCGGCTGCGGCGCTGGGTGTCGTTCCACGGCATCGCCATCAATGTCGAGCCGAACCTGTCGCATTTTTCCGCGATCGTGCCCTGCGGCGTCGTCGATCCGCGTTACGGCGTCACCTCGCTGGTCGATCTCGGCCTGCCCGTCACGATGGAGGATGTCGACGTCGCGCTGCGGCGGGCGTTCGAGGACGTGTTCGGCGCCACCGGCGCACGCCTGCCCGAAGCGACGACGTAATTTTATCGCGCGCAGCCAGCCTGATCCAGATCCCCGCTTTCCTGTTGGCACTCAGCCTCGCTTGTTCTCGGCAGGCGCGGATTGAGCTATATTTGATTCCGGTGCCGCCCACGCCTCCCCCCTCCATCGGGAAAGTAAACGTCATGCCGGGCGAATAGACTGTTGGGCCGACTGTTCGAGCGCCAGGCATAAGGAGGGGTTGCGATCATTGCTCGCAATGGGAGGTTCTCTCGATGAAATTGTCTGCACCAATCTATCATCTGAAGCGGAAGGCGAAGCTTCTTTCCCGCAAGCAAGGCATTCCGCTGCACGAAGCCCTTGACCGTATAGCGGCGGCCGAAGGTTTTGGCGCCTGGAGTTTGCTCGCGGCCAAAGCGGCTGCGGTGACGCCAGCCGGCAAGCTATTTCCCCAGCTCAGACATGGTGACATGCTGCTCGTCGGAGCCCGTCCGGGCCATGGCAAAACCCTGATGAGTCTCCAACTCGCCGTGGAAGTCATGAAATCGGGCCAACGAGGCGCGTTCTTCTCGCTGGAATACACCGAGAAGGAAGTGCTCGACCGTTTCCGTGCAATCGGCGTGGAGCCGGCGCAATTCGATGGGCTGTTCGAGTTCGATTGCTCCGACGCCATCAGCGCCGACTATATCGTGAAGCGAATGGCCGGCGCGCCGCGCGGGACCCTCGTGGTCGTCGACTTTCTGCAGCTCCTCGATCAGCGCCGTGAAAACGCTGACCTGATGATTCAGGTTCGCACGCTGAAGTCATTTGCGCGCGACCAAGGCTTGATCGTCGTCATTATCTCTCAAATTGATAGGTCATACGATCCTTCGATCAAGTCCTGTCCCGATCTCAGGGATGTCCGGTTGCCAAACCCGCTGGATTTGAAGCTGTTCGACAAGACGTGCTTCCTGAACAACGGCGAAGTTCAGTTCCGGGCAGCTAGCTGACGCGGCTGATTCAAGTCGCGGGCGATGTTATTCGCCCGCGACTTTGCCTGACGGCCGCTCGCATGGTGCTCGCGCAGGATCGCGCTGACCTCACGCCGCCGCCTTCCGCGGCGCGACCTCCAGCTTGCCGGCGATATAACGGCGCTCCTGGGTCAGCCCGCCGAAGCCGTAGGCGTCGCCCTTCACTTCGTCGACATGGGCGTAGCTCTCTTCGTGCAGCGGCCCGAGCAGCTCGCTCATGCGCTGGAACAGCGCGGCGAGATAGGCCGCCTTCTCGTCCTTGGTGTTGGTGCCCTCGCTGACATGCACGTCGAGCCAGAAGCTGGCGAGACCCTGCTCGGCGAGCGATTGGCCGCCGGCGAACCAGTCGGCGGCGTCGACCGCCTTCACGATAACGGCAGTGACCTTGGGATCCTTGCGCAGGATTCGCGCGGTGAGGTCGCTGACGGCGGACGCAATCTCCGCCTTCAGGGACGGTGCCTTGCGAGCGCTGGAATAGGTGACGGTAATAAGCGGCATGGTCGTTCTCCTCTGAGCATTGGCGCGTCCATCGCGCCTCCCTCATCTAGACCCCAGACCATCATTTTGGTATCTTATCTATATTCATAACTGTGATAATAGATCATGATGATGATATGAGCACGCTGGATATCGAAACGGTGCAGGCGTTCCTGTTGGTCGCCGAACTGCAAGGCTTCACCCGCGCCGCCGAGGCGCTCGGCACCACGCAGGCCGCGATCAGCATGAAGCTGCAGCGGCTGGAGAGCGTGGTCGGCAAGCGGCTGGTCGAGCGCTCTCCGCGCGCGGTGGCCCTGACCGCCGAGGGCGCCGCCTTCCTGCCCCACGCCCGCGCCCTGATCGAAGCGCATGATCGCGCGCTGTCGGGCGAGAAGCCCGCGCGCCAGCAATTGTCGCTGGGGATATCCGATCACGCCGCGGGTCCGGAACTGGTGCCGCTGCTCGAGCGGCTGCATGCGATGTCGTCGCAACTGGCGCTTTCCGTGACGATCGGCTTTTCGCGCCAGATGCTGGATGCCTACGATGCCGGCGAACTCGACGCCGTGGTGGTGCGGCAGGAAGGTAGCCGCCGCGGCGGCGAGAAGCTGACCGAGGACGAATTCGGCTGGTTCGCCGCCAAGCGGCTTGTCTGGCGCCGCGGCGAGACACTGCCTTTGGCAATGTTGGCCCCGCCCTGCGGCGTGCGCGCGCTCGCCATCCGCGCCCTGGACAAGGCAGGCATCGCCTGGAGCGAAAGCTTTGTCGGCGGCGGCGTTACCGCCGTGGCCGCGGCAGCCCTGGCCGGCCTTGCGGTCGCGCCGTTAGCCCGACGGATCGCGCCGCCGGGGCTGGTCGACATCGGGCCGGCCCAAGGCCTGCCGCGCCTCGCCTCCTCGAAGGTGATGCTGCATTCGAAGGTCAGCGATCCCGCCAAGCTCGCAGCGTTGCGGACACTGGCGGCGACGTTCAGAAGCGTGGTTGCGGTGCGGTAATCCACCGTTTCGTTAAAAAAGCCAAAAGCCCTGGAACCAATTGCCTTGCCGAGCGTTTGCGCCAGTTAAACGGGCAGTCGGGATGTCGAAAAAAGATCAGCAGCAGCAAAGGGATCTATTCGAGAGCGAACGTAATTTCCGACTCCTGGTTGAAGGTGTTGCCGACTACGCGCTTTACATGCTGGACCCGACCGGCCAAGTCACGAGCTGGAACATCGGCGGCCAGCGGATCAAGGGCTACGCACCCGATGAAATCATCGGGCAGCATTTCTCCCGCTTCTACACTGACGTCGACCGCGCCAACGGCAAGCCGCTGCGAGCCTTGCGCATTGCCCGGAAACAGGGCCGCTACGAGGAAGAAGGCTGGCGCGTGCGCAAGGACGGCACGTTCTTCTGGGCCAGCGTCATTATCGACCCCATCTACGAGGATGGCAGGCTCGTCGGCTTCGCCAAGATCACCCGCGACATTACCGAGCGCCGCGAAGCCCAGCTCAAGCTGGACCAGATGCATCAGCAGCTCGCGGAATCGCAGAAGCTCGACGCGCTCGGCCAACTGACCGGAGGCGTCGCCCACGATTTCAACAATCTCCTGATGATCATCAGCGGCAGTCTTCACACGCTGAAGAAGACGGTGGGCAACGATCCCAAGTCCCAGCGAGCGATATCGGCGATCGAAGGGGCGACCAAGCGCGGCGCCTCCCTCACCAGTCAGCTACTAACATTCGCGCGGCGGCAGAGCGTCAATCCGCAGGCCGTAGACGTCGCGGAACGGATCGATGCAATGCGCGAGGTGCTCGATAGCGGTGTCGGCAGCGCGGTGAAGCTGCAATTCGAAATCGCTCACGGCGTGTGGCCAGTCATGGTCGACATTGCGGAATTCGAGACGGCGATGGTCAATCTCGTCATCAACGCGCGCGACGCCATGACCGGCGGCGGCGTCATCACGATATCGGCGCGCAACGAACGGTCCGGCGGCGACGCCTTGGACGGCGAGTACGTTGCGATCTCGGTGGCAGACACCGGCACCGGTATCGCGCCCGACGTGCTCGGCAAGATCTTCGATCCCTTCTTCACCACCAAGCCGATCGGCAAGGGCACCGGTTTGGGGCTGTCGCAGGTGCACGGGTTCGCCCACCAGGCCGGCGGCACGGTCAGGGTGGCGAGCGAGCTCGGCAAGGGCACCAGGATCACGATCCTGCTGCCGCGAAAGGAAGAGGCCATCGCGGCCGAGGACGTCGATGCGGTCGAACCCGGCGGAAGCGGTATCGTGCTGCTGGTGGAGGACAATCCTGACGTCGCGGCCGTCAGCACCGGCCTGCTCGAACAGCTTGGCTACACCGTTCGCAGGGTAGCGAGTGCCGAAGCGGCGTTGCGCGAAATCGAGCTCGACGGAATCGACCTCGTGTTCTCCGACATCGTGATGCCCGGCAAGATGGATGGCCTCGGCCTCGCCCGTCACCTGAAGGCTGTCAGGCCCAGACTGCCGATCCTGCTGACCAGCGGCTACAGCGACGCCGCGCTAAGCGTGCGCGGCGATTTTCCTATCCTGCGCAAGCCCTACGAAATCCACGAACTTAGCCAAGCGATCGCGAAGCTGCCGCGGTGATGGCGCTACTGGAGATCGCCGGGCTCGTTGCGATCCCGGCCAGCATGCCTTCCCGCGATCAACCAGTAGGCCAGCCCGGCCGCCAATCCGGCCGCAGCGAAAAGCCAACTAGACCCCACCGGCCATGGCATGCCCGCCACCGCGAACAGAACGCCTTCGCCAAATAGGCCTGCTGCAGTGCCGGCTCCACCGAAGAATAAGAGAGAGCGGATCCGAAATCTCTCGCTCAGCCAGATCGCTGCGCTGGCGGGAATACCGCTCAACACTACCGTCAGCACGAAGATCGAGATGGCAGCCGTCACAAGGACTGAAATGCTCGCGCCCATTGGGCTGAAAAACATCGTGCCGCGCGGAACGACGAGGAGGAGGAGCAGGAATGCGTAGATGAAGGCGGTTGCTATTCCGCAGGCAGCGAGCCAGCCTCTGATTGGGCGCGAACCGCATGAGCACGCGTACATTTCCACCTCCTCACAAGATCGCCTCGAACGCGCTGCGCAGCGTTTCATGGCGGAACACGAAGCCGTTGCTGAGCGCCTTGTTCGGCAGCACGCGCTGGCCGCCCAGCAGCAATTCACTGGCGAAGTCGCCGCCGACACGACGCAGCAGCGCATCGGGAATGCGGAACAGTGCGGGGCGGCGCAGCCGGCGGCCGAGTTCTTCGGTGAATTTCAAATTGGTGACCGGGATCGGCGCGGTCGCGTTGACAGGCCCTGCAATTTCCGGACGCGCGATCACATGCGCGATCAGGCGGATCAAGTCGTCGCGCTCAATCCATGACATCCACTGCCGGCCCGAGCCGAGCGGCCCGCCGAGACCGAATTCGAACGGCGTCAGCGTCCGCGTGATGAAGCCGCCTTCGGTGCCGATCACGAGGCCGATCCGCAAACAGACCACGCGCACGCCATGCGCCTCCGCCGGACGCGCCGCGTTCTCCCAGGCGTCGCAGAGTTCATGGCTGAAGCAGGCATGGGATTTCGCTGACTCCGTCAGCACCTGATCCTGCCACAGCCCGTACCAGCCGATCGCGGAGCCCGAGACCAGCACCGCCGGCTTGCGTTCGAGCCGCGCAATCAGGCGGATGACGTCGCCGGTCATGTTGATGCGGGAATCCAGAATCCTGCGGCGCTTGGCCTCGGTCCACAGCCCGTTGCCGATCGGCTCGCCCGCGAGATTGACGATCGCATCGATGCGGGCGTCGGCCGGAAGCTGATCGAGGCTCGTGATCAGCGTGATCGGCGGCGGGAGCATCTCGGCCTTCGCCGGGTTGCGCACCAGCGCGATGACCTGATGCCCTGCCCCCGTCAGGCTTGCGACCAGGCGGCCGCCGATGAAGCCGGTGGCGCCGGTGACCAGCACCGTCTGCCGCGCGGGCCATTTTTCGACCAGGCTTGCCGCCGGTGCAGCCGTCATGCGCGAAAGGCGCTTCGACGCTGAGAAATCGCGCAGGCCGCACAGCGCGGCGCCAACGGCGGCTGCCGCCGCGATCACGCTGAGCCAACCCGCGTAGGCCGACTTGATTCCGGTCGGCTGCATCGCCCAGGAGATCAGGACGGGCAGCAGCAGCACCAGAATGGCGCCGTAATTGATCGCGAGCAGCGTGTGATTGATGCGCTCGCTGGCCGGCAATTTCCGGCTCATGTCTTCCTCGACGAAATCCATCAGCGTGATGATGATCTCGGCGACCAGCACCGCGATGACCAGCATGGCAAGAAGGCCGTGCACCTCCAGCCAGCCCAGCACCAGGAACAACAGCGCATAGAACATGTTGCGGACAGCATGGAGCTGCAGCTCGTAGCGCTGCGAGGGACGCCACGCCAGCCGCTCGGTCAGTTCGTGGTGATAGAACGTGTCGAACACGCCCATCACGACCTGAATGGCGATCAGGATCCAGAGCAGCGACGTCATGATGCGGCCTCCATGAACACGGCGGACTGACGAATGAGTTTGCCGAAGCGCGGATGAACGATGTCGAGCGAGAAACGGAACGTGCCGCCGCCGAGATCGGAATGGGTGACGGTTAGATCGCCGGGCGTGAGCCAGGGCGGCAGCGGCACCCTCAACGGACCAATCTGCAGGGAGTAGCCGACGCTGCGAAACACCAGCGCTTCGTGCTCGACCGATATCAGCAGCGCCATGCTGACGCCGTAGCCGACATATTCCTCAAGGCCGGTCGGGCCGGCAAAGCGCTTGGCGGAATGGATGACCTGCGGAAAGCCATTGCTGCGCGCGCACATCCGGGTCCAGATCTGGCCGCCGCTCGCCGCGTCCTCGGTCACCGCCACGACCATCGGGACGCCGGTCTCGGCACCTGTCGGCAACGGCCCGCCGATCAGGCGCGCGAGCTGCGCCAGCCACCAGCCAGCGCGGCTAAAACTCGCCTCCTCCACCGTGCCGACATAGACAACGGTTTCGCCGTCGGCAAAGCGCTTGGAAAAGCGCCGCCAGATCGCCAGCGGCAGACGGCCCCATTCCTCGTCGGGCAACAGATTGTGGAAGCGGCGGTCGTCGAGCAGGATGGTGTTCGAGGCAGGCGTTGCGGGAAACCTTGGTAATCTGGTGGACGCCATTGCACGCTCCTGCTTGCCCCTCTGCCCCTACTTCGATTTCCCGACCGGCAAAAAGCTGACGATCTTCTCGCCAAGCTTGATCAGCGCGACCAGCCTCGGCCGCGGCACATGCAGCATCTGCGTGTACCAGCGGTCCACCAGTTCGGTGAAAGCCAGCATTTCCTTCAGCCGCTTGGCCGCGACCGGGCTGATGGTCGGATCATCGGCAGCGTCGGAAACGCAGGCCCGTAGCGCATCGATGGCGGGATCGATCTCGCGCTCCTTGCGGCCGGCGGCGATCCGCGCCGCCACTTCCCAGATGTCGGTTTCGGCCTCGAAATGATCGCGGCGGTCACCGAGGATCGGCACCCGGCGGATCAGATTCCAGGCCAGCAGCTCCTTGATCGAATTAGAGACGTTGGACCGCGCCATGCCGAGCGTCTCGGCGATATCTTCCGCGGTCATCGGCGCCTCGGCGAGGTACAGCAGGCCGTGGATCTGGCTGACGGAACGGTTGACGCCCCACTCGTCCCCCATGTCACCCCAGTGCAGGATGAACCGTTCGACGACGGCGGGGAGTTTCGTTTTGTCGGTCTTTTCTGTCATGACAGAAATATCTGATGGAACTGTGCAGATGTCAAGGGCGCTCGCGGCTGACTTTTGCGGTTTTAGGCTCCTGCCCCCGGGCTTATCCCTCCTCCCTCTTCGCCAAGGCTCGCCCGATAGGTTCCCGCGATGGAACCCGAGGGAGATGTCGGTTCCGTTATTTCCCGGGCCCGTCCGTTAACCCCTTCGGTACCGGTCGCGCCTTAGATTCACCCCTCGCGCGTCGCCGGCAACGAGATCAGGCGCGGACATCAAGGCGAGGAATGCCCCATCGAAATCCCCCAGACCCCGGCGGGCCGCTGCGGCGGATATCGTCGACGGCCGTCGTCATCATTTTTGCGCTGGTCATGACCGCCTGCGTCCTCGGCGTCATGGCCTGGAAGGCGTTCGACGCCAAGAAGGCGGCGCTGACGAGCGGCAGCTCCGACATTCAAAACCTCGCTCATTCGCTGGCAGAGCACGCCTCGCACACCATTCAGTCGGTCGATATCGCGATGACGGGAATGGTGGACCTGCTGAAATACCGAGACCCCGAGCCTGACAGGTTCAACCGATACCTGGCCGAAACGGCGAAAACGCTGCCCCAGTTGCGGAGGATCGGCGTCTCGGATGCCAAGGGCAACTGGACCTATTCGTCGTTGGCGGAGATGCCGCGCCATACCATCTCGGACCGCAACTATTTCGTCTACCATCGCGATACACCGGACAACGCGCTTCGGATCAGCGAGCTGCTGCAGTCCCGGGTCGACGATCGATCCTCCATGATCGTTGTCTCGAAACGTATCACCAAGCTCGACGGCAGCTTCGGCGGGGTCGTCGCCGCGGCGATCGACAAGGATTATTTCAACGGCTTTTACCGGACATTCCAGCTCGGCCCGGACGGCGGCATCAGCCTGATACGGAATGACGGTACGCTCCTGATACGCTGGCCGCTGTCGGACAAGAGCACGAACCTGTCCAAGACCGACCTGTTCTCGAAGCATCTCAAGCTGAGCTCTGTCGGATATTACAAGATCATCTCGCCGTTCGACGGCGTCGTGAAGCACCTCGGCTATGAGGAGACACGCAACTACCCGATGGTGGTCACCGTCGCCATGTCGGAAGACTGGCTGCTTTCGGAATGGTGGAAGACCTTGCGCACCGACGTCATCGTCGCCGGCGTGCTCTTGTGCATGATCCTGATGCTGGCGGCGCTGCTTGCATTGCAATTCCGCTTCCGCAGCAGGACCGAGCGCGCGCTGCGCGAGCGCGAGGCGCATTATCGGCTGCTCGCCGACAATATCGCCGACATCATCATCGTGATCGATGCCCGCAGCGTGCTCCGTTATGTTTCCCGTTCCGTCGAGCCGGTGCTTGGGCTGCAGGCGACGAATCTGGTGGGAAAATCATGCTTCGACCTGGTCCATCCCGAGGACCGCGAGAGCGTCATGCAGGCGACCACGCGGCTTAGTGGTGTCGGTAGCGTCAGCACGGTGGTGTTCCGGCACTATCGCGGCGACGGAACGCTGGCGTGGGTCGAGAGCAAATTCAAGCTGGCATCGGAGACTAGCGATCCCACGCAAATCGAATTTCTTTGCGTCATCCGCGATGTCACCGAACGCAAGCGGATGGAGGACGAACTGACCCAGCTTAACCGCCGGCTCACCCAGCTCGCCGCGACCGACGGGCTGACCGGGCTGACCAACCGCCGCACCCTCGACAGCTTCCTGCGGCGCGAATACGAAGCCTGCGAAGAAATTTCGGTGCTGCTGTTCGATATCGACAATTTCAAGGGCTATAACGACACCTACGGACACCAGGCCGGCGACCGTTGCCTGCAGGCCGTTGCGAAAACCATTGGCGACGCGACCGCCAACACGTCGGGCCTGTCCGCGCGCTATGGCGGCGAGGAATTCGCGGTCGTATTGCCGAACACCTCGGAAGACGAGGCCTTGAAGGTTGCGGAATCCGTCCGGCTGACGGTCCGGGCGCTGGGCATACCCAACACGGCCTCGAGCCGCGGCTACATCACCATCAGCGCAGGCGTCGCCGCCAAGTCCCGCTCGACGCTCGACGAGGCGGCGCTGGTTGGAGAAGCCGACACCGCGCTCTACGAGGCCAAGCGCCTCGGCCGCAATCGCAGCATGGTGCATTCCTCAATCGATCTGCGATATGTCGAGAGCGGCTCCATCCAGCACGATGGCGAAATCGCACTGCGCGAACGGACGCATTAGCGCGAAACTCCCTGCAGCAACGTCCACGTCGTTTGTCGATCATCTGGCCGACAGGTGAGCCAGCTCACCCAGGCGGAGCCGCCCGGTCTCTTCTATCAGCCGACTGAAAAGTAACTTGTTGGCGACTGCCCGAATGCGCAGAAGTTCCGGTTCCGCAAAGCCGGCAACAAACATCCGTCAAACACGCCGATGTGCACGACAGGACAGTTGCGCAGATATCGGCGATCTGGCTTGATGGCTGCGTTGGGACCGCGTTCTCGGTAAGAGCATGTCCAACAAGCCCAGACTACTCTTTGCCAGGAGTGGCCCGCTGATTGCGGTGGCAATCGCGGTGGGCATGTTGTTGAGCGTCGGCGAGCCTACCTCGGCGCAGTTCTTCAATTTCGGCGGATATCAGCAGCAGCAGCAGCGTCCGCCCCCGCAGCGTAACGGCGGCTGGTTTGGCGGCGGCGGCTGGTTCTCCAACGACGCTTACGAGCCGTTCCAGCAGCGAGCGCCGCCTTTGGAAAGGCGGCAGTCCTCACCGCCGCCACGCGAGGATTTTTCAAGGGCGCCGCCGCCCGAGAAGCGCGCAACCGTCCCAACGCGCAATGTACTGGTGATCGGCGACGCCATGGCCGACTGGCTGGCCTACGGACTTGAGGGCGTCTACTCCGAGCAGCCCGACTTCGGCGTGATCCGCAAGCACAAGACGACTTCCGGCCTCATCAAGTACCAGCCCAAGGGCGAGCCCGCTGACTGGGTCGCGGCTGCCAAGGTCATTCTTGCGGCCGAGAAGGCTGATGCGATCGTTGTCATGCTCGGCCTCAACGATCGCATACCAATTCGGGAACCTGTCGACGAGAAATCTGCCGACAAGAAGGGGGACGGAAAGGTTCCACAAGCCAGCGCTGAAACCAAAAACGCCAAGGCTGGCGCGCCGGATGGTACGGCCAATGCAGACGGCAAGCGCGTCGACGGCGAATTGTCGCCCGACGACACCGGCCAGGCGGCAGCCCCCGAAAAGGTGGCGCGCTCGCCGAACGGCGTTTCTGAGTTCCGCGACGAACGCTGGGTCAAGCTCTACAACAAGAAGTTGGACGACATGATCGGGGTTCTCAAAAGCAAAGGCGTGCCGGTCTTGTGGGTCGGTCTGCCGGCCGTCCGCGGCCAGAAGAGCACCTCCGACATGCTGTTCCTGGATAAGCTCTACCGCGAAGCTGCGGCCAAGGGCGGCATCACCTATGTCGACGTCTGGGAAGGCTTTGTCGACGAGGCCGGCAATTTCGTGCAAAGGGGCCCTGACTTCGAGGGCCAGATCCGTCAGTTGCGGACCAATGACGGTGTCTTCTTCACCAGGGCTGGCGCGCGCAAGCTTGCGCACTATGTGGAGCGCGAGATCACGCGCCTCCTCGCGCGTTTGCCGATCGCGCTGCCGAGCGAGCCGGCAACACCAGATGCCGACGCCGTGCCCGGCCAACCCGCGCCGCGGCCGCTGGCCGGACCAATCATCCCCTTGGTCGCATCCTCTATCACGCCGGATCAGTTGCTTGGCGGACCGGGTTCACGCCCGGCCGCGCTCGATTCTATCGCCACGCGCGCGCTGGTGAAGGGCGAAGCTCTTTCTCCACCCGCCGGCCGCGCCGACGATTTCGTATGGCCGCGCCGCGAGATCGGCCGAGAGCACATCAAAGGTGACCCTCTCGCCGCATCGGCAGCCATGCCGCCGACCGCATCGGCGAAACCAAAAAAGTATCGACGCTGAGACGCTCAGATCGTCGGCAGCACAGAGAAGCGCTCCCCTGCCCGTCGCAGCCTCAGCATGTCGGGACCAACGGCTTCATCATGCACCGCATCGACTCGCGCCGACGATGGCCCACGCCGGCATTCCTCGATCATCGCCGTAACGGCGCCCGCGGAGCCGGCGAACACCGCCTCGACGCTGCCGTCGCGACGATTGCGCACCCAGCCTTCCAGATCATGCGACCGCGCCTCGTCGTCGACAAAGGCGCGGTAGCCGACGCCCTGCACCCGGCCCCTGATTGTGACATGACGGATCGCGTCGCTCATGACTTCTTCAATCCGAGAAATTCGGAAAGCCGCTGCTTGACCTCGTCATCGCGCACCAGACGATTGGTGAGCTGCGCCGATGCAAGCCCCTTCAAGTCCTTCGGTCTCGTGCCTTCGCGCAGCGCTTTCAGCGTATCATGGACCGCCAGCGTCGCCGCGGCGAATGGCGTGTGGCCCTGCAGGGCAATCTTCACCCGCTGACTCCTGAGGAACGCAGCGTCGTCGAGTTCGCCCTGGGTATTGCCGAGAACGATCGGTAGCGTCGTTACCGCCGCGATCGCCTCGACTTCCCGGCGCCTCGTAAGACCCGTGAAAAACAGCGCATCGACGCCGGTCGCGTCATAGGCTCTCGCCCGCGCCAGACAGTCCTCGAAACTCGACGCCCTTGGTCCGCCGCCGCGTGTTCCGGTCCGGCCCATGATGACCAGTTGCGGATCGCTGCGCCCGTCGAGCGCCGCCTTCATCTTGCCGACGCCCTCCTCCAGCGAGATCAGTTGCGGCTCGGCGACGCCAAAGGCCTGCGGCAGCAGCGTATCCTCGATGGTGAGGCCCGCGGCCCCCGCCGCTTCCAATTCCTGAACGGTACGGCGGACATTGAGTGCATTGCCATAGCCATGATCGGCGTCGACCAGTACCGGCAAGGCAGAAGCGCGCGACATCCGCCGCATTTGTTCGGCCAGTTCGGTCAGCGTGATCAACGTAATATCGGGATCGCCGAGGATCGCCAGCGAGGCCACCGAGCCGCCGAACATGCCGAGCTCGAAGCCGAGGTCTTCGGCGATACGGATCGAGGTCGCGTCATAGACCGACCCCGGCCGGATGCAGGTGGGGCCGTTGAGAATGGTACGCAATCTCTCTCGGCGCTGACGGAAAGCCATTTCCTATCCCCACTCTTTGTTATTCCGGAGCGATGCGAAGCATCGAGCTATGGTGCGCAATTGCGCACCTGAGAATCTCGAGATTCCGGGTCTGGTGCTGACGCACCATCCCGGAATGACAGTCTCAAGCAAATTCAAGAATCAACGCATCCACCGCCAGCGTCGCGCCGGCGGCGGCGTGGATCTTCTTCACCGTGCCGTCGCGCTCGGCGCGCAGCACGTTCTGCATCTTCATCGCCTCGACCACGGCCAGCGTCTCGCCGGACTTAACCTCCTGCCCTTCGGAGACCGCAATCGACACCACGAGCCCGGGCATCGGGCACAGCAGCTTCTTGCCGGTATCGGCCGCCGAGTTCACCGGCATCAGCCGTGCCGCCGCGGCTTCGCTTTCGGTGAACACCTGGACCGCAACTTCAAAGCCTTGATGCGCCAGGCGGATGCCGTTCGGGATCGCGCGCACCTGCATCGCCACGAAATGGCCGTCGATGGTGCCCTGCCACACCGGCTCGCCCGGCGTCCAGGCCGAGATCAGATTGTGCGGATTGCCGGGTAGACCATCGGTGCCGATGAAGCGCACCGCGATGCCGTCGGCCTCGCGCGCCACATCAAGCGCGATCTCGTCGCGATCGAGCCATACCGCGCGGCGGCGCTCGCGCTGCACCAGCCGGCCGGTCAACTGGCCGGAAATCCGCCGCTTCCGTTCGCCAAGCACATGATCGATCGCAGCTGCCACGGCGGCGAGCCGCCGCGCGATCTCGCCTTCCGGCGGGCGGGCGGAAAATCCCTTTGGAAATTCCTCCGATATGAAGCCGGTGGAAAGCTTGCCCTCGCGCCAGCGCGGATGGTTCATCAGCGCCGAGAGGAACGGAATATTGTGTCTGATGCCATCGACGTAGAACGCGTCGAGCGCGGTGGCTTGCGCCTCGATGGCGGCGGCCCGCGACGGCGCGTGGGTGACGAGCTTTGCGATCATCGGATCGTAATGGATCGAGATTTCGCCGCCTTCCTGCACGCCGGTGTCATTGCGGATGGTGACGCCGTCCTGACTCACTTCCGTCGGCGGACGGTATTTCACGAGGCGGCCGATCGAGGGCAGGAAGTTGCGGAACGGATCCTCGGCATAGACGCGCGATTCGACCGCCCATCCGGTCAGCGTGACGTCCTTTTGCGCGATCGAAAGCTTCTCGCCGGCGGCAACGCGGATCATCTGCTCGACGAGGTCGATGCCGGTGATCAGTTCGGTGACGGGATGCTCGACCTGCAGACGGGTGTTCATCTCCAGGAAGTAGAAGCTCTTGTCCTGGCCGGCGACGAACTCGACGGTGCCGGCGGAGTCGTAATGCACGGCCTTCGCCAGCGCGACCGCCTGCTCGCCCATCTTGCGGCGCGTGGTCTCGTCGAGCAGCGGGGACGGCGCCTCCTCGATGACCTTCTGGTTGCGGCGCTGGATCGAGCATTCGCGCTCGCCGAGATAGATCACGTTGCCATGCTTGTCGCCAAGCACCTGGATCTCGATATGGCGGGGGTCGACGATGAACTTCTCGATGAAGACACGATCGTCACCGAACGAGGATTTTGCTTCAGCCTTGGCGAGGTTGAAACCTTCGGCGACTTCCGCCTTGGAATGCGCGATCCGCATGCCCTTGCCGCCGCCGCCGGCAGAGGCCTTGATCATCACGGGATAGCCGATCTCGTCGGCAATCTTCACCGCCTGCTTGTCGTCCTCGATGACGCCGAGATGGCCGGGCACCGTGGACACCTTGGCCTTGGCCGCGGCCTTCTTGGATTCGATCTTGTCGCCCATCGCGGCGATCGCGCCCGGATTGGGTCCGATGAAGACGATACCGGCCTTTTCGAGCGCGCGCGGAAACGCTTCACGTTCGGACAGGAAGCCATAGCCGGGATGCACCGCCTGCGCGCCGGTCTTGCGGCAGGCCTCGACAATCCTGTCGATCAAAAGATAACTTTCGGCCGCGGCCGGCGCGCCGATCAGCACGGCCTCATCGGCCATTTCGACATGGAGCGCATCGCGGTCGGCCTCGGAATATACCGCGACCGTCTCGATCCCCATTCGGCGCGCAGTCTTGATGACCCGGCAGGCGATCTCGCCGCGATTTGCGATCAGAATTCTCTTGAACATGTTCTTCTTGCTTGAGCTTTGGGCAGGATCCTCCCCCGCATTGAGACATGCGGGACGCGGGGTAACCCACCCGTCGTACAGCAAAAATCGATGGAGGCAACGGTCTCGTATCGGCTGGCTGCCCTGCCCGGCGGCCACTCACCCGGAATAGGAATTGAAGCGACCCCGCGCATAGGCATGGGATACCGCCTTCATCAGCTCGCCGACCTCGGATTCCAGATATTCGTTAGCCAGGATCAGCGCGCGGATCGTCGCCCGCATGTCGCCGCCGCAGGCCGAAATCGCCTGATCCACGGCCGACTCAAGCTCGTCGATCTCTTCGGATTTCGGCTGTGAAGAGAACGACATGAGAGCTATTCCGTGTTGGGCGAGCGCACATGTTCCTATTTTGTTCTTATGAAGTCAACACGTCTTCTGCTTCCCTTTAGTAGGAGCACACCGATTTCAGGAGAACGATCACATGGACTTATCGGCAATGATCAAAAGAGCGATCGAGATCGGCGAACGGCCGGGGTTCGGTTCATCACGTTCGACCAGCTCAACGAACTCACCTTACTATCGGCCACGACGATTGAGGCCGAAGATATCGAGATTCTTCTGGGGGCCTTGAGCGACCGTGGAATAGACGTCAGAGAGGCGTAGGCCGCGAAGCTTGGTCCCTGGATACTGACATGTGCTAGAAGACACCGGCAGGTGCGGAATTGATTTGAAATGAAACAGATGCGGTCCCCAATTTTTTTGGTTGCGGCGTTGCTGTCGATCGCCCTTCCGACCAGCCAGAGTTCGGCCGCTACCGCCATCGTCCGGGATGGCAGCACGCTTCAACTGGGCAACATTACCTTCCGCCTCGACGGCATCGATGTTCCGACCATCGACCAACTCTGCATCGACGAACGCGCCGATAGCTGGACCTGCGGTATCGAGGCGCGCGATCAACTGACCAAGCTGATCGGCGGCAAACAGGTCCGCTGCGACGATCTGGGTCCCGATCCCTCTTACAAGAAACGGCGCATCGGCGTGTGCAAGGTCGAGGGCGAGACGACAAGTCTCAGCCAGTTGCTGGTCCGCAACGGCTTTGCCTTGAATGTCGAAGCCTCAGCCAGCGGGCGCTTCCAGCCGGACGAAGCCCGCGCCAGAGACGACCGCCAAGGCCTCTGGAGAGGCTGCTTTGTCGCGCCGCGCGAGTTCCGCGCCGGGAAAGAGGACGGCGCCCTGCTCGGCACTGCATGTCGCGCCGACCGCGACCGCGAAATCCGCGAGACCTTGTTCCCCGATGATCTCGTGATGCCCGCGGGCTGCAATATCAAAGGCAAATTCGCCGTCCGCGCGCGTGTTACCGGGAACCTTGGCATCTATCATCTGCAGGCGTGCCGCTCCTATCCGGGGTTGAAGCAGGATCGCTGGTTCTGTTCCGAGGAACAGGCGCAGGCGGAAGGGTTCCGCCGAGCTTACAACTGCCGGTCACCATCCAAGAGCAAATGAAGCTGGAAAGTTTGCCGCCTCTTGTGTGAAAGTGCCGGCAGAGGTTGCCGGCCCGCATGACCCCTTCCGATTCGAACGTCTTGCCCGAAATTGCCGCCGCCGAACGCTTGCGGCAGCATCTGCAGGAAATCGCGAGCGAGCGCGACAGCGCTCATCGCGCCTTGCAGGAACGCGAAGCGGAGCTGGCGCGGATCCAGCGCATCGCCGGCGTCGGCGGTCTCGAAATCGATTTCCGTGATGGCGTCAAGAACCGCCGCTCGCCCGAATATCTCCTGGTTCACGGCCTGCCACCGGAGGCTGCCAATGAGAGCTATGAGGAATGGGTCAGCCGGATCCATCCCGAGGATCGCGAGCGAACGGTCCGGCACCTGTTCGGCATCCTGAAGAGCGAGAGCGAGGATTATTCGGCCGAATACCGGATCGTGCGGCCCAATGACGGCACGACCCGCTGGATCCGCGTCGTCGCCAAGATCGAGCGCGACGATGACGGCCGGGCGCTGCGCCTGGTCGGCGCCGATTGCGACGTCACTGCGCAGATGCTGGCGCAAGAAACCTTGCGCGAAAGCGAGGAGCGCTTTCGCCTGATCGCCGACAGCGCCCCGGTCCCGATCTGGGTCACCAAGCTCGACCGCACGCGCTCCTTCGCCAACCAGGCCTATCTCGATTTCCTCGGCCTGCCATTCGAGGAAGCCATCGTATTCGACTGGCGCAAGCGGCTGCATCCGGAAGACATGGCGCGCACCCTGCAGGAATCGGTCGCCGGCGAGGCCTCGCTGAAGCCCTTCGTGCTGGAAGCCCGCTACCAGCGCGCCGACGGTGAATGGCGGTGGCTGCGCTCGGAATCCCAGCCGCGCTGGGATCCGACCGGCAACCATATCGGCTTCATCGGCGTCGCCCACGACATCACCTCGGCCAAGCAGGCCGAGCACGATCTGCGCCGGCTGAATGACATCCTCGAATTACGGATCACCGAGCGGACCGCGCAGCTCGAATCCAGCGAAGCCCAGATGCGGGCGATCTTCGAAACCAGTCACCAGTATCAGGCGCTGCTCAACCAGCACGGCGACGTGCTCTATGCCAACCGGACGGCCCTTGCCGGAATCCGCGCTGGGGCCAGCGCCGTAGTCGGCCAGCCATTCTGGGACACGCCGTGGTTTGCCGAGACCTCCGGCATGCGCGACGCCGTGCACCACGCCTTCCTTGCTGTGATGCGCGGCGAAGAGGTCAAGATCGAGATGCTGCTGCATTTGCCGGTCGGCGACCGCTATTTCGATTTTGCGATGCGCCCGCTGCATGACCGCCACGGCATCGTGATCGGCGCCGTGCCGGAGGCCATCGACGTCACCGAGCGCCGCCAGGGCGAGGAAGCGCTGCGCCAGTCGCAAAAAATGGAAGCGGTCGGACAATTGACCGGCGGCGTGGCGCACGACTTCAACAACCTGTTGACCATCATCCGCTCCGCAACCGATTTCCTGCGCCGCCGCGAACTGCCGGAGGAGCGACGCCGCCGCTACATCGATGCGATTGGCGAGACGGTGGAGCGCGCCTCCAAGCTGACCGGACAACTGCTGGCGTTCGCCCGCCGGCAGCCGCTGAAGCCGCAGGTGTTCAATATCGGCAACCAGGTCGAGGCCGTGGCGCAACTCATCCGCCCCCTCGTGGGCGCCCGGATCAGGATCGATGTCGACATCGCCGATATCAATTGTTTCGCAATCGCCGACATCGCGCAGTTCGAAAACGCGCTGATGAATCTCGCCGTCAACAGCCGCGACGCCATGGATAGCGAGGGTCGGCTTATCATCCGCGTCCGCAAGGTGGACGCCATTCCCCCGCTCCGCGCCCAGCCCGCCCGCCACGGCGATTTCGTCGCCGTCACCGTGACAGATACCGGTATCGGCATTGCGCCCGAATTGCTCGAGACAATCTTCGAGCCGTTCTTCACTACCAAGGAAGTCGGCAAGGGCACGGGCCTCGGCCTCAGCCAGGCGTTCGGTTTTGCCAAGCAGTCCGACGGCGACATCGCGGTCGCAAGCACGCCCGGTCACGGCGCGACCTTCACGATCTACCTGCCTCAGGCCGCGATGCCGGCCGATGCGGACGACGCGGCCGCGACGGGCAGCGAACCCGCCGCGCGCGGCCGCGGCTACCGCGTGCTCGTGGTCGAGGACAATGACGACGTCGGACAATTCTCTACCGAGCTCTTGGAAGATCTCGGCTACACCGTCCGCCGTGTCGCCAGCGCGGATGCCGCGCTCGCGATCCTGGCCGAGGACGAATTTTCCGCCGATCTGGTGTTTTCCGACGTCATCATGCCCGGCATGAACGGCGTCGAACTCGCCGGCATTATACGGGAACGCTATCCCGGCCTGCCCGTGGTGCTGACCAGCGGCTACAGCAACGTGCTGGCGGAAAACGCCCACCGCGGCTTCGAATTGATCCAGAAGCCCTATTCGGTGGAATTGCTGTCGCGGATTCTCCGAAAGGCGATTTCCGAGGCGCGGCCGCAGCCGGGCTGAAGCAGCCTGGTCTTGCGCCTCACGCCGCAGCCTCGACGCCGGCCTTCCCCGACGCCAGCAGCGCGCGGATTTCCTGCGCCGGACACGCCGCGCTGAACAGATAGCCCTGCATCTGGGTGCAGCCGAGATTCTGTACGGTCTCGCGCTGCTGCAACGTCTCGACGCCTTCGGCGGTCGTGATCATGTTGCGGTCGGCGGCGATGCTGACCACCGCGCGGATGATCGAGGCCGACGACGAATTGCGCGTCACTTCCTTGACGAAGGACCGGTCGATCTTGATCTTGTCGAACGGAAAGCGCTGCAGATATTGCAACGAGGAATAGCCGGTGCCGAAATCGTCGAGCGCGATGTGAATGCCGAGCGCGCGGAGCTGGTTCAGCGCCGCCAGCGCCGCGTCATCGTCCGCGATCAAGACGGCTTCCGTGATCTCCAGCTCCAGCCGGCACGGGTCAAGCCCGCTTTCATTGAGGGCTGCGGCAACCTTCAACGACAGCGTTTCCGAGCGGAACTGGATCGGCGAGACGTTAACGGCGACGCGGACATGCGACGGCCAGGTCGCAGCTTCGGCGCAGGCGGTGCGCAACACCCACTGCCCGATCTCCTCGATCAGGCCGGTTTCCTCGGCGACTGGCACGAAGTCGGCGGGCGAAACCATGCCGCGCACCGGATGCCGCCAGCGCAGCAGCGCCTCGCAGCCGGTGACGACGTCGCTGCGCAGATCGACCTGCGGCTGGTAGTGCAGCTCGAAGCCGCCCTCCGCTAGCGCGGCGCGCAAATCGGCCTCCAGCTCGCGGCGATGATTGGCCTGCTGCTCCATTTCGGGGTCGAAGAAGCGATAGGTTCGTCGGCCGGCCGCCTTCGCCGCATACATCGCAAGATCGGCGTTCTTCAGGAGATCGAACAGGTCCGAGCCGTCGCGTGGGGCAATCGCGATGCCGATGCTGGCATCGCTGGAAAGCCGATGGCCGTGGCAATCAAAGGGGGTACGCAGCGCCTGATAGATCCGCGCGACCAGCGCATGAACGTCCTCGGCGCTCTCGATGCCGTCCTGCAGGATGGCGAATTCATCGCCGCCGAGACGGGCGATGAAATCTTCAGCTCCGACCGACTGGCGCAGCCGCTCCGCCACGCCTTTCAGGAATTCGTCGCCGATCAGATGTCCGAGCGTGTCGTTGATGCGCTTGAACTCGTCGATATCGATATAGAGGATCGCGAACTTGCGCCCCTCGGTTTCCAGCAGCAATCCCTCTGCATGGCGCTGAAACAGCGTGCGGTTCGGCAGATTGGTCAGCGCGTCGTAGTGAGCGAGATGCTCGATCCGCGCCTGGTCGCGCCGCCCTTCGGTGACGTCTTCCAAAGTCGTCGCCCAGCCGCCGTCCGGCGAGCGCTTGAAGATCAGCCGGATCGTGCGCCCGTCGGGTGTCGAGGTTATGGTGTCCTGAACGAGGCTGCTGTTGGGATCGAGAAACCGCGCGCAATAGGCGTCGACATCGCCGATGAAGGAGCCGCGCTCCTGGCGGTGCCGGATCAGGTCGCGCAGGTGACAGCCGGGTTTAACCACATCCGGCGACAGGCCGAACATGTCGATGTAGCGGCGGTTGCAGATCACGAGGCGCCCGGAAGAATCGAATAGCAAAAGGCCCTGCGTCATGTTGTTGATGGCAGTGTCGAGATGCTGGCTCTTTTCCGAAAGCTTGTGCTGCGCGGCGGTATGCTGGCGGTGGAGCTGGCGCACGATCAGGAAGACCATCACGATGACAACGACGATCGCGAGGCTGGCTGCGCCAAACTGCAGCCTGGTCTGCGCTCGCCAGTCCGCCAGCGCGGCCTCGGTCCTTGTGGTCGCCACGATCAGGATGGGAAAGTGCATCAGCGACTTCACCGCGCCGACCTTGTTTTCCGGCAGCCTTTCGCTGGTGAAGCGCCCGGAAATGTTGCCGTCCACCGCCAGCGCGCGTTGAAACGCCTCGGAGCCGGCAACGTTGTAGCCGACCAGGGTGTCATCCTTGGGATAGCGGGCAATGATGGTGCCGTTGCGGTGAATCATCGAGATCGCGGTATCGCCATTGAGCTCCAGCGATCCGACAAAGGCGTCGAAATGAGAAGGCTCGACGCCGCGGCTGGCAATCCCGATGACCTCGCCGTTGCGGCCGACGAGCTTGCGTACAAACAGCGTGGTCCAGTTCTTCGTGACCTTGCTGAGGACCGGCTCCACGATCACATCGGGCGTTGGCCGTCCCGACGCGATATCCTTGAAATATTGCCGTTCCGCGATGCTGACATCAGGTACCGGCCACATCTCGGAGGAGTTGATCAGCCATCCCTTGGCGTTCCACAGGTTCAGTGCCCCGACATGCGGCAGCGCCGCGAGCTTGGAGCGCAGCATCTCGTGCGCGCTTAAGCTCGACATTCTCTGTTCGAACTCGTCCGCTGTATCGATCCCGTCGGCGTGCATGCCGGCGATGACATCCTCGTGCACATACTGGAGATCACGAAGCTGCTGGTCGAAATGCCGCGACAGCAAGAGCGCGCTGTTGTTGAGTTCACGCTCGGCGACTTCCAGCGCCCGCTCCCGGTACTGCATGGCGAAATAGCCGGTGCCGAGCGTGATCGCGAGCACGATGCCTGCAGCACTGATGATCAGCCACTGGATCGCACCCAGTCTGATGGGCCACGGCAGGCCGGCACGGTACGCCGGCTGGCTCGCCGCGATGACGTCTTCCGATGAATTGCTCAGCATTTTCGCTGCCCCCACAGCCGCTTGTTGTAGGGAACACAACCCAAAAGGGCGTTAGCAAAATGAGTTATCGCAAGGTTAAGGTATCAGCGGAATCAGGCGCTTTCCGCCATTTCAGCTTCCTTGAGGCTGCACTCGATCAGTGCCCCGTCGATCGAAAACTCCGAGAACGGCGACAGCGCGGTCGCGGCCTGCAGCGGGGCGAAGAACTGCGCATCCCCGGGGCTCTTCAGGAAGAAGCGGATGTGGCTGGCGGTCATCGTATCACGCGACAGCCACACGATGCCGGAGAACAGCGCCACCATCATCTGGGCGTATTGGCCGGCGCCTGCGATCCCCAGTTCGTAGATCGGCGACACCACGATGAAGCGCGCGCGCAGGATGGGGTTCGGAAACTTGCTCATCATCAGCCGGCTGACCTGGCAGGCCGCATGAATCCGCTCGCCGTCGGAAAGGCAGTAGAGGTTGGGATTGTCGCCGTCCTTGGTCAGGGCGTCATAGGGGGAGAAGCTTCCGGTCGAAAAGGTCGAAAAGTCCTCGCCGACGCTTTCGGCATCCTTCTTCCACTGGCCCTTGATCGACCGCCAGGACCTATCCGGCTCTTTCATCGGCAGCAGGCGCATGGCTTAACCAGGGGTTAATGCAGGAGCTGAAGCCGACATTTTACGGGCGGCGGCTAAACGTTTGCTTACGTTGGCGCCTCCCGAGCAAATAATTGTAAGCGCTCGCCAATCGGCTACTTCAGCGGGTATTTTCTAGCGGCGCTCCCTGGACGCGGGGCCGGCTGTGACGCGGATTGTACTGCTCGCCCATTGGACCGACGGCTTCGCCATCGGAGCAGCGATCGAGCGGCTGCTCAGGCGATGGACAGGATACGGCGCATCCGGCCGATAGCGATATCGCTACGGCGCGGCGGTGCTCCGTGTCGCATAGCCAGGAGCACCGCCGGCCGCCGATCGCTCTCAGGCGGCGGCTTCGTAATTGACGGCTGTTTCCGCAATCTTGGTCAGGATCTCGTCGGTCTTCTTTTCTTCGGCGAGCGTCTGGTCGATCAGCTTCACGGCCTGCGGATTATTGAGCTTGGTCGCCCAGGCTTTCAGCGTGCCGTAGCGGGAAATCTCGTAATGCTCGACCGCCTGCGCCGCAGCCAAGAGGCCGGCGTCCAGCGCTGGTGTGTCGGCGTACTCTTCCATGACCTCCTTGCCCTCGTCGATGATGCCCTCGATGGCATCGCATTTCTTGCCGCGGGCGGCCTTGCCGAGCAGTTCGAAGATCTTTTCCAGACGCTCGACCTGTCCCTCGGTCTCGTCCTGATGCTTTTCGAACGCAGCGCGCAGCTTGTCAGAATTGGCGGCCCTCGCCATTTTCGGCAGCGCCTTCAGGATCTGTTTTTCGGCGTAGTAGATGTCCTTGAGAGCATCCAGAAATAAATCGTTGAGGTCCTTCTCAGCCATGACGTCCTCCATTGATGGTGCGCTGACAACAGAGGGCCGCGTTAAATGGTTCCTAAAGCGAAGCGGCGAATGCGTCAGCCGCCGCTGGCCGCAAGGTCGATCAGCGCAATCCCGAGGTCGGCCCTCTTCCTGCGTCGAAGGGTCGCCGGCACCTCGGTCAGGACCACTTCGAGCGTAGGCCTCACCGTGCCCGCCAGAAGATGACCGCCGCGCGTCGAGCCATCGGCCAGCCCTAGCACGACATGGACATGGAGGCTGGGCTGGCCGTCATCGCCGTCAGCCACGTCCCCGAGCGCACTCAGGACCTCGCACTGCTCGCCGACTTCGATCTTGCGATAGCTTTTCGAGCCGATGTCGAACCATCCGACCGTCGCCCGTTCGAAGGCGCCGATCGCCGTCAGCGACGCCGCCGAAATTCCCGCTTCCCTGACGAACCGGGTGAGCGCGGCAAAGGCCTCCTCGCCCATGTCCAGAATGACGACGTGAACCTGCGCCTTATCGTCGGCAGCGATACGCTTGCTTTTCATGGGTGACCTCGCCTTTGCAGTCGGGGTGCATTGCGCCCGGCGGGCGAAGTTCCATGACGATGCACCTCAATCGATTGTCCCGATCAATCGGCACTGTCTGACATCGTTCCCGGTCCACCGGGCCGAGCATCCGTTGCAGCTCCGAGCCGGGAGGCCACCGTTGGATGGGCGTGCGCCTGCGCGCTGATTGCGCTGCTTGGCTTCTGGCTGGTCTATCCGGTCTGGCATCGCGTCCGCTCTGCGAGCCATCGGGCGATTTGAAACGCGGCAGGGAACGCCGATTGCGGAACATGTCCGGGAACTGAAACCTCACATCCGTTTGAAATGGAGCGATCACGATACCGGAACAGTGGCGGATGCCGGTCGTTGGCCCGACGTCACCATAACGGAGAAGAGTGATGAACTTGAAGTTCCTGACAGCAGCCGCAGTTCTGACGACCGCGATCGCGGCGCCTGCGCTGGCGCAGGATCGTCACGGAAGGTCGGATTCGATCCGCTCGCCGCAAACGCAGCAGCGAGTATACCATAGTCACAGCGGCTTCTGGCCCGGTGAAGTAGCCGCGGGCGTGGTGGGCGGCGCCATAGGCACGGCCGGCGCGATTGCGACCGCGCCGTTCCGTAACGACGTCTACGCCTATAACGACGGCTATTACGGGCAGCGTTACTACGGCGGCTACAACAACGGATTTGTCTGTCAGCCCGGAACGGTGTTCCTGGGTGAGGACGGCCGCCGCCACATCTGTCAGTAAAAAATAACGGCGTATAGCGACTGGAGGCGGCCCCTCGGCCGCCTCCTTTTCGTCTCGGCGGGTCGAGACGTTCTGAATGATTACCGTCAGACCTTTTTACCGGGCGGATCGCCGCCCCGGTCGACCCTGCTCACGCGCTGGGCGCGTTCCTTGTCGCGGGGCTGTTCCTGCCCGCGCTCATCGCGCACGATACCCTGGTCCTTTCCCTTGTCCTTTCCCTTGGCGGGTGGTTCAGGCTCGGTCGCTTCGCGCTGCTGATCCTTGCCTTCCTGGACCAACAGCTCATCGCCGAGCATTTGCCCGATGATCTGTTTCGTCTGAGCCTCGGCTTTCTCGTGAAATTTACTCATGGCAGCCTCCTGCCTATGAAAACGGCGTCAGGCCGCAATGTTTCCGCTTGCCCACTGTCAGGAACTGCAACCCATCCACCCTTGAGGCCGGTTCCATCAAAAGTAACAATCCGCATACACGAGCCTTCGATCGGGCGCGCATTCGCGCGACCCGTTGGCTCATGCTGGAAATTATGATTGCTGCCTGGGTTTGGTGCCGATCAACCCCAGCAACGTTGCGGTCGCGATCATCGCCCCGATGCCACCGAGACTCAGTGCAATCTGCATCGCAAGCCCGTTCGAGATCTCGAGCAGCGCCATGTGGCTGGCGAACGCCAAGAGAACGCCGACGCAAAAGATTGGCAGCGAGTTCTGGCCACAGCGGATCGCGCCGCGCATCAATGGCGTCTGTAGCCCACGCCAATCTCGAGGCATGAGCCACGCCGCCAAAACCGCTATGGCCAAAAAATGCAGCAGTCGCAATGGATCGAGATTCGATTTGTCCATTGAATATAGCAACTGCGATAGCGCTTGCGGGATCAGCGCTTGCAGCAGCCTGATGTGCGAGCTCAATACGATGACCAGGCTGAGGAGCAGATACAGGACGGCAAGTACCAGCGCCGTACGCGACATCACCCACGGTCTGACGTTCCTGTCCTCGATCATCCACCACGCGCCAAGCACGACGAGCAGCTGCCAGGCCAGCGGATTGAAGGCCCAGTTACCGTTCGGCCACGCCGGGACGGTCCAGCCGAAGACATGCACCAGTGCATAGAGCGCCAACGAGGCGCCAAGCGTCACATTCGGCGCCCGCAGCAGCAACCACAACAGCGGTGCGAACAAGAGGTGAAGAAGCACGAAGGCCGGCAATACGTCGGTATTGACCGGACGGTATTGAAGTATCGCCGCGCGCGCGAGCATCTCGCCCGGATGGTCCAACAGAACGCGCGTATTGCTCTCGTCGGCGAGACGGCCGCTTCCTGCGAGGTGAACCAGGATGGCGCAGGCGAGCGTGAGCAGCAGAAATGCGGCATAAATGTCCCAGCTTCGCCGCAGCGTCCGGCGGATCACCCCGATCCAGCCCTCGAACCGTAATGCCTTACCGTAGGCTAGCGCGCAGGTTACGCCCGAGACGAACATGAATACTTCCGCGGCATCGCTCAAGCCGTAGTGCCGCAACGTCAGCCAGCTTCCGATGTTGTTTGGGACATGGTCAAGAAAGATGAACCACAGCGCAATGCCTCGGCAGGCATCTATTCGCAAGTCGCGGGCCTGGCTTTTCGGCTCCGGCAGCTTGCCGAACGTTAGTTTGGGGATGGTGGTTCGATCATGCATCTTGGTTACCCCAAGCTGGCAAGATGAGCCTGCCGCTGAAGGCACTGGTGTGAGCTGCTTCACCTTCAAAAAATTATTCTTCGCGCTGTCACTTGAGGCCAATCCGCGCGCCAGCGTTGAGCGTTGTCGGCTTCGCACATGGTTGGTTGAGCGACGCGATTTCGCAGAAGAGCAAAGGCATTTCGCAGAAGAGCACTGATCGTCATGACCGCGGGATGCCGAACGGCGCGACGCCGAAAGCCGATGCCGCACCGTGACATCAAAGCCGTCGGCCAACGGCCTGCGCACGTGTTGAACTTCCAGCGCGTCGGCGGATTTTTCGGGACGAACGCTTGGGCTGAAAGCGGAAGGTGAAAGCAGAAAACGGCGGGGAATAAGCCCGCCGCATGTATCCGACTATCCGATGCGCCAATGCCCCTTGTGGATGTCGAATTTCACCAGACCCTCGTCGCGCATCTTCAGAAGCAGGGATTGGCAGGCTTCCTCATTCGGGAGATTGGCGCGCCGCATGACTTGATAAGTCTTGAGCGGCTTCTCGCGGAGCGCATTGAGGATATTCTCGCGATCTTTCAGCATGACTGATGCAATCCAAAACTGACGTTCATGATGAACTGATCAGGCCACGACGAGTTTGATATGGCCGTCTTCAAGATTTCCCGCCGCGAGCGCGTCGCGCGCCATCTTTTCGATAACAGGCCAATTTGCGAGAAGATATTTTTGGGCCAGCGCCTTCGTCGGCAACCCGGTTTGCAGAATGCAGAGCTGCCGCGCGTTCCCGTTCGCGATCTGAAAGGACACCGCTTGCGGCCCCTCGACGGTCTCTTGTTCGGTGGGCTTGGCAGCTATCCGCATCCGCTATTCTCTCTGAATTCTTGATTAAGGCAGCACTGTCGGGTCGACATCCCTGCCGCGACTTACGTTCGTTTCGGGCTGGTAGGCAATCAATCCAATACGGTTGATCGACGGACGTCAATCAGCCTGGTCGTCCTCGACCTTCGAGCCTCTCGGCTTGGAGCTCGGTTGCGTGTTGCGGACCGCCTCGGCCAGCATCAGACGCAACTCGTCCTTTGTCATCGGTGGTTGCCGCGTGGTCGATGATTTCCATTGTGCCATGAGAGTCTATATGGGGTGCCCAAGCGACAGTTAAAGCCCCGGAACCGAGCACAACGTAGTCGCTTATACCGCGTCGCTCGCACCTTAATGTTTCGTGGCTGCTCGTTAGATCGTGAGCCCGATGTCGTTGTTCTTCCGCCTTCGCTCGTTGAGCTACGGCGGACAACTCGCTTTGCCCACCGCGCCGCGAGAGTGCGAAACGGTATTCACAGTCTCGCAATGACGCGGAAAGGCCGCGTTATACTGGATGCCCTGCCCTCGCCGGACAGGGCGAGGAAGCCCGACAACAAAAACGGCGGGAGTTACCCCGCCGTCTTGAAACCGATCATCACCGAATGAACCTACAGCATCCCCATATCCAGCATGCCCGGCAATTGCGCGAGCGGCAGCGCGGCGACGCCGACAAGCGTGGCGACCAGTGCTGCGAGCCGGCGGTTGCTGTGACGCTTGCCGCGCATCTGGCTGGCGATCCATTCCAGCACCTGGGTGTCGATATTGGCGGCCTTGGTCGGCGCCCAGCTCTCGATGTCGGTATCGGGCGACAGCGCAACCGTGCGCGGCGGCACCGGCAGGCCGGACTCGGAGGCCGCATGGTGGGCGACCGCCTTGGCCAGCAGATCGTCGAAACGGCCGTCGTCGGTACGCTCCGCGGCGGCGTCGCTGATTTCGAACAGCGCTTCGATTTCGGCGCGGCTCACCGGCTGATGCTCGACCGCGCTCACGGTCAGGATGCGCGCGCACCAGGCGGCGTCATCGGCGTCGAGCGCGCGGGAGAAATGGATACGGCCCCGGGTCGTGGGCCCCTCGCCGGTGATCACGCCGTCGCGCACGATGGTGAGCGCATGCGCGGCGGTCTTGCGGCAGGATGGTTCAAGGGATGTTTCAGCGGCTACAGCCGTCACGGCAGACATAGTTGCACTTCTCAATTTCAATTTCAGTCCAGCATTTCCATACGGGGCATGAACGAGCGGTTAACGATTCGAAACTCGCATTTCGAGATTTTTACATGGTTGCCAATTGGTCGCTGTGAGGTTGGTCACGGTTCAGCGAAAGCCCCCTCGGGTGCAAAGCGGCCCGGGGTGATGCGGGCGATAAAAGGCAATATCGGGGCAGGCAAGGCAGAAAGGTGGAAGAGCTTTTGAAAAGATCGAGATCAAACAAAAGGATGGCCTGGAAAACTGACGGAGCCCGTTCAAATACGGAGTGAGAGCTTCTTTTCGTCGAAGAGGCGCCGACCAAAAGAAGATGCTAGGAGTTCCGGGCTCGCGGAGAAGGATCTCACCTTTTGCGCGAACCTGTTCACTTAACCCGTTCACAGTCCTATAATCTTAAAGACAAATTCCCCTGTAAGTTGAATAACATGAGGTGAAATCATGGCACTCCAGATTGGCGCAACCGCCCCCGATTTCGAAGCCCAGACCACGGAAGGAAAAATCAAATTCCACGACTGGATAGGCAATAGCTGGGCGCTCCTGTTCTCGCACCCGAAGGACTTCACGCCGGTTTGCACCACCGAACTCGGCGCTCTCGCGAAGTTGAAGCCGGAATTCGACAAGCGCGGCGTCAAGCTGATGGGCTTGAGCGTCGATCCCGTCGACCGGCATGCGAAGTGGTCGGAGGACATCCAGGAAACGCAAGGCGCCGCGCCGAACTATCCGATGATCGGCGACATCGATTTCAACGTCTCCAAGCTCTACGACATGCTGCCGGCCTCGACCTCGGGTGATCCGCTCACACGTACGCCCGCCGACAACCAGACGGTCCGCAACGTGTTCGTCATCGGTCCGGACAAGAAGATCAAGTTGGTGCTGGTCTATCCAATGACCACGGGCCGCAACTTCGCGGAAATCCTGCGCGCGATCGATTCTCTGCAGATGACCGCCAAGCATCGCGTCGCGACGCCGGCCGACTGGAAACAGGGCGAGGATGTCATCATCGCGGGCTCGGTATCCGACGACGAGGCGAAGACGATCTACCCGGCCGGCTGGAAGGCGCCGAAGCCCTACATCCGGATCGTGCCGCAGCCGAAGTGACCGCGTAGCCGCTGTCGTAGATGGGGTAACGGGCCCCGGTCCACCCTCCAGGCAAGCCGCGCTTGCTACGGCGGTGTTGGGTGGCGCGCTTCGCGCGACCTGCCTGGAAGGCGGGCGGTCGTCCCTCACATTGATGGTG
>NZ_JBWBWM010000056.1:0-35673 GCF_056174665.1 Bradyrhizobium sp. WYCCWR15520
GGGTGGCTGCTCTACGAGCACGGGATCGAGCCGCACGTGACCGTCTTCGACAAGTCGGCCCGCACCGACGGGACCTTCTCGCGCGAGGACTTCACCTATGATCATGCCGGGGATATCTATCGTTGCCCCGGTGGCAAAACCCTCACCACCACAGGGACGCCGGTGAACGACGATGCGACGATCCTCTACCGTGCGAGCAAGCACGATTGTCAAGCATGCGCTCTGAGAAGCAGGTGTTGCCCCAACACTCCGGCCCGCAAAGTGCCGCGCTCGATCTACGAGGGCGCTCGCGACATGGCGCGCGAGATCGCAAGATCATGGGAAGGCCGCACTTCACGTCGGCTCCGGAAGAAGATCGAGATGCTGTTCGCGCACCTCAAGCGCATTCTCAAGCTCGATCGGCTACGACTAAGGGGTCCGAATGGCGCACGTGATGAGTTCACCCTCGCTGCAACCGCTCAGAACCTTCGTAAGATGGCCAAGCTGATCCCGATGCCCATCAAGCCGACTCGTCCGCGGAACAGCGGGCGTTCACGACGAAACTACTGCCGCCTTTTTCAACGGAATCGGCCCTTCTCGGACCTCGTGCAACGTCATCTTCTGCGTCGTTGTTGGCGGATAAGCGGACATCGCGGATTACCCTTAGGTCAGAGCGGCTCACTTTTAAGGAGCCGACCACAGAGTCATTGTCCGCCGCCGACCGCGTGATGCCGCGTTCGCGGCGTCGGAGATCTCTCGCAGCGGCGGAGCGCTCACCGACGGCCGGTCGGCAGTGAGCGGGAGACGGCTCCACTCACGCGGGGCCGTCTCCATTTCGCGGGGCGTGCCCTTCCCCCGTGACGACCAGAATACATAGGAACGTTTGGCTCATGGCCGGCTTTGGTATTCGCGCCGGGAATACCGGCGCTGACTGACCGGAGACTATGATTGCCCCAACTCCCAGCTGGGGCTTTTAAGCAGAGCCGCAGAGAAGTGATGCGAACCTCGGATTGACTCCCCGCGAGCGTGCCGACATGCCTTGGATCCTTGTGTGTTTTGGCCCATCTCATTGTCGTGACGATCGCTAGCGTCATTTTCGGCCTGACGTGAAGCGCAGCGCGCACGGCGTCGAATGCGATGGGTTATTACTCTGCTGCTTCGTGAGACCTGCCGCCTCGGAGGCGAATAACCCATCCGCAGCCAAGCCCCCTTTCTAATGCATGAGCATCGGTCGACTACGCCCGAGGAGTTGGTCGCGCGCACGCTAACACATCGAGTTCGATAGCTTGAGCCGGCAGAGGCCGCCAACAATGCGCCATCGTTGGCGGCAGTAGAGCGACGGCCTTGATCTAGATCATGCGATTTTGAGGCGGTGCGCCTAACGGCGCTTCGCCGCATCCCTGTCGCCCTTCCAAGCCGAGAACGCCTTAAACGCTTCCAGCCTGACTTCCTCGCTTGGCTTGGTGTCGGGATGCAGCGCCTTCGCAATCAGGCTGCCTGCCTTGAAGGTCAGGCCACCCGCCTTGGTGATCTCATTGTTGTACCAGTCCCACATCTGACGAAGCTTGAATTGCAGCTCCTCGTTCTTCTGCTTGAGGTGGGCAACTTCGCTGGCCGCCTTGGTCTGGGCAGACTTGGCGGCACTCTCCCGGCAAGCAAGCGCGTTCTCTAGGTCGAGTACGCGCTGGTGAAGCAGATAGTTCTCGGCCTGTGCAAGTGCCAGCTCGGCCTTGGTGGTTGCGGCACGCAGTGCCTCGATGTCCGCGGTCCGCCTCGTGCGCCAGCGCGCCTGCCTTTCTGCACTGCTTATCACGATGAAAGCCATCGGTCCAAATCTAACATGATAACACTCCCCCGTCCGGCATGAGATCAGATCGAGATGGCCCGCCATCGTGAAACGCGGCCGTTCCTGATCTGGACGCCGGTTCACGGCTTGACGTAGGTCCAGCCATGCTCCTGCAGTTCCATCACGCGCACTACGCCTGACCTCACGACCTTAGCTTCCGAGATGAGCGGAATCTCCTTGCTTTCGACCTTGCTCATGTATTCGCGGGTATTGCCGCAGGCTTTGAAGGAAATTTCCGGACTGCTCAGCGCAAGCGCCTCAATTCGCGCTTTTACCGGCGAGGTGTCGTCGCGCAGCATATGAAGGCCAGGGCCAAAAGTGACAACCTCGATCGACACTTTCTCGCCGAGATCCTTGTAATATTGGACGACGTTGCTCGCATTGTTGAGCGCAAGGTTCATCATCGCCGTGTCGTTGCTGTTCAATTGCAGGATAAGGCGGTGCTGCTTATTGGTATCCTGAGGGAGGTTCGTTTTGGTAACCGCACTCTGCGCTGATTGTTGCTTGTTCACCTTCGCTTCCGACGACGGCACGACCAAGAGCAGTGCTGCAATCGCCGTCGCGGCTCCTACCATTTTCCTGAGGCTCGTCATGGAGTTCTTCCGATCTGGTGGCCATTAGTTGCGTGGCCCGGCAACGACGTGTGGCCATTTGCACGCCGCTGCCAGCTTCTCTCGCGCCGTCTTTAATCCGCCGAGCGAAAAACGCCCGTCTTGGGCGACACCCGATCGAGTGGTGAGTCGAACCGCAATGTGACCGTCCTCGGGGAGCGACTGCAGCAGGCCTACGATGTCACCTGTGAACGCAGCGCCGGCTCCAAACGACGGCGAACCTGCCGCAAGTTGCACCGGCTGATCGCTATTCACGCGATAGGTAATTCTGTAGCCCGAACTGCTGCGAGAGACGGCCGGTCCTGAGACCACCAGCTCGGTACGGCCACCGCGGCAGTAAATGGCGAGCTGCATCGACGAGCCCTCGGAGCCCGCGGTGGCGGTCACCATCGGCGTATAATTTACCGGCGAGGTAGTCTCGCTGATGATCCAGTTGTCGCCGGCCCTCGCCGCGCGATCCGGCGCTGCGATATCACGCGAGAGTCTGTCCAGACATTCCAGGCGCTCTGCATCCTCTATGATGATGGAGCAAGCGCGAAGATGCGCCATTGGATCGGCCGCGCCTTGCGCAAAAGCGATCCCGCTAGCAACTTCGAATGCGATGGATAGAAGGATCGCCTTCATCGCGACGCCCGGGGTGCGCGCGCTTGACGATCCAGCCATTCCTGCGCCGCCGCAAAGCGATCGAGGCCAGGGACTGTCGCAGCGAGATTGATCGACTTCCATTTCGGGTCGAAGCCCGGGCCTTGCAGCCTGCCTATACGCGAAAACAGCATGTCGACAAAGCGGGCGACGCGCTGATAGCGGTTTGTTTTTGCGGCCCAATTGAACGCGACCAGTGCGGTCGGTACCGCAATCGTTGACACTTGTTCGCCTTGCTTGATCAGTCCAGGGTATTCGGCGGCCTCCAACACCCCGGGAAGATAGTAATCCTCGAATTTGCTTTCGTATTCTACCGGAAGGAACTTGAAGCCCGGCTCCCAGCGTCCCTTTACGAAGGCGTCAACCGGCTTCGACGTGATGAAGACGACGGCTGCCATCTCGCCTTTGCGCATCTGCTCCAGTGCGACCTGATGCGGAATGAAAGTCTTTTCTGCATTGATGCCTAGGCGGCTGAAGATCAGTGGCCCCGAATATGCCGCAGCCGTGCCCTGGGTGTTGAAATTTACCTTCTTGCCAGCGAGATCCTGCAAGCTCTCGATCTCAGGGCGGACAAAGATATGCAGCTCCGACGGGAAGAGATTGAGTAGGTAAGTGATCCGACGCCGGATCTCCGGCACCTGAATCTTGTACTCTTCGAGCGCGTCGGAATTGATGATCGCCGTATCAACGCCACGCAAATAGAGCAGCGAGTTCAGATTTTCCGTGGCGCCCCGAGTGACGATCGGCAGGACATGCAAATTCGGGCCGTCATCGACGACGCGGGCTATCTCGGCCGCGAGACGTAGGGGCGCACCTTCGAGCAAGCCGCCGGCGAGGCCTACGGTCCAGGCGTTCATCTTCTCTTTTTCGATTTGTGGTAATACACGGCGGACGTCTGAGGCTCCGCCCTTGGCGGTTTGCGCGCATACGTCAGTCGATAGAAGCATCAGGAAAACGGGCGTCCACGCGGCGAGCAGCAGCAACGAACGTGGTTTTGCGGCGATGTTGTTCATCTCTACCCTCCACCAAGGGCAGCCTCTTAGACAGCGCCAATGCAAGCGTGATCTTCTCACTGGCGCGCGTCGAGTCGGTCCTATGCCTTCCTAAGGAGCCCATAGCGGGAAAAGGTGGCAAGGTCTGCCCAATAGTGAACGGAACACGGATGATAAAGAGCAACAAAGGGGAACTGATTAGGCCGACAAAGTGAAGCCGCCCCCAAAGGGCGTGGGCGGGGCACCTTAAGTTAAGGCTTGCGGAGCCCACAAGTAACGCTACGTCCTCGAACACCAGATTAGAAGCGTTTCGCGATTGACGTGTCTGTTCTGCAGCCAACACTGGAACAACGAAATCCTCGGCTCAATTCCCTCGGGAATTTTAGGAAAAGTACCGAGCGCAATGTTTTCGAGCTCGTCCGGATAGATCAGGATCGATCTCGCGCACCACGGGAGAGAAGGGAAGCGCGGCGGCTGATGGTTGTTTTGTCGTTACCTCACTGGGCACGACCTTGGCTGAGGGGATGGGAATGAGTTAATGGCCTTTGTAGTGCTCGACCAAACTAGGTCCGCCGCCAGCGTTTCTCAACCGCAAGCATAGAAAGATAGGAACGCATTCTAGAAATTCCGCGTTGACCAGATGCGGCGGTGCAACAGCCGCCGCAGGGTCCCTGTCCCTTTGCGCGCTCCGCAACCCTACGGGAACTGACCCTCAACCGTACAGCGCGAGCGGAGCGAGGAGCGGTAGGACGGCAATGCGATATATCAAACTCGCAATCCTAGTTTTGGTATATGCGCCGATATCATCGCCCACGTTTGCGCAAACCTGTTGCCCTGCCGGCTGTGCGCCAGAGGCCAATCGGTGCGTGACCACGGGTCCGCTGTGGACCAGATGCGTTCCCATCGCCTGTACCGAGGGTTCTCGAACGCCGACCGCCAGGGCTTCCGGCCCTACAGCCGAACACCGAAAGAGCGCAGTGCTCGCCCGCCCGCTGCGCACAACGCGTGTTTACGTGGCCCCACGTCAGATCCCCACGCATTGCCCATTGCTAAATCCAACCAAAGCGCAGGTCGACGAGGCGACCAATCAATGCGTGAACGCGTTGACTCAAAGTTCGCAGTTGCGGGAATGCATTTTCGAGGACTATGCCGGTAGGGCCGAAGACAAAAGAACTGGCCTGAGCTGCCCTGACCGTCAAGCTGCGCTGGCTAGGCAGTGTCTAAAACGCTGCACCAACTACGCATCCGATACGACCCACTTAGTATGCACCGGCAGCTATCCGAACACCGTCTGGCATATCTCCTTTGGAGATATCGCGGGCGACACCGGCAATTCCGCGCGTGTAGACCTCTGCGGGCCTCCGCTAAGAAGCATCTTCGCGAAAAAGCCGCCACCGGGTTGAGGGTTATGTCAAAAGGTGCAAGGGCGACGACTTGACCATGCCGGTGAGGGCTCGCTCGCCCCCATGGGAGCCCCCTTGCGCGACGCTTGTTGAGGGTCTGCCGACGCGCCAAAAGGTTGGCGTTCCTACCGCAATTGCAAACGATGCGACCCGATACGGCGGGCGGATTGATTTAAATCAAACGAGCTTGCGGCAGAGTTGGCGTGGGCATTGGCGCGGCATTAAAAGTTGGCGCTTCCCTTGTTTCAGTTGACCAACGCTTGCGCTCCGGCTGTGCCCGCATCCGATATGTCGCCCGCGGATTTGCCAGCCCTGGTGCGCAACAATGGCGCATGGGTTCAGTCTCGAAAGGACGCTTGATAGGCGCACGTGCTGGTGACCGTCATATCACTGGCGATTATCGGAATCGGTATCGGGATCGGGATCGCTCCCTAGTCGCGACCCAGCCGAACCGATGGCGCGTGGTGAACTCCGAAGTGAGAGGTCTCCCATCGAGCCCTCACTGATGTAGGAACAGGCCCACACCCTTTTCGTTGTTGTGCGAAGCGAACCTTCGCGAACTGCCTTTATTTCAAGACGACGCAACTTTTTGTGCGGAACTCCGCACGTATCCAAAGAAAGGTAGACATGCAAGCGCATCGAACTTTCCTGAGCTTTGCATTAGCGATCGTTTGCGGCATCACCCTTCAGAGTACCGCGTTCTCGCAAGAGTATCGGGGAACGTGGCAACAACAGCAGGCCTGCACACCCGACGTCTGGCGGCTATGTGGCGCGCAAATACCCGATGCGAACAGGATCGTGGCTTGCTTACGGCGAAACACTCCGAACCTCAGCGATCGGTGCCGCGCGGTTTTTGCACAAGGCGACGCGCCGTCACGTGGTGAGGATCGCGACTACGGGCAAAGGCGTTACGATCGAGATTATGGACCGCGTCGCTACGATCGTGATTATGGGCCAAGGCCCTATGACAGAGACGACGGGCCAAGGCCTTACTACGGTCCAAGGCCTTACGATTATTACGACGAATAAAGTGGAAGATAGTCTTTCCGCAGCAGACCTCACCAGAGGTCCAAGTTTTCGGCACAACGGGTATAAATGAGGCCGCCGAACTGAGGCGGCCTCTGATGGCATTAGCGGTAGCCTTTGCACTTCGTCTCTTCTTTGTACTCTCCATTGCGCTCCCGTTTGCGCTCGATCTTGCACGGCCCTCTGTAAAATTCCTGCTTGTACTCGCGTGCTTCGTTATAGCTGCGGCCGTAGTAATCACCGCGATCGTACCCCCCAAAGTCGGGTTGGGATCAGCCAAAGCCGGGCCGGAAAAGACCATCACGCCGACCATCACCAAAGCCCGTTTCATATGTCAGCTCCTTGTAGGTTCCAGGGGCAACCACCTCAGAACAGATTTGTTCTTTCGCAGGATGAGTGCACGCTTTGGCTAGCGTCGCGAAAATAACGCGGCCGGATTGAAAGCGCCGTTTCATGATGTAAATCAAGGGACACATCTGGCTCTCCGACATCCGTCAGGCATGACGTCAAAGCCACGCCTCGAAGATCATGCCAATGACCTGCGAGAAAAAGCGGCCGCCTATGCGATCTCAGCCGGTCTCGTCGGCTTCGGCGTATGGATCGCTATTGCCGGCCTAAGCTCCAGTGCACCCGCCATATGGATTTGCGCTGCTCTCATCCCCATCGGGGTTGGGCTCGTCAGCGCTTTCGGCCCCACTTAAATCGATCGGAGGGTCCATTGGGCTCGCGAAAATATGGGGCAGTAACCGGTACCGGTACCCGCCCGATTGCGATCCCGGGAAACGGGGGGGTCGAGCCTCTACCTCCTTACCGATGCACCCCAAACAGCACGTTCACCGCCATCGCCGTGTGAGCACGTGCCAATGATTTCCAGGTGCCTTCGCCATTTAGCGTCTTCCATGCCGTCTCGATTGGGCCATGATGTCCGTTGTGTTCCGTCGTGGTTCGAGGTCTGTGATGAGCGAGTATCAACGCCTTCCGCGCCGATCGCAGCGCTCCCGATGAGCGTAGCAAGAGGGAGGGACCGATTATGGCGATTTCGATTTCTACGATCGTGGCGGGGGCTCATCTTGTCGTCGCAGTGGCCGATCAGGTACCTACGTTCGACATCGCCCGAAGTTGCAAATTGGATACGGCCGCGACGGCCAGCGATTCAGTTCAGCAGTCCCTCAACAACTGCGTGGACGATGAAAACAGGGCCCGACAACAATTAGGGAGCCAGTGGTCCAAATTCTCGGCCGCCAGCAAGGCGCAATGCATTCCGCTGGAGGGTATCGGTGGTGACCCCAGCTATGTGAGCCTTTTGACCTGCCTGCAAATGGATAAGTGGGAAAAGGACGACTAGATATCAAACTGAGACACTATCAGGTTAACCGGTAGCGGTACCGGAGCGACTGCGATCCCGACATACCGCCCCGGGGGGACCCCCCACCCCTTTCAGCCACAGGCACATGCTTCCCTAAACCGCGATAGGAGCCCTGTGGAGCGTCCCCGCATTCGGCTGGCTCAAGGACAAGGAAGCGCGATGATCGCACAGTCGGCTCGCGCTGAGTCAGCAGATGGCTCCGATCAAAGCGGCATAGGTTATCGCAGAGACCGACAACGTCACAGGCTACGAGCTTCGGCCGAACCGGATACGCATCGCCGCACAGCTCATCGATGCGTCAACAGGCGCGCACCTTTGGGCGGATCGTTTCGCCTGCGCACTCGATCGCGCCGAAGCTCCAGCATGAGGAGATCAAGCGGGCCAGGCGCAAACCAATCGAAAATCTGGATGCATACGACTATTACCTGCGTGGGCTGGCGAAAAATTATTGGACCAAGACGCGATCAGCGAGGCGCTCCGGCTCTTTCGCGAAGCGATGAAGAGCGACCCCTATCTAGCCTCGGCCTATGGCATGGCCGCGTGGTGCTATGCGCGGCGCAGGGCAAATGGTTGGATGATCGATTGTGCGAAGGAGAGCGCGGAAGCGAAGCGGCTGGCCCGGAAAGCAGTGCATCTGGGAGCAGACGACCCGGTAGCCCTGTGTATGGGTGGATATGCTCTCGCTCGTGTAGCCTATGAGTTCGAGGATGCTGCGGCTTTCATGGATCGAGGACTAACGATCAATCCCAACTTCGCGCAGGCTTGGATGCTCAGCGGTTGGCTGAGAGCCTGGATGGCGAGCCCAAACTCGCACTTGAGCACGTTGCGCATGCCATGCGCCTGAGCCCGCTCGATTCGTGGATGTACGGCATGCACGGAGCCATGTCGTATGCCCATTTTGTCGCGAGCCGCTATGAGAGGGCGTCGTCATACGCCGAAAAGTCGATGCGCGACAATCCAGGCAATCTGCATATCCGCAGCCAGCAACGCACTCGCCGGACACCTTGAGCCAGCACAGAAAGCCATGAAGCGGGCGCTCGAATGTCGTCCCGATTTGCGTGCCTCCATTCTCAGCGATTTAGCGTCATTTCGCCGAGAGAAGGACCTCGCCAAGTTCGCCGATGGTCTCCGCAAAGCAGGACTTCCGGAGTGATTGTGAGTCGCTTTCGTCGGCCACAAGTTGTGCTTGTGTATGACGCCGATGTCCGAGACAGGTCTTGGCTGTGTGAAAACGCGAAGACGCTCAATCGCGATAGAAGAAGTTATTCATCCAAGACCGCTTCAGGCCTTCAATTCCCAAGCGCATTCACTTTAGAAATCAAACTGGAGAATGTCCTTCTCGTCGCGTTTTGACTTTTTGCGTTTTTACACAGCCAGGGTCAAAGGTGGAAGGTGCCCAGCGAGCAGATGTTTTTCCGTTTCACCCCTGAAGGCTGACATCCTAGCGGACCATCCTCGGAGCTTAACCTCGGCAGGGTTACGCTCCATGTGTGGCGGGTGCAGGATTAGTAGCTTTGACGTAATGCGGGGGGAGCTGCAGGGGATAGGCTCTCATTTGCGCTTTCCGTGTTGCGACCCTGCCCCTGTGAAGGTTAGAATCGGAGCGACAAGCGCTTCCAAGCACCTTACATTAATTGAGCATGCGCCCGCACGGGGAGCTGTAGGGGAGCCAGCAAGGCGGGACGGCGCGACAACCGCAACTCTTGTCCGAGAAGTCCCAGTAGTCCTGCGGTGGTCGGCTCTACTCTCAACAGCGGACATCATGGCCAGCTCGCAGTCCGTCTGCGTTGGGGCCAATAGCAGACCTCAGTGTCTACCGGGCCTTAGCCCGCTCTACCTCCGATACTGTTGCAAAACTCGAAAGTTGTAGGGCTCAAGAATTTTCACGAAAACACTAAGCAGCGAGCGATCGCTGATTCGTATGACCTCAGTCGCGTTACCGAAGTCGCCTGTGAATTTTGCGTGAGGCCGTGACGTCCCTCACATCTTGTACACGAAAGTCGCGCCCACGGCCCGCAGAATTTTGACCATCGGCGAAAATCGACTTTGCAACACAATCCCTCCAAAAGCGGACATCACAGGCGCCAACTGGCAAGTCCGCTTAGGCCCGCTTTCAAGCGAGCCGATTTGGTTCCTGCGAGAATTCAATTAGCCTTGTGGCCCAGGAAGGCCGGGATGTCGCAAACAACTTGCTCGATCGAATTGCGCACAGCGGAAAAGCGGCTGTATAAATTCGGCCGCGGTGCACTACTCTCGATCCGCTGGGCGCGGCTATGATTTTCCTTGCGCAGCCTGCTAGCGAGTTCCGTAAGTGAGCCCGTTGGTTGCGTCTGGCGCGTCGCACCAAGATTATCGATGCCGGTCGCTACCACCGACACGCGGACAATACCTTGCAGGCTTTCATCGAAAGTGGCGCCGACGATGACGTTGGCGTCCTTATCGACCTCTTCGCGAATGCGGGTCGCCGCTTCGTCTACCTCGAACAGCATAAGGTCCTTGCCGCCGGTGATGGAGATTATGAGGCCACTGGCGCGCTTGATCGACGGGTCATCGATCAATGGATTGGAAATTGCGGCCACGGCTGCATTGAGCACGCGCTTTGTACCGGAAGCCTCGCCCCTGCCCATCATGGCTTTGCCCTTCTCGCGCATTACGGTGAGAACGTCGGCAAAATCGAGATTGATCAGGCCTTCCTTGACTACAAGGTCGCTAATGCAGGCCACACCGGAATAAAGCACTTGATCGGCCAGCACGAATGCATCGGCGAAGGTGGTCTTCTCGTTGGCCACCCGGAAGAGGTTCTGGTTTGGGATGACCAGCAGAGTGTCCACCGCCCTGAGCAGTTCCGCGATGCCTGCTTCGGCAAAGCGCATGCGGCGCTGGCCCTCGAAGTGGAACGGCTTGGTGACTACACCGATGGTGAGAATGCCAAGCTCACGGGCCGTCTTGGCTATAACCGGCGCTGCCCCAGTGCCGGTACCGCCGCCCATGCCGGCAGTAACGAACACCATGTGTGCGCCGGTTAAATGATCGCGGATCGAATTGATTGCCTCTTCGGCCGCCGTGCGCCCCACTTCGGGCTGCGAGCCGGCACCAAGGCCTTGGGTGACTTGGGCGCCCATCTGGATGATCCGGTTGGCCTTTGACATGGCGAGCGCCTGTGCGTCGGTATTAGCGACGATAAATTCGACGCCTTGCAGCTCAGACGCGATCATGTTGTTGACGGCATTGCCGCCAGCGCCGCCGACCCCAAACACGATAATGCGCGCCTTCATCTCGCTGATATCGGCAATGCTGGTCATTTTTCTCTCCCGATTGCTCGGCTACGTCGGGGACACGCATGCTTACCCACGAGCAGCCTTGCGGTCTGCTGCCATTAAGTCCGCAGCTAGGCGCCCCGGGGGGGTGCAGCTAGTCCGCGGCTGTCGATCGAGCCATCATCAGCTCGGCCATCTTCCGAAGAAAACCTTCGAGCCGCGCCGTCGCCTCCTTAGCTGCCGTAGCCTCGGCGGTCGCCTGTAGCACTTCAACCATCAGCCGATCGGCGCGCTCACGCTCGAAATCGGCCCGGTGACCCGCTGCTGTTGCTTCGAGCCGCGCGATCTCCCCTGCAATGCTGGATCTTTGCAGCTAGGAAGACATTGCCTGCTTCACGTGGCCGACGCTTGTGCCGTATTTCCGTGAGATCCACGCTCACCATTGCTTTGCCGTCATCTGAAAGTGAGCGCGGCAGCCGGAGCCGCTTGACAAGCGAACGAGCGGCATTAGGCGAGATTGTCAAGCGGGCGCCAAGTGCGGCATATGTCAGTGTTTCAACAGGCACCGGCTGTTCTCCTGGAACGAACCGCGCGGTCTATTAACCGAAAAGTAACCGGAAGTTAAGTTGTGATGGTTAAGAGATCGTTAACAGTGGGCGGATTCCGCCAATTGAGCGTCCCGCGACCAGAATGGATGGTTGCCTATCAGACTTCACCTCGGAAACGCGCCGGCGCCGTGGGACACGCCGAGCCAATCTTTATTGTCCGCCCTATGTCGACCGGCTGGTAGGAATGTCCGTCTCGGGTCAAAATCGCCTTTCGGCAGGACACTTCCGGTCTTCCCCACTAACCGGACATAATCAGCGCCAGTTGGCATGTCGCAAACGGGCCATTAGCGGAAGTCGCACCCATTCGATCACTTCGTCGTCATGTTCAGCACTTGGCTGCCATGGTCATTCGGGCAGTCCGGCTTTCCCCAACCCTTCTTCGAACCGCGAGAGGTCTTCGGGCCGATAAGGGCCTACCATGTCTTTAAGAATGGAAACACGTAGTGTGGGATTCAGTTGCCGCAGCCGGGCCACTGCCTTATGCGCCTGCTTCAGCCGATCCGCCATTGCATTGCTTGCGGCGGCGATACGTAATCCAGGTGGAAAGTCTGGATTGTCCCGCAAAGCCATTGCCGCCCACGATGCCGCTTCGCTGTAGCGGCCCAGGAAGAAAAGCGCATGCGCGGTCCCGCTTCGCATACGTGGCACCCGCGGATCAAGTGGGCTCAGGCGTAAGGCACGCGCGAACCGCTCGATCGCCGCTTCGGGCTCGCCGAGCCAGATTTTGGCCCAGCCGCCGAAAAACAATGCCTCGGCCATATTGCAATTGAGCACCAGCGCGCGATCGATTAAGGCGGCGGCTACCTCAAGATCGCGAACAACAAACGCTAATGCATGCCCGGCGGCGGCGAGCGCGATCGCGTCATCCTTATCCTTGCCCAACTCAACCGCCCGCTGAGCAAGCCTTTTCACTTCGGCAATCTCGTTTGCTGTGACTGAGATCCAGCCTTCGCTTTTGGCAAAGGCGTAGCAAGCGGCAGCACGACCATAAGCCGACGCAAAATCGGGATCGAGCTCGATCGCCCCGTTGAACAGACGCAATGCCTCCTCGTTAGTTTGCCGGTTGGCAAACTGATAAAGCTCGGCCAAACCGCGTAAATAGCGATCATAAGCGTCGAGACTCTCGGTCGGCTTGCGCTTGGCACGCTCGATCTCGGCCTTTTCCATTGCCGGCGCGATCGCCCCGACAATGCTCTCGGTCACCTGGTCCTGTAGATCGAAGATGTCGCCGAGCCCGCCATCGATGCGGTCAGCCCAAAGATGGGCCCCCGTGGTGGTATCGACGAGCTGTCCCGTGATGCGCACCCGGTTGGCCGCTTTGCGAACGCTCCCTTCCAAGACGTAGCGCACCCCAAGCTCGCGCCCGACCTGCTTCACGTCAACAGCGCGCCCCTTGTAGGTGAAGCTGGAGTTGCGGGCGATGACGAACAGCTGTCGGAAATGCGAAAGCGCAGTAATGACCTCCTCGACCATTCCGTCTGCAAAATACTCCTGATCGGGATCGCTGCTCATGTTCTCAAACGGCAGCACGGCGATAGACGGCTTGTCTGGGAGTGGAGGGACCACACATATCCTCTCGGTCGGGGCGTTATGCGCTCCCGCGCGTACAGCGTAGGCGCGGACAGGCCTGGAGATGTTCTTGAGCCGCTGCTCGCCGCGATCTTCGAAGCCAACGTCTAACTTGCTTTCGACTTCGCTGTACACCTTCTCGGAAATCAGGATGCCGCCCGGATCCGCGATGCCCTCCAACCGGACAGCAATGTTGATCCCTTCGCCATAGAGATCACCGTCCTGCCCAACGATAACGTCACCAAGGTTAAGCCCGAAGCGGAACCGCAGGGGGCTGCTGTCCGAGGCAGCGAGATGATCCTGCATTTCGACCGCGCATCTCACCGCGGCTAAAGGACTCGCGAACTCGGCGAGCGCGCCGTCGCCCGTAGTCCTGATAAGTCGCCCATCGTGGCGGGATAGGCTAGGTTCGATCAGTTCTCGCTTGAGCCGCTCAAACTCGGCGTAGGTGGCTTCTTCAGCGCGTTCCATGAGCGCGGAATAGCCGACCACGTCAGCGGCCAAGATCGCCGCTAATCGCCTTTGAACCCGGTGCTCCGTCACAGCGCCCTCCGAACGACCAGGCAAACACACGTCGCTGAGACAAGAAGGAGCCTAGCACTTTGTTGTGGACCTGGGAGCGGAAATCGCGGGAGAGCCCTATTGCCCCAAGCGCCGGCTAGTCACTTCCGGTCTGCCCGATAGACGGGCGATTTGGGGGCCGCCCATGGGACAATCGCGTGGGGTTGACCCTTGGGGCGGTCCAATCGCGTACCGTCCTATTTTCATGTGTGCTACCTAGCTGGGTAGTAAGATGGTAGCAGGAAAAGCAGATCATGACTGACGTTCAGGTCAATCTCGTCGTTCAGCACCTTTGCGAGCAATTGCACTTGGCGCTCCGATTGAAGGGCAGCGAGGCACATCCACCAAACGCCAAGGATATTGGATTCCATCCTGCCTCTGTAAGAACTGTATTGCTGACCGGCTTGCGTTCGGCGGGTGTCACGATCCACCACGAGGTAGCCGGGGCGAGCGAAGAGCCGCCGTGGTCCTAAACGCAAAACGCGGGACAGAAGCCCCGCGCCAATGTCTCAGTTGGGTCAATCGCGTCATTTTGGTCGTCGGCCGACTACTTCCGATCCTCCCCTAGAAACGGACATCATCAGGGCCGGTCGCCATGTCTCAAAGGTTGCCCCAATAAGCGACATCACGCCCTGAGAGCGGTTTCATCCGGGAGCAGATCTGATCTTTCTGGAGCTACCGATTCCCGCCGTGACAGTGGAAACAACGGCACCGTTACTGTTACCGTACCCCCACGCGCTTGAGAAAGCCGCCAGGGTTCGCAGAGGGTGCACCTCATGGCTTGGTCCAAGCTGGCCGAAGCGCCGCGCGCGCGTCGGCGACGCCCAAAAACGCCACTCCGATCCGTCGTTCCTTGCGCCACACACTTCGGCAACCTCGCTACACCCCGCCGTGTCGGATCAGCGTTTTGAGATCGGGCGCTGTGCCGCCGCGCTGAAACGCCAGCAAGTCGAGCGAAGGTGGTTCGCCACCCGTCAAGATCGATAAGCACGCATGTGCTTGTCCGCGATGATGGGTCTGGTGATTGAATAGGTGCAACAGAATATCCGCGAGGACCTGAGACTGCGGCATCCCGGAGGATGTCTTGTAGCCGTGGAGACTGGCAAGTGTCACTTCGTCGTACTGATCGACAACCGCCATCAACCGATTGTCTTCATCGATACGCGCCCAGGTTAATTCGGCACGGTCTTCATACAAAATAGCGTCAAGACGATTCGGATGGTTGCCTTCACCGGTCAGCCGTTTCAGCCAGAGGCGGTCGGTCAGCAGCAAGTAGTTTAATGTGCCGTGCAGACTGCCGAAGACGACGCCGATGTGAAGCCGATATGCCTGTTCCGATAGATCAAGTGCAGCGGCATACAGGCGCGCATTGGCCCAGCGATTGTAGGCCGCAAGTTGCCGAAACTGGGAGATGGTCATGATTTTGCCTCCCGCCGTTAATTGGGGTCACTGGGCATTCTTGCCGCTGAAACGCAGGACTGAGATTTGCAAACGAGTCGCGCCCTCGGCGGCTTAGAACTCCGTTACTCGCCGTCCGATCGCCTGGCTCGGGATTTATTTTTCTAACCATGTGCGTTCTCCCTTTGCTGTGAAGCGCCAACTGAAGCGGACCCCAAACGATCACATCGTGAAGAGGGCACGGCCTGCGCCCGAGGTGAGCTAGCAGGCTCAAAGTAAGCATTTTGCGTAATCATCGCCGTGCGCCGCGCGCAGCGAGTGCTCAGTGGAGAGACCGGCCAAGGGGACTGTCGGGCTGTATTGAGAGTGCGATGCCCGCTGACGGCATCCCCCGCTGCCCATTCACCTCCACGGAGACGTCGACGCGTCCCGCCTCGATGAGCAGCTCCAAAGAAGACTACCCGATCCCACGTTCATCCAAAAGAGGCCTCACATGGCCGGGGCGCGGCAGAAGCAATTCGGTTCAAAACCAGTGACCCAAACGTCCGAAAGGGGTCAATCGCGCCGCTTTGACGGTCGGCCTGCCACTTCCGGTCTACCCCGCTCAGCGGACATTCGCAGGGTACGTCGGCACGTCTCAAACGGGCCACATCCGGACTCATGCGCTGCAGCAGTCTGCTCTCTATTCGATCAGCTCGTCGGCGCGGGCGAGAAGGAATGACGGGAGTGTGAGGCCGATCGCTTGCGCCGCCTTAACGTTAATGACCAACTCGAATTTGGTCGGCTGCTCGACCGGAACCTCTGCTGGATTGGCTCCCTTGAGAATCTTGTCGACCGACCGCGCTACCGCTTGGAAGCTTCCCCCATGTTGGGGCCGTATGTGATGACGCCGCCCGATGTGGCAAAGGCTGGCCATCCGGAGACCACCGGTATTCGCCGTCTCCCTGAGACCGACAAGCGCCTCGACCGCGGATACGGACCCCGTCCATCGCCAGCAGGAATGGCGTCGTCAGATATGTCCACACGGCTTCGCCGTTGAAATAGGCACGGTGTAGCGGATCCCAGGGCGTGTGCATCTGGTGGCCGGCGAAGGAATCCCGTGGCGCGAAACGCTCGGCGACCAGCATACCATCGAGCTTCTCGATGGCGACCCGATCCGGCGTGAACATCGTCCGCTGATCGGGAGCCCCGTACGGCGTGACGGACGAACGCTCCTCATGCAGCCACACGGTCATGCGCCGCGGATTGCGATCTTGCAACAGGCCTTTGAGGGGAAAGAGGCCGCCGCCTGTGACAATGGTGGCCTCAACCTTGTTGTATCCTTGCCAAAGCTCCAGACCACCGTGCGCATCGAGAACCTTCGTAAGTAGCTCGTTCATGGCTTTCGTCTCCAATCCTCAAACGAAATCGGATTAGGCCGAAGTTCCGTCTGGTTAGGCCGTCGGGATAGTAGCCGGATATCTGCGGGCGCGCCGCTGACGAGGGCGTTGCCCCGGGATTGTGGTGCTCGTGGACTTACCCCTTGTGCGGCTCTAAGTTACGCCGTCTTAACCTGCCCCGATATGGCAGATTTGAGAGCTATCCGGTCGAATTGTGGAAGAGGATTCGATGGATCGCCTGGAAGCGATGTCGACCTTTCTGGCCGTCGTGGCTCGAAAGCGACGGCCGCGCGCTGTGACAAAGGGCAGCATGGTTGGTCTCTCTGCACTGCTGCTTGCAGAGGCTCAATTCCCCTACGCGAGCGTCATGGCACGGGAAACGATCGGACCACACCGTTCGGCTCCGGAGCTGACGGTGCTTTCCGCCGAGGCGGAGCAGGCAATGGCGTCAACACCGGGCTCTGAGTTCAGAGAATGCGCGCGCGAATGCCCGGTGATGGTTGTGATCCCGGCGGGCAGATTCGTGATGGGCTCACCCGATCACGAACTGGACCGTAGAGCCAGCGAAGGTCCGCAGCACGAGGTGATCATTCGCGTGCCATTTGCGATTTCCAGATTCGAGGTGATGTTCGAGCAATGGGACGCTTGCGTCGCTGCCTCAGGGTGTGCGCGCGCAACCGATGCATGGGGCCGTGGCGAGATGCCGGTAGTCAATGTGAGCTGGGACGATGCCAAGCAGTATGTCGGCTGGCTTTCGCGATCGACTGGGAGGGATTATCGACTGCCGACCGAGGCTGAGTGGGAATACGCCGCGCGCGCCGGCGCCGCCAGCCGCTACGCATGGGGCGATGAACCTGGTGCGGATAACGCCAACTGCAACGGCTGCAGCGATAAGTGGACCTTACAGACCGCGCCCGTTGGATCGTTCAAGCCCAACGCGTTCGGCCTGAACGACATGCACGGCAATGTGTGGGAATGGACTGAAGACACTTGGCACGACAGCTACAACGGCGCGCCTGCGGACGGTTCCGCATGGATCGAGGGCGATCCAGACTATCGGACCATTCGCGGTGCTTCCTGGCACAACGAGACGGAACTGGTTCGGGCGGCGGTTCGCTTCCCACGTCACCGCAAGGTTCAGTTCGATACGCTGGGATTCCGCGTAGCCAGGACAATGAGGCCGTGATCCGTCTGTGACGCCGGCGTAGCCAATCCGCTATGTCCATATCGACCTCCCACAGCGAGAGGTGGGTCCTTAGTCGCAGCAGTAGCTACCGCAGCTGCAACAGCACACCATGTTCGGTTCCCGCCGGCTGCTCGTGGCCGTTTCATATCGGCCGCCAAAATCACCCTGCTCCACTTCTTGACCTCGTCGGAAATCAGCTTGGCGAAGTCGGCTGGCGACCCGCCAAGAGTTGTGCCGCCCAGATTGGCAAGCCGCGCTTGGAGTTTCGTATCGGCGATGCTGACGTTGATTTCCTTGTTCAGTTTTTCGATGACTTCTGCCGGTGTGTGCCTTGGACCGCCAATGCCGTACCATGAACTTGCCTCGTAACCGGGCAAGGTTTCGCTCAGAGCTGGAACGTCTGGCAATATTGGCGAGCGTGCCACCGTCGTTACCGCCAGGGCGCGGAAACTGCCGGCCATGACATAGTCGATCGATGAGAGTAGCGGGCCAAAATAGACCTGCGCTTCGCCGGTGAGAAGGGCATGAAATATCTGCGCCCCCCGATAAGGCACGTGAAAGAGATCGACGCCTGCCATCGTCTTGAACATTCCGCCGGCCAAGTGGGACGTAGATCCGGTCCCGGCTGACGCCATATTGACTTTGCCGGGCTTGGCCTTCGCATAGGCGATGAACTCCGCGACTGTCTTGGCGGGAACCGACGGGTGAACCTCCATGACCAAGGGCACACGAACGATACCTGCGATCGGCGCGATATCGCGGATGAAGTCGAAGTTAAGCTTGAGCATGGTCGCATTTATCGCGTTTGCTGTGGTAACCAACAGCAGCGTGTAGCCGTCCGGGGATGCCCGCACGACGGCCGCAGTTGCGATGTTGCCGGTAGCGCCACTGCGGTTCTCGACGACAAATGACTTTGCAAGTCGCTTCGACAGTGATTGACCGATCAATCGCGCGACGATGTCAGGTGCTCCGCCGGCACCAAAGCCTTCGAGCAGGTGCACCGGTCGCGTCGGGTAGCTCTGCGCGCAAGCGAACCGGGATAATGCGGGAAGCGTAGCAGCGGCCGCTGCCAGATGCAGGAATTGGCGGCGTGCAACTTTCATTGCGGCCTCCCCAAACGGCTGGCATGCGGAGCCGCACCGCTCGATCACCTCGTCTGCACAAGCGAAGGCGGGCTTACTCTGGCAATCCGGCTTTCCGCAACCCCTCAATCAACAGCTTCGCGTTTGATAGCCCGCCCCGAGTAATGAATGCCGATATCGTAAAGGCGGGATCGACCTCAAGCAGACGTGCCGCGGCCGCACGTGCCTCAGCGTCGCGTTCGAGATGAGCGTAAGCGGATGCAAGACAGCGGTAAGTCGCCGAATGGGAGGGGTTCTGACGCTGGGCTTTCTTCCCGGCGACGATGGCCTCGTCAAAGCGACCAAGCTCAATAAGGGCCCACCCCATTCCGACAAATACCCGGTGTAGCGTTGGATCTAGCGGGCTCATGCGAATGGCACGTTCAAAGCTCCGCACGGCTTCTTCCGGCTGCCCCGCATTTCGATAGACCATGCCTTTGGCGTGCCATGCGGTATATGAATTTGGATTGAGCGCAACAGCCCGGTCAGCCATTTCGATCGCACTCTCGCTATCGCCGACCAAGAACGACGAGACTGCGCTCGCCCTCGCCAACGTATCGGGATCACCATCGTCGATGCTCAATGCCAAGTGAAGGAGCCGCACCGCTTCGCTGCGTTCGAATTGAGGATCAATCGCATAGCCCAACGCGACGTTAAGCATATGACAGTTCCCTGCCAGAGCCGCGGCAAGGCCGAACCGAGGATCGATCTTCAGGCAGCGATGAGCCAGCCTGATCGCCTCAGCATACCCTTCGCGGGTGGACGAATAGTACTGCTGCATGGCTCGGAGATAAAAATCATAGGCCGTGAGGTTTTCCGGTCGAGGTCGCGTCGCTATGGCAATTTCCGTTTGAAGCAATTTTGGCTGAATGGCTGAGACAATAGCGACCATTACTTCGTCCTGGAGAGCGAAGATATCTGTCAGGTTACGCTCGAACCTGTCCGCCCAAATGTGCGCGCCTGTTACCGCGTCGATCAATTGCCCTGTGATGCGAACTTTTCCTGAGGCCTTGCGCACAGACCCCTCGAGGACATAGCGCACGCCAAGCTTGCGTCCGACCTCCTTGATATCGACCGCTCTGCCTTTGAAGGTAAAACTCGAATTGCGAAATGTGAGTTAGGACGAGCTGCTTCACGTCGCACATAGCCGCAAGCGCCGCCGCTTCACCTGCGGTGAGATGTCCGTAGTCGCGCGCAATCGCGGCGTGGCGGTCCAGAAACGTGGCCTCGATCACCAGCACGTCCGCGCCGCGAGCTACTTCGGCCAATCCCTCGGTGGTTTCGGCATCGCCCACGATCACCAGCTTCCTGCGCCGCTCTGGCGGTCCGAGGACGCTTTCGGGATCAATTGTCGTACCGTCAGCAAGTGTCGCCGGTCTTCCTTCCGCCAGCTCCTTGCGAACCGGACCGTCGGGCACACCGAGGGTGGCGAGGCGTTCCGGGCGAAGGTGACGGCGAGCCCGACTTTCAAAAGAGAAGCCGAAGCTGTCGGTATCGCGGTGGCGGACCGGGAAGCAGGCAATTGTGAACTGGCCTCCGTCAATGACCTGACCTGCCGTCAACGGAACAAGCTCGAGTGGAATGGGTGCCCTTCCCTCGCCCCAGAGGCCGGCGAGCATCCCGACGACGATCTCGAGCGTGGCCGGGCTTGCGTGAATCGTCATGACATCAGCGCTCTGTCGCAGCCGCAAGATCGAAAAGAGACCGGGAATGCCGAGCACGTGGTCGAAATGGCCGTGGGTCAACAAGAGCCGATCGAGCCTTCGAAAGCCCGCGCCGCAGCGCAGCAGCTGGCGCTGCGTCCCCTCTCCGCAATCCACCAGAATGCGGTGACTTCCGGCCTCGACGAGGAGACCAGGATGATTCCGTTCCGCCGAAGGAACGCTTGCCGACGTCCCGAGGAAGGTGAGCGCGAACATCGTAGGCCTACCGGCATTGGTAGCCGAGAATGCTCACGGCCTGGCTTCTCCGATCACACGGTACCTCATTTAGGCGGACTTGCGCTGCGTCCTGGCTGCCGGCTTCTTTGCCGCCGTCTCCTTCGGCTTTTTGCCGACGATCGGCATCAACATTTCCTTCTGTCCGGCTGCCGCCTTGCGCGGCTTTTTCACAGGCTTCTTCGCAGCCTTCGTTTCGGCGGCAGCCCCCCGACGCTTCGTCGCAACGCCTCCATCAGATCGACGACGTTCTCGCCACGAGGTCGCTCCTTTGGCGTGATCGGCTTGCCGGCACGCTTCTGGTTGATGAGATCGATAAGGGCGGTTTCATACTGGTCCTCAAATTTCTCCGGCTCGAAGCGTCCGGACTTCTGATTCACAATATGCTTGGCGAGATCCAGCATGTCCTTGGTAACTTTGACCTCCTGGATCTCGTCGAAATACTCCTGTTCGGAGCGCACTTCGTAGGGGTATCGCAACAAGGTGCCCACCAGCCCTTTATCCAGTGGCTCAAGCGCGATGATGTGCTCGCGATTGGTGAGCACGACGCGACCGATCGCGACCTTGTTCATCTCCCGGATGGTTTCGCGTATGACCGCGAAGGCGTCGTGACCCACCTTCCCGTCCGGACGCAGATAGTAGGGACGGATCAGGTAACGTGGATCGATCTCGGACTTCTCGACGAACTCGTCGATCTCAATGGTACGCGTGGACTCGAGCGCGATCTCTTCGAGCTCTTCCTTGGTCACCTCGATGAATTGGTCTTTCTCGAGCTGGTAGCCTTTGACGATGTCCTCGTTCGGCACCTCATCACCGGTGTCCGCATCGACCTTGAGGTATTTGATGCGGTGGCCGGTCTGCCGATTAAGTTGATTGAACGAGATTTTCTCGGACTCGGAGGTGGCCGGATACAGCGCGACCGGACAAGTGACCAGGGACAGACGCAGAAAACCTTTCCAGTTGGCGCGCGGGGCCATGTACGCAGAACTCCGTTTTGGGGCAGCTCGGATTCAAGACGATCGAAAGGGGCTGGTTCCGACACGCCGTCCTGTTTCGAGACTGTCAATTCGGACGTGGTCGATCGCAATCCCACCCCTCCGTTCGTCGGACTCGACATTTGTTCTTGATATGTTCTAATCATGCCATGAGCGATCGACCCGCGGGTTGGCGGATGCCTACCCCGAAACAAATGGAAAAGCTGGGCGCTTCGATCGGCAGAAAGCCGGTGGTGACACCCCCTCTCGGTCCGCAGGACGAGATGCCGGACGAATATTGGCATGCCGTCCTGAACGATGCCCAATTCGAAACCAGATCTTCGGAACGATCGAGCGCAGGGCAGCGCCTCTCCGAAATCCCGCAGCATGTCCTGCGAGTGTTCTGTCACAGGTGCGAGCGCATTGTCGAGATCCAGAAGGCCGACGCCATCCGCCTGTACGGCCAGCAAGCGAACTGGAGGGAGGTCGGGCAGCGACTGCTAAACAACACCTGCCAGAACCGGACTGGCCGCCACGAGGAAGATGGCTGCTGGCCGACCTTCGAGCCCATCTGATAACGGCCCGGCGACGTTCCGGATGGCCCTCAAGCATCACCCGACGCCTCTCTCCGGCGGAGACCGTAAGGCCTTGAAGAGGGAGCTTGGCAAGGCGCGGACGATGACAGGCATTTTGGCCTCGCAGTCGGACGAGCTGCGCGCCAAGGGGGACGCGCTGATACGCCAGGCCGATCGGCTCCTGGCTGAAAGCTGGAACGAGCGGATGTGGGCGGACGGAGAACCGATCGATCCATCTCCGACCGTCGATCAGGCGATAAACGGCGGCTATCCTTGGCTTCAGATCGAGTGCTCGCGCTGCAGGGCGCCGAACCAGGTCGATCTCGCTGCCCTGCCCCATCCACCGACAACCTTCGTTCATGATCTCGCCGGCAGGCTGCGTTGTCGGAAGTGCGCTAATGCGGGCCGGCGCCCCTCGGCGACGCTGCTGCAACTAACTCAGCGGCCGCGCAACGTGGCTCCGGAGGACTGAACGTGTGCAATCTCTATTCGATGACCAAGAACGTTGACGCGATCCGTCGCCTGTTCAGCGCACTCAACAGTCGCGTTGGCAACTTGCCTTCAATGCCCGGCATCTTTCCGGACTACCCAGCGCCGATCGTTCGCAACGCGCCCGACGATCGGGAGATCGTCATGGCTCGATGGGGCATGCCGTCCTCCCAGCAGGCGCTCCTGGACGCCACCAGGAAGCGAGCCCAGAAGCTCGAGTCCAAGGGTAAGCCGGTCGATTTCAAGGAATTGCTTCGGATGGAGCCGGACAGTGGCACCACCAATATCCGAAACGTGGGCAGTGCGCATTGGAAGCGATGGCTCGGGACTGAGCACCGTTGCCTGGTCCCCTTCACGTCATTCAGCGAGTACGACACGATCGATGGCAAGAAGGTTCCGGTATGGTTCGCTCCGGACGAAAGCCGCCCACTGCTGGCGTTCGCCGGCCTCTGGACGAACTCGACCAGCGTCCGCAAGGCCAAGGAAGGAGAAGTCACGATCGATGTCTACGCCTTCCTGACTTGCAAGCCGAATGCCGAGGTGGAACGCGTGCACCCGAAGGCGATGCCAGTGATCCTGACGACAACCGAAGAGTACGATGTCTGGCTGCGCGCCCCTTGGGACGAGGCCAAGGCGCTCCAGCGGCCGTTGCCGGACGGGGCGCTGAAGATCGTTGCGACCGGCGAAAAGGAAGATCCCGCGCTGGCCGCCTGAAATATTGCACGCAGGCGGACGGAACACGTGGAAAAGCAATAGCCATGCAATTCGGAATCCCTGACCTGTGTTAGCAGCCCGGGAACGGACGGCGGGGCGAGAGGATTCGGCCCCGTAGGAGCGATTTCGAATGCTGATGACGAAGGAGAGGCAACGAGCCATCCGGACGCTACGGGGCTGGGCGATTTCGGTGCTCAGCGAGGCCGGCGCCATTCGCGAATGCGAGGAGCACGGGTGGATGCAGGACCGCGCCGACCCGCATGCCCGCGACCGCGCATTCCAGATCGCTCGGACGGATCCGCCGGCCGGCGTTTCGTCCCAAGTGGCTGCCGTCGCGATCGCCGAGGTGCTGGACTCGATCGGCGACACCTGCCCTGAATGCCCCCCGGCGGATTAAGGCTGACTTGGCCGCGACTTGGCTTGCGGTGCGCTGTACAATCCGCCCATGGTCCCTCCCGATCCGGCACACAGCGTTTCGACAACGTCTCACCGCAAGATCATCCATATCGACATGGATGCCTTCTACGCGTCGGTCGAGCAGCGCGATAATCCGGACCTGCGGGGCAAGCCGGTGGCAGTGGGCGGTTCGGCCGAGCGCGGCGTCGTCGCTGCCGCGAGCTACGAAGCCCGCCAGTACGGCGTTCGCTCGGCCATGCCGTCGGTCACCGCGAAACGGCAGTGTCCAGACCTGATCTTCGTCAAGCCACGCTTCGAAGTTTACAAGGCGGTCAGCCGACAGATTCGGGAGATCTTCGCCGAGCACACGCCAATTATCGAGCCACTTTCGCTCGACGAGCCTATCTCGATGTCACCGAAAACCTGCAAGGCATTCTGCTTGCCAGAGACGTCGCACTGCGGATCCGAGAGAAGATCAAGGCTGAAACAGGCCTGAACGCTTCGGCGGGCATCTCCTATAACAAGTTCCTGGCGAAGCTCGCTTCCGATCACCGCAAACCCAACGGGCAGTACGTCATCTCGCCGGAGATGGGGCCGACTTTCGTCGAGACGCTACCGGTCGAGAAGTTTCACGGCATCGGGCCGGCAACCGCTGCCAAATTCAACGCGTTCGGGATTTGGACCGGCCTCGACATTCGCAACCAGTCCCTCACCTTTCTGCAGGAGAACTTCGGCAAGTCCGGCACCTATTACTACTGGATTTCGCGCGGCATCGACGAGCGCCCCGTACGGGCCAATCGTGTCCGCAAATCGGTCGGCGCCGAGAACACTTTCTTCACAGATCTCACGGAATTCGACGCAATGGTCGCCGAGCTCCAGCCGCTGATAGATAAGGTCTGGGGACATTGCGAGTTGGCGGGCACCAGGGGACGAACGGTGACACTTAAAGTGAAGTTCGCTGACTTCGAGATCATCACGCGCAGCCGATCCGTGTCTGCGGTGGTCGCGAACCGCGACGATCTCGCGCGTGTGGCGATCGGCCTGCTGGAAGACGCCATGCCCCTTTCAAAAGCGGTGCGCCTCCTGGGAGTGTCGCTGTCTTCCCTGCAAGGCGAAAACGACACGGAGCCGCAACTGGATTTCGGGATTTGAACTCGAATACGGCGAATGTCACTCCAGGTACGCAGCTCGGCCTTGAGGACTTCGATTTCGATCTTCCGTCGCGCCTCAGGCGGCGGCTGCGCACCGCGCTTCGCAAGCTCCTCCGCAACCCGCTGTTTCACGGCAGCCGGGGGCCGCATCCGCACCACGGCCTCCTGCGTCTCCTTCTGAGCTTTCTCAGCGGCGAATCGCAGCAGACCTAAGTCGTCCTCGGTCAGGCCGGGCTCGTCGGTTTCGAGTTCGATCCGCTCTCCCTTAGTGGGAATGCGAAGAAGGTTGCCTGCGCTGGGGAGGTGAAGGCCAATGCCACGTTGCCGCAACTGCTCATCCTGGGCGAGACGGTCAGCGTGGACGCGAGCGGCAATCGCAGCAATGTCCTCGTCACTCATCGCCGATAGCGGCCCGCGGGCCAACAGTGAGCGAGCCTCTTTTATCAGGCCGGTGGTTTCCGCCACCTTCGCTGCAACGATGCGTTTCGCCCGCTGCTCTTCCTTCTTCGTGAGTCCGAGCGACTTCCAAAGTTCAACCTTCAACGTCCGACGTGAGGCGTTGACGAGCGTGCCCAGGTCATCTGGCCACGCGGCTGGAACAGGCTTGCTTGCGAGATCGTCAGTAGCTTGAAGCGAAAGTAGGCCCAGCCCTTCCGCCATACGAGGTGCGTCATCCGAATTGCCATAGCTGTAGCACGTTCGTGTAGCAACGGCAGTCTTCAAGCGCCTGTAATATCGAAGCTTTCGATATTTCAATGGGTTGGTGGACGATGGCGCGCCATTCAGAACAAAACTACGAACTCATATGTGATTGAAATTTCTGTATAATCTTCGGTCGCACCTGGGCCAGCCTGGCGATAACACCGGACGTGGAGCACATCGCGTCGATCTGCAAAATTGCCGATGCTGAGCTTGACGATGTCGATGACCTGCGAAGCTTCCCAGCCTAGCGCTTCGTCTTGGGAAGCACCATCCTGCCCTGTGAAGCAATGCTCCCCCACCTGCTGGACCAACTGACTTCCGAGGCGGAGGGTCGCTCGGCGTCTCTCTGACCTCGGGCACCCTGCAGCGCAAACAGTGCGCCTTGGGGATCGACGCATCGCGCGATCCAGCATCCATCAGCCAATTCGATCGGACCCTGGAGGATCCGGCCTCCGCCGTTATTGACGCGCTTGGCGGCCGCACCGATGTCGTCGACATTGAAGTAATAGAGCCAACACGGCTGCGGCACGCTCGGAAGCTTGGTGAGCATGCCACCGATCGTCTGCCCGGCGGCCGAAAACAATTGATACAGGTCAGCCGGTTCGGTTTCACCGTGGGCCTTCTGCCAGCCAAACAGCTCGCCATAGAAATCAAAGATCTTGTTCCGGTCTTCAGCCAGCAACTCATGCCAGCCCACGTGCCCCAGCACGTCCAGCCCGTCGGGTTGCCGTTGGCGATATGTCAGTCCGCTGACCAGTGCAAAAGTCGCCTTTTGCGGATCGGCGACCACCGAAACCCGGCCGATATTGCTTTCCGTTGGCGGTAGCAAGACAGCGCCTCCACGACGCCTGATCCGTGTGGCCATCGCATCCATGTCATCGACTGCGACGTAGCCGACCCATCTCGGAGTTGCCCCCAATCGCCGCCCCTCTTCCGGGAGATCCATAAGCCCGCCTACCGGAACTTCTCCGGCAGTAAGCACCGTGTAGGCCAGTTCCGTAGTCGACGCATCCTTCGCACCCCAGCCGACGACCTTGCCATAAAAGGCGCCTGCTGCCGCGACGTCCGTGGTCAGGAGTTCATACCAGGCGAAGCGTCTGAGTTGACTGACCAAGCCAATTTCTCCGTTCAAGCCTGGAGACGATTGCGCACTGCACCAAGTCGCACTCGTTGCAATCTGCGCTGCGGGCGCGGACCGTCGTTGCAATGGACAAAAATGCGCTGACAACGTTGAAAATGAATGCAATCTGCACGAGCGTCATTACATTTTCGTGTGTGCATGAATCTTGCCTGCCTTATTTGGTCGGCGTAGAGTCACTCTCACGGAGATCCTTCCTGCAACATTGGAGGATGCGACCATGCCGCGGGTGAAGCAAGCTTCGAAAAGGAAGCGAGTAACCGGAACCGCAGTGCCGGCGTTGGGAGCCGCCGGATTAACTTTTTCGCTGGCAGGAGGCGCATCGGCATCGGCTGTACCGACCGGTGACGTTCAACAGGGGCGGAATTTCGCTCCTGGCATGATGATCACGCTCGGTGAAGAGGAAATTGCCGACGTCAGTCTCGCCACCTTCCATCTCTTCGACAACGAACTCTTCGACAACGAAAATGTCCTTAGCGGCGTGCAGCTAGCCCAGCGCGGATGCGGTGGCTGCCGCGGGTGTGGTGGCATGCGGGGATGCGGTGGCTTCCGCGGATGCGGTGGTTGTCGCGGCTGCGGAGGCTGTGGATGCAGAGCCTGCCGATGCGGCGTCGGCTGTGGTGGTTGTGGTGGCTGTGGCATTGGTTGGATAGGGATAGGCGTGCCATGGGTAGCATGTGCCGGTTGCTGTGCATCTTGGGGGCGGTGCCGCTGGTGCTAGGCAACGACGCGTTCTGATTGTGTATCGACAAGCCACGATTTCATTGGCCGGGGCTCGCGATCGACCCGGCCAATTTCTTGTTTTCGTTGGGCGGTTCGCCTGCCAGCTTGCCGATGACAAGCGAGTGTGTTCCAACTCAAATCGAACAATTCCGGTCGGCGCGGGCGCACGAGTCCCGCAGGAGAACGGTTCGCCTTGCTCTGGCGATCTGAAATGACAAGCAACAAGATCCGCGTGCTCCGATGACAGCCAATCGCAAGAGCCGCGTTGCGAGCAAGACCCACAAAGACACTTTGCGATTCGCGCCGAACTTCACCGCCTATGTACTTCCTCCCGATGTGGTCTGCCTCTACTCGGAGGATCGCAAATTCTTCCTGCACGGCGATCTGTATTGTGCGGTGGCCACGTCGATCGGAAAAAATGGAAAATCTGCGCCAGAGATCGCTCGCCAGCTTTCGAAGAGCTTTCCACCCGACAAGATAGAGGAAGCAATCAAGCGGCTGCTCGAGCGCCGATACGTCGTTACAGGAGCATCGCGCGCATTCGATGGCGCCGTCGCTGGATATTGGGCGAGCCTCGGCCTGCCTCTCGAGATCGCGGAGCAGAATCTCCGCAATTGCCCCGTGCGGGTCGAAGCGATCGATGTCAAAGGCGCCAAAGAACTGAGTGTGGCTTTGAGCAAACTCGGCGTTCAAATCGTCAAGCGTTCGCCCAAACTTACGATCACGTTGGTGAACGACTATCTTGACCGGCGGCTGGCCGAGATGAACCGGGAACGCGTCGCTGACAAGACGCCCTGGCTGCTGGTGCAGCCGTCCGGCGTGTTTCCGCTGGTGGGCCCCGTGTTCAAACCGGGCGAGAGCGCCTGCTGGAACTGTCTGTTCGATCGCATGATCCGTAACCGGGAGATCAAGGGATTTCTCGACCGCGGACCGGCGCAGACGGTCGCCGTATCGCCCTTGGTCCAGCACACCGTTGGACAAACCGCAATCCACTTCGCTGCCGTCGAAATCACCAAAGCGATTGCCTCGGGCTTTCGCACCGATCTGCGCGATCATATTGCGAGCCTCGATCTGACTGGTGCGGTCATCGCCAAGCACTTTGTCGCGCGGCGCCCGCAATGTCTCACCTGCGGGAGCAAGAAACTGCAGAGTCCACGCCGGGCGGCGACTTCAATCGAGATCGCCGAAGGCAGCAAGCTCATCATGACCAGCGGTGGATATCGCACCGTGACCGCTCGGGCCACCGTGGCGCGCTTCCGCAAGCATGTAAGCCCGCTGACCGGCGTGGTTACGCGGCTCGAGCGGATCGAGGTCGATCTGCCGATGAACACCAATTTTTTCGCCCACCACAATTTCTCTGCGCCGGCCCAAAGCGTCGATCAGCTCAGGTCCGGACTGAGCGGCGGCAGCTTCGGCAAGGGCTCCACGGCGGAGCAGGGCGAGGCCAGCGCGCTGATGGAGGCGATCGAGCGCTATTCGGGCATTTTCCAGGGTGACGAGATCAGGACGGCGCGCCGCTTTACCGATTTCGCTCCCGGCGACGCCCTTCACCCCAATGACATCCAACTTTTCAGCGAAACGCAGTTTCAAAACAGGCATGCCCAACAGCCGAACGATTCACACCCGGTTCCTGAGCCGCTCGATCCCTCGATGAGGACCGAGTGGTCGCCGGTCTGGTCGTTGCGCGACAAGCGTTTCAAATATCTTCCGACCGGCCTGCTCTACTTCTTCTATGGCGGTTTCCATACCGACTCCAACGGTTGCGCGGCCGGCAACACCCGCGAGGAAGCCATCGTTCAGGGCTTTCTCGAACTGATCGAGCGCGATGCCTACGCCATCTGGTGGTACAACCGGCTGCAGCGTGCCGAGGTCGACCTCAAGCAATTCGACGATTCCTATGTCCGGGATCTGCAACCCCAGTTTGCTGATGCCGGACGCCGGCTGTGGGTGCTCGACGTCACCAGCGATCTCGGCATTCCCACTTACGTGGCGATCATGCACTGGATGCAGAACGGCCACGAGAATATCGAGTTCGGTTCCGGCGCGCATTTCGATCGCCGCATCGCTCTGCTGCGTTCGCTCACCGAGCTGACCCAGTTCATGTCAATTGGCATGATGGGCGGCGCCAGCGGTGAGAAGCCGACGCTTGACGGTATCAAGCCGCTGCGGCTGGAAGATTATCCGTTCCTGATCCCGAGCAACAATCCGATTGTTCCGCCGGCTCCCGACCTAAAGGTTCTCGACAATACGCGCGATCAGGTGAATGCCTGTGTCGAGATCGCCACCCAGGCAGGTTACGATTTCCTTGTGCTCGACCAGACGCGGCCCGACGTTGAGGTCCCCGTCGTTCGCGTGCTTGTTCCGGGCCTGCGGCATTTCTATCGCCGCTTCGCACCGGGCCGGCTTTACGATGTTCCGTTGAGGCTTGGATTGTTGGATCGCCCGCGGCTGGAAAGCGAACTCACGCCGTTCCTGCCGCACACCTGAAAGGCAGGTCTTTTGAAAGGCAGCTCTTTCGTGCGCGCTCCCCGGAAAAAGCCGACCAGGAAGATCGCGCCAGTCATCGCCGCCCGATTGAACGGTCATTTCTCCTTTCAGATGCAGGCGGACGGAAGCATCGCCGCCTCCGTGGACGGCTATTTTGTCAATCTGGGACATATCAGTCCGGCCGCGCTGGACCTTGCGCGGAATCTGGCCGACGGCCTGCCGCTCGCGTCCTTTGCCGGCAAGAGCGCCATCGCGAAGGAAGTCGATGTCCTGGCGCATCGACTGGCACGGCACGGGCTGCTCGAATACCGCCTGTCCTTTCCGCGTGACGAGCAGGACATCGTGGTCATCGAACCCCAGGTCCCAGAGTATTGGCCGCTATGCGCAAAGCTCGGCGAGAGTGACACCATCGTGCTGTCGCGCTTTGCCTATCTGCGCCGACGCGGCAACGAAATGGTGCTGGAATCGCCGCGCGCCGGCGCGCTGTTTCGAATTGGCGACCCCGCCATTGCCGCCACCCTCGCTGCGCTGTCACGGCCTCAGAAGATCAGCAGGCTTCGCCGCCACGCGGCCGCCTTCAACCTCGATCTGCTCGAACTGCTGCTGGATAGCCAGTTCCTGCTCAAGCTCGATGCGAAAAGCGGCGACGGCCTTCGGGTGAATGAAGGCGACGGCAATCTCGTTCTCTGGGATTTCCATGATCTCGTGTTTCACACGCGGAGCACGGAAGGCCGCCAGGCCAATCCGGTTGGCAGCACCTTCGCCTATGCAAGCGTCGTTTCACCGCCGCCTGCGGTGCGCCCGCCGTGGCCGGGCAAGAGAATCGAGCTGCGCACGTTCTTCACCTCGGATCCGGTCTCGCCCTTCGCAGGCCTGTTGCGCGAACGCCATTCAGTCCGGGATTTCGATGACGAGCATCCGATCACGCTCGCCGAGCTCGCCCAGTTCCTGGACAGCGCTGCCCGAGTCCTGTCGGAATGGAAGGGCGGCGCGCCTTTCGAAGGCGGCCCTGCGATCACCTACAGCTCAAGACCCTATCCGTCGGCGGGCAGCGCATACGAACTGGAATTGTATCTGGCGGTCTCGAATTGCGAGGGGCTTGCACGCGGACTTTACCACTACGACGCGGGCGGCCACGCGCTGGTAGAGATAGGGGTCTCCGCACAGCAATTCCAGGCGCTTTCGGCAGCAGCCGAGTTTGCCATGGACGCACCCGGTCCGCCCCAAGTCCTGATCACGATCGCCGCCCGTTTTGGGCGGATCTCCTGGAAATATAGCTCAATTGCATACTCGCTGATCCTGAAGGATGTTGGCAGCATGATCCAGACGTTCTACTTGGCGGCGACCAATATGGGCCTTGGTGGCTGCGCCATCGGCACCAGCAACATCGATCTGTTCGCAAAAATGACAGGGCTGGAATTCCATGTAGAGGGCCTGGTCGGTCAATTCGCGCTCGGACGCGGCAGGAAACGGTGATCCCAAGCTAGGCAGTATGTATGCGAAATGGCGCTCCCTAGGGGAGAGCCGCAACACAGCGCCATCAGACACTTATCCAGAAGTTTGGGGAAACTCCCGGGTATTGTAACTCAAGGCATTTCAGAAGCCGACCCCAAACCCAAGTTGGAGCCGGTCGAACATTCTGTCTATCTTGGTCGCCGACGATTGGGTCGGTACTCGCGCATCGCGCCGGGCAACTATGCGGCATTTGACGCCCTCGATCGATCGCTAGGCGAGTTCAAGAGACGCAAGGATGCGTGGTCGGCTATCCGACGGGCAGATAGCGAGGCCGATCAATGAGCCTCTCTCCTGCTGCTGCCGCGCTATACGACAAGATCAGTGCCGCGACCTCGTCCTCCGAATTCGCCGAGTTGCTCGATAGTATTTGGCGGCTTTATTGGCCCAGAGAACTCAGCGATAAAGAGGCGGAGTTGCTGACAGAGACCATCGAAAGCCGCAAGCCCAAACGTAGTATCGCAAGCCCTGCTCCTGCCCTGAACAGCCGTCTGGTATCGCGCTTCAAGCCCCGACAGCGCCAAAGATCGCCTGATCGCAAAGCCTCGCGCGACCGACGTAGACGCCTCGGCGGGTCGAGCGCTTTGCCTGACACGCTGCGGCATCACTACACCGAGGGGCAACGCGCGGTGCTTTGTGTGATTGCCGGTGAAATCAAACATCACGGCATATGTGATCTGCCGATTGATGGGATCGCAGCGCGCGCTGGGGTGTGTCGCACGACTGTCCAGACAACTCTCCATGAAGCGCGCCGTCTCGGGCACCTCAAGATCACCGAACGTCCTCTCAGAGGGCGGAAGAGCTTGACCAACCTGATCCAAGTTGTGTCGAAGGAATGGCGAACTTGGATGGATCGGGCGCCATCGGCGCACCGCCCGATAGGGTCCAAATCAGTGAAAATGGCGAGCACCACGAAGATCATAGATTTAAGAAAACAAGAGCTTTGCAGTGGATTGAGCTCGGGGCCAGCCAGCGGGGCTCCAGTTGACGGCGTTCCGCATCGGGACGGCGTTCCCTTGGAATTATTAAGATGACCTACTCCACAATAGGTCGTCGAATTGGATCGCTGTGAAAACGCAAGGGGGGTCGGCACTCGACATAGCATCCTGCCTGGTTGCGTACGGCGGTCCATCGCCAGATCACATCGAGCGCGGAGCTGCACCAATACGCGAGATCATTCATGATCCTTTGGATCAAGGTCAGATGGTCGGCGCCGAATGGCGGCCGATTGATCGGGACGTTTCAAAAGGGCGCGAAGTCCTCCGACCGACTAAGCCTGTGCGTTTGCTGTGAGGCTAGCCAACGACAGCGATGGCTGCATCAGCATGCACTTTGAGGAATCCGGCTGGAAGCTATCGGGCATCAACTTGCCGGGAAGATTGTTTCAAAGCTTGTGGAGGGGCTACCAACAAAATAGTTGCCCTCCGAGCATCGTCATCCCGTGAGCAAACCAGCGAGCACTATCGCGCTGATTTGCGTTCTAACGAGTACGCATCCTATCGGGCGGCAGCAAGGTTCGAACGAGTCGAAGTCGAGCCGCGCGCCTTTTTCACAGAAATGCTCTGTCAGGTGCCTACGTTCATCGGCTTCGGGCGCGTCAGCATTTTGCTGCCTGAGTGGTAACTAACCACCGCGGCCACGAAGGAACGGGGCCTCGCAAGTGAGCGTTAAGATAGTTGTTTCTTCGGTTGTGAGGTCGATCATGTGCCCTATGCTCAGAGTAATCGCCACAGCGGTATTCTCAACTTGGTTAGGTGGCTATGCCTCTTCTGCTGTAGCGCAAGACTTCAATGACAGATGGTCTATCATTCCAAAAGCACACGCGGAGCCAGCCCCTTCTCCTGCGCCCGAACAGACCAAGGAGAACGCCGCAGAGGAATATGAGGTACGGAATCAACGAATGCGGGCGCCAGATGATCGCATAGATCGAAACTCATCGAAGCGAGTGTTTTCGGGAAAAGCGTCCTTCTATTCATACTCCAAAAGAAAAACAGCAAACGGCTCCCTCTTCAATCGGGATGCGTTAACCGCAGCTCACCGTAATCTACCGTTCGGCACGAGAATCCGCGTAACTGATCTCGCGAGCAGCAAGTCTGTGATAGTCCGTATTACGGATCGCGGCCCTTGGATACGCGGTCGCATCGTAGACCTTTCGCTCGGAGCAGCCCGCAGCCTAGGAATCACTGATCGAGGCGTGGCGACGGTTCGCGTTGAGGTGCTTTAAGAGGTTGCTGATCGCAGCGTTAGTCGTTTAAAATGCCGTTTTCGCCCGAATTGCGAGCGCGGTCCCGGTAACAGGCCTCATTCAGCCCAGCATCGCCGCTACCTAGTTCGCGGCGATTGGTCCCTTCGTCCCGGGCGCCGGAATGCAGGATTTGAATAGTCTTCTTGCTTGTAACTTCCATTCGTCCAAGGCTTGCCATGGAGCGCGATAGCTCTCGGGCGTGCCCCTTTGGGTCCTTCCCCATTCAGTGGCGGGCGGGTAATTCGGACCGCGACGGTTCGCCAGTGAGATCGAGTTTTTAAAGCCTAAAGACTAAACACAAGAGCCTCAAGTGCAGGCCTAAACATGGGACCAACGCTGGCGTGCAATATGCGGAGCAGAGGTCTGGAGGGGGAGTGTCTAAGGGGGGTGGGTCAAAAGTCAGACGAGAACTCCTCGATGTGACCGGCCTCACTCTCACTCAGGGATTTTTTTCTGACCGGCGACGATTTTTCGGTCCTTTCGGCAATCGCGTATCTAGGGGAGCGGGATTGCGAATCTCCCCCATTTGTAAAAGCGAAGGAAAGTCAATGGGGGCGGGCATGCGCTAATCGCGCCGATGCACTGATGGGTCTGCGATGATGCATTATTTTTCTGGCCGGACCCACCGCTAGGCAGTTGGCGAATGGTCCAAATGTCACTGCTCAACGGAGGGCCCCGGTTTTGGAGTTCGATTGATCCGTCTGATCCAATATCGCGCAGTCAGCAATTGGTTGGTTCATTCGGGATTTTGATAACCGCAGCATGCTTCGGTAACGACAGGTATCAAGTCGTGCCGCCCTGTTGGGTAGCAAAACGGTAGCATCGAGCAGCGGATTTCTACTCCGCGGGTTGCAGGATCGAATCCTGCCGGGATCGCCAATAGTTCCGATGATCAATCAACAGCTTGGCATGTTCCATCTTTTGTTCTGCCTGAAGAACCGTGTTGCCCGGTGCTGCAAGCCAGTGACAACAATTCCAAGGCCTTACCGGCATCTACAGATGGCTCCACGCAACACGAGCGCAACACGGCCTTTCCCGCTTCGTTCGCATCAGACTTGGAGACAGACACCATCGTTCTTGTCGTCTTAGCAGTCGCCGTCGCCGCTCTTATCGTCAGTAAGCCAAACGCCAGAAACGACCCACAAGGCTAATTGCCACTGTTTCCCGAAGGCAGTATCCAACCTATTGCGGGGATGGCTGCCATGGAATTATTCCAGGCTGAAAAAATTGCCACCTTTGATGACCAGTCGGACAAAATGTGCCGAATCTGCGCGAAGAAGCTTGCCCTCATAAAAACGATCGTTGAAATCGACAGCGCGTCCGTAGTTCATCTTTTCAAATGCGACGAGTGCGGCGAGCGCGTTTGGAGTGAATAGGCGGCCCGGCGCATGACGGTTCCGGACGACATCCGCCGGGCCTTTGCCACTGCGAGGCGCCCCGAAATGGCCTATTCAGGCTCGGTGTGATTCTTGGCAGAATTGTGCGTCAAGCAGAAGCCGGTACTTCTCGGCAGTCCAATCCCGATTGTCGCCGTTCTTGAAAATCCGCGTCGATTCAACGGGGGAGCAGGCTGCCCCCTCCGCTGATGACGGAGTCGTCGTTACGGTCCGGGTGACGATGCTCGCAGGGAAACTATGCGGCGCGGGATTTGCTTTTTCCCGATCGGGCTGTCTTTGCCTTAGCGGA
>NZ_JBWBWM010000057.1:0-33087 GCF_056174665.1 Bradyrhizobium sp. WYCCWR15520
CAACGTCGATCCGTTCGCCTGGCTCACCCTCACGCTTCAGCGTATCGCCAACGGCTGGCCGAGCAGCGAAATCGACGCGCTTATGCCATGGAACCACGCCGCCTGACGGCCTCAGCTTGCCGCTTACAAGCGAAGGCCTGGTCCCACTCGTGGAGCTCAAGTTCGAGGGGCTTCCGGCTCCGAGCAGGCAGCGTCAACAGCGTTCTTTTCCGAAATGATGCCGCTCGAAAACTAACTTTATCCTGGAGGATGTGTTGAGCGATCTCACGAGGGTCCGCAGGCACTTGGGCGCGGTAAGTGCAGGACCAGTCGAGCCGCATTTCAAGCGCGGCAGGATGAGACGAGAAGGTTCTCAGCCTAAGCGAATGACAATCTAAGAGGTGCTTAGTCGACCTTGAAAGGATTGGCTGAGACGGTTCAACTAGAAGCTAGACGGCACCTATATCGGCGACTTCCTGATCGGGTCTGATCTGAGCCTCGCGCGCGCTTGCGAGAAGGATACGATCCATCCTTGGTCAGTTCGCCGAAATTCCGGACCCCCTTGGATCGCCGAAGTCGCCGCCGGCTCTCCGGAGCGGCCAAGGGCGACGCCGCTGACATCGCTAGGCTTACGAGGCCTCTGCACTCATGACGGCGCTCTGAGGGCTCGACGCTTCACCGGGCGCGATCTGTCGTCAGAACTGAGGCAGGCGCACCACTGTTTGCATCAGAGGATATCGGAAATTGCTGTCACGAACGCGAGCGAAAAGCATCCATCGCGTGGGCCAATAGTATGCCGATACTCAAAAGAACAAGAATCCCGACAAGAGCCGAATACATATGCCATCTCCATCGCTCACTTCCTTTGAACTGCGCGACCGCTTACACGTCAAATTAATTCCTGAGCACGAAGTGGGATCGCAGCCAACTGATGAGTCTAAGCCACACCGGCTAGCTGGCAACATGTGGAACGACCAAAGATAGATGTTGCAAGACCCAGCTGTTCTGTTCAAAACCGACATGATAGGCGTAGCGCGGGTGACCGAAAAACGCGTGTGGCTAATGTGCAGCGGTCGTGGCTTCTGCGTGGGAATGTACGAAACGACCGCTCCGGCCCTTATGCCTGTAGCATCTGCGCGCAAGAATTGGGGCGACCTGATGAACTTCAGGTGCGAGGCGATCTTGATATTTGATCCGCTGAGCTCGCCGTCTGGCGAGGTCCGGATCGATTTGAGCTAACCTCATCACGCGTTAGATTAGTCCGTCCGCGGCTTTGCTCCACGGCTTCTTCAGACCCCCTTCGCGATGGCGTCGTTGCACTTCGAGAACACTTCACCCTCATGCGGTTGGATAGAGGACTTCCACTTTCAAGCAGTCGTTCATACTCGGCACTGATGAGAAGCCGCCCGGCAAGCCGGCGGTTTCTTCCCCTCGTCTCACGGACAACCTTTTAGACGCTATTCCGGGGCGCTCATGAAGCGAGCGAACCGGCAATCCAGAGACGGCGGGAGATTTCCGGGTGCCCAATCGAAATCGGCTGCCGCCGACTTGCGCCACTAAGACCCGCGAATCCGGTTACACCCGAGTTCGACTTGTCCTGGAATGACGGATAGAAATGGGCCGCCTACCCCGCCGTGCTCGAGGTCTCGCCGTGGGTAGGATCGATTTTCGGGTTAAGCCGCGCATGCAGCGTGGCTTGGTTGAGTTCGCCTTCCCACCAGGCCACGAACACCGCGGCAATACCGTTGCCGATGATATTAGTAAGGGCGCGTACCTCGCTCATAAATTTGTCGATCGAGAACACGATTGCCATACCCGGCACCAGCACCGGATTAACCACTGAAAGCGTCGCCGCGAGTGTGATGAAGCCGGCCCCGGTGATACCACTTGCGCCTTTCGAGGTCAGCATCGCCACGACGAGAATGGTCAGCTGCTGGCCGAAGCTGAGATTCACCCCGAGCGCCTGAGCGATAAACAGCGTTGCCAAGGTCATGTAGATGTTGGTGCCATCGAGGTTGAAGGAGTAGCCGGTAGGTACCACGAGGCCGACCACGGGCTTGGAGCAGCCCAGCCGCTCGAGCTTTGTCATCAACTGCGGCAGCGCACTTTCCGAGGACGAGGTGCCGAGCACGAGCAAGAGCTCATCCTTGATATAGGCGATAAACTTGAAGATCGAAAAGCCAACGAAGCGCGCGATCAGGCCGAGCACGACCACCACGAACAGCGCGGCCGTAGCATAGAACAGCGCGACGAGACCGACCAGATTGCCGAGCGCCGCTGGTCCGAACTTACCGATCGTGAATGCCATGGCGCCGAATGCGCCGATCGGCGCTGCCTTCATGATAATGGCGATGACGCCGAACACCGCGTGCGCCGCGTCGTCGATCATGCCACGCAACTTTGCACCGCGCTCACCCAGCGCCATCAGCGAGAAGCCGAACAGGATCGCAAACAAGAGCACCTGCAGGATGTCGCCGCGCGCGAGCGCGCCGACCACGGTGTCGGGAATGATATTGAGAATGAAATCGACGCTTTTCGAGGCTTCCGCCTGCTTCACGTAGTTGGCGACGGCTGCGGCATCAGGCTTGGCCGCAAGGCCGTGGCCGATCTGAAAAAGATTGCCCATCACTAGGCCGAGCACCAAGGCAAAGGTGGAGACGATCTCGAAATAGACCAGCGCCTTGAGGCCGACCCGGCCAACCTTTTTCGCATCCTGGATGTGCGCGATGCCCGAGACTACGGTGCAGAAGATGATCGGCGCGATCACCATCTTTATTAGCTTAATGAAGCCGTCACCGAGCGCCTTGACCCAGTCGTTGGTGGCGAGCGACGGCCACAGCCAACCGACGAGGACGCCAATCAGAATCGCGATCAGCACCTGAACGTAGAGGATTTTGTACCAAGTTCGCGACGCCCGCGCGGGCGCCGCAGTTGCGATGGTGGTCATGACGCTCCTTCCCATACGAACTCGAACACCGAGCCCTCGCGCGTTGAGAGGCGACGGCATCAGACGAGCCTTCCATGCCAGCCGTGTCCGATTGAAGACGGCGATGTCGGAAATCCGACAGCCTGCAGCGTGATTCCAAGGGCAGGCTGGCTGTTACGTGTCTTTTCTCTCGTTAAGCAAGACGCGCACCAAGCGCGAAACCATGCGGCCGTTCGACCCGCTAGACGGTGAACCGAAACTCTCCTGACTGGCTTGGCCGAATGCCAGAACCGTTCGTGCCGTCGAAGGCAGAGGCGTTGTTCAGCGCCAGGCGCAGCTTGCGCTGGCGCAGCACATTGGACGTGGCGTCGAGATCGACGAGCTGCTTGCGGTCGATGTCCTGCTCCGATCGCGCTTTGAAGTCGGCGGCGATCCTGACCTTCAGCTCGTAAAGCTCGGAATTGACAATCTGGCCGATGGCGGAGCGGCTTTCGCGCATCTCTTTCCAGCTGGCGGCGGCGCAGGTGCCTAGGCCGCACAGCCCGCGCATTCCGGTAATGACGACGCGCCTGTTCATTCAGGCCTTCTTAGCGAACAGGCCGTGGACAGCTTGAACCGTGGCGCCGATATGGTTGAGATTTCGACCAGGCATCGTCCGTGTTCGTCTCGATCTGCATGCAGCTGGACTGCTTCAGGTCGTAGGTCAGGTTCGTCAACTCAGCGAATGAGGCCACACAAGGTAAGTTCCGCGGCGAGCGTTATCTCGCCGCCGCCCGCTGCGTATTCCTTGGTTTTGGCGATGATTTCCTTCGCGAGTTCGATCTGCCATTCTGTTGCTTCCATCAGGCGCCTCGACGCCAACGCGACGCCGTTCCTCAGCCGAGCCGCGTCGCGCGACAAAAGAAGTCACGTGATCAGAGCGCGTCAGGTGCTGCTGCCAATGCAACATTCCGCAACATTGGTAAAATTGATTTTTTGGATGGTAAGCATCCACGCTGCGTATGAACTCCTCGCGACAAAACAAGAAAGTCGCACCCTGGCCGTCCCTCTACTGGGTCCCGGCCCCTTTCGGGATGCGGGTAACCGCCCCCGGTTTGTGGCCAGCCATCGAGGCCGCGATGGGCGTAGCCTTGAAAACTGAAAAAAGGACACGACAAAGGCGACCGTCGGCACCTTCACCTCGAACGGCAACGGCTTTTCCGGCCCGATTCGCACCTCGCTCTCAGCGCCGGCCAAGCTGGTCCGCGTCGAGACCCCCTCCGAAGGGCCGCACTTCTGAATCTTCGGGCCTAGTGTCAAGCTAGGCGCCCCCTAGGCAGAAGACCGCCAAGGACACGGAGCGTGACTATCTCTCGGTCAAGCTGACGATCCGAGCTCCCGGCTTCGATCTACGCAACCCTGATCGAGGTGCAAGGAGGACAGGGAAGGCCTCCACCCCATCTGGTCACGCCGCTGCCTGGACCGGGGGCCCGCAGCATCGGCTTCGCCGAAAAGGCGCGGGTTTGGCCGCCGTGCTTACCCCGCTCACGAGGCTATGACGTCTCTGGCGCACGTCATTAAAAATGCATTACCTAGCCGCGCATAGAGGAGTTCGCTATGGCTTCGAATGCTCTCGTCCAGACCCGACTCGATGCGGACGTAAAGGAAAAGGCCACCGCGGTGCGGATTCTGCTAACACGCACGGCTAACAAACGGATGCTTCTGCCGAAGCCCGTGAGCAACAGCCACCGGATGCAGTTGCGACGTTCAGTACAGGGTGCGCCGGCATTCGGATGAAAGTCACTGGGTGCGGGCGCTTGGCACGACCATCACTTACGATAGCTGGTTCGTGAGAAGGACTGGCGGATACCCGGTCCAATCTCGATTATTCCAAGTTCGATGCGCATTTCGCGCAATGATGCGACACCCGCTCAACTGACTGAGGAAGCACGTTTAATAGGAGCATTTCCTGGTTTCGACTCGTTTGTTGAAGAAAGACCTTGTTGAGCTACTTCTATGCGTCGGACAATATCTGATTCAGACACACACTCATTGCAGAGAAATTCGATCGAAGCATGTTCAGCCCGGATCGTGCTTGATCAATTCGGTCGCGTGAAGAGCGGCTGGATCAAATCGGTCAAAGGGTTTGAGACGCGACTGATCAGCCTTGGATCAGAAATCCGATCGATCCATGGCGAAGGATCGTCGAAATTTGTCGTGGCTGATGAACGTGTTTCGATAATTGTTGACCTGGATCGTGATCTTCTACTCCGCGCTGTCGACCCGTCGGATGCGGACCCACTAGCTAGAACGAAAGCGGAGTCTCATAGCGGTGAGTGCTCGGAGCCTCGCGGTTAAGCTGTGATACGAGATGTTAGCCCAAGATGTTTTTCGATTGCGGCAGTGAGTTCGATACCCTCACCCGGGCGGTCGGAAACAAGGCCGGCTATTCCAAGAAGATCGACCATCTGCTTCAACGCGTCGGCTTGATTGACACACCTCTCCGGAAGCTGCGAACGTCAGACTGTTCGGGCTGAAACGCCTCAACTAGAACTGGCACGGCGCTCGCAGGATCGCTGTTGCCACATGCGAAGACATCAGCGGCCGCGTAGCACCTCTCAGGCCAAGTATGTAAGGTAATGTGCGATTCAGCCAACAAGGCGATTGCGGAGACGCCGTGACCCGGACAAAACTTGTGAACGTGAAGGTGGAGTAATGTCGCCCTCGCGGCACGGGTGGCTTTTCGGATTGCGTCTTCTGCAATGGCCGGATCGTCGAGGTTCTTCGCTCCCCATAGCTCGATGAGCATATGCGTCGCACCGGTGGACAGAGCCGGTGGGGCTTCCTTCTCGTTATCATTAGTCATTAAGAACTCCATTGAATTATCGGCCCAGTAAGCTGAGCTATTCGGGATTTAGGTGACGAGGTAATCAGGCGCTTGGTTTGCCGGCGCTTGGATGCCCTCAAATGCCGTCGCTGAATCTGACAACTGCGACGACCTTCGGCGACTGATTTATGCCGTTGAGCCGCCGCCAAGTCCTTGCTGCGGCGATCACCAGCTTGAACACCATCGGCCTGGCGGTGGTTGGCGAGAAGGAGCCCTTCGTCCGCACCATCCTGTATCGCCCCGTGGCGAACAAGCTCTCGATGAGATTGGTGGTGGAGCGCAAGTGATCCCAATGTTCGGCAAGAAAATCGTAGAAGGCCAGTAGTGCGTCGCGATCCTTGACCAGGCATTCGATCGCCCGGCCGTACTTGGCCCAATACTTCTCGGGGAAGACGTCGATCGCCGCTTCGGCGGACGCTCGGTTCGCGCCCAACAGACCTCGCGCAAATCCTTCTTCATAGTGGCCTGCGCAGAGAGTGGACCTTGTCCAGGACGTTCACAGTCTTGTGCATCCAGCATCGCTGGTGGCGTGTGCCGGGAAAGACCTCGTCGAGCGCCTTGTGGAAGTCGAGCGCGCCGTCGCCGACATTGGCCACACTCATTGTTATTGATGACGTCGCCTTGATTGTTTTGCCAAGCCACGCCTTGCTTGAGGTAGGCCAGCGTGTGGCCATGCGCGCCAAAAGCGTAACCGAGGCGACCGGCCGCGGGGACAAGACGTTTGGACTTGCCTTGCAGTTTGCGCTCCGCACAATGCCGGAGACCACGAGGCAGGTATTTGTGCTGTTGGAGGCAGCACCGCTGGGATCGAGTTTGACGCCAAACGCCCAGCTATTCTTCTGCCAGTTGCAGCCGATCTGGCCGCCTTCCAGGAACTCAGGAGCATCGAGGAAGCCGCCATAGACTGACGGACCGTAGGGATTACTGAAGGATTTTTGGCCGTTACCAACGTCGACGTGCCCGCCAATATCTCCTCCGGACGAGCTCCATAGGGCCGCTGGCAGTTGTACTGCTGGCTCAAGATCCGCCGAATTGGCCGCACCGCTTGCGACCAGCGCAATCGTTGTCGCTCCCCAAAAACGAACTCCAGATCGCATCAAACACTCCGCGGCGCTTTCGAGATCCACAACCGAGCGCCTTCAAGCTGTCATCGGTGATGGCACCGCGACTGAAGCAAGCACCGTGCCGCTTGGAAATCGAGGGGCTCCAGTTACTTCGTACCGGGTGCATGCGTCAGGTTATGGACAATGGTCTTGAAGCGGACAATCGCGCTGTAGCATCCGACACTATGCTGCGCAGCAGGAAACCGCCCTTTTCGCCGCAGGAGTAGAAGGACATTCTTGTTCGCCTGGACAGGCTTTCGATCTCACCTATCGAGGCTCACGCGAAACCGTGAAAGCCGATGGATATCACCGACAAGCGGAGCCGGCCTGGACGCGGGACCCGTCTACCCGCACAGGGAGCGCACCGGCTAGGCCGCGCCTTATCGAAGTCCGGCTGGTTGGGAAGACTCATCACGAGCGATCAATCACGCAACGCCACGCGCAGGAAAGGCTCATCATCCGCGTCTTCCAGCTTACCACGAATACCCGCGTGATAATAACAGTCCGGCTCCGGCTTCGCCGTACTGGTGAGTGGCTTTGCCGCAACACTATTCTGGTGCATCTGCGCTAGGAAAAGGAGTTGCCGAGCATGCGTCTCGTGGAGACTAAGCGAAGGCGCCATCCGCAATACAATTCCGGTTCGCAAAGCCGTATCGGTACACCCTTTCTGGTGGACTGGACGTCGCCTGCCGTTCACAGCAAACCTTTCTGAGCGCGTTTCGTTTGCGCCAAGGTGAACGACTGCGAACATCAACAGACCAAGGACCTGGCGGTGATGGTTCTGCACGCCCGCGCCTCGGCACGCCGCCCATAGCTATCTGATTATGGCCAAGAGCGCCAAAACGCTTGAGCGCGCAACGACTGCCCTTCAGCGTCTATGCGAACAACGCCGGCCTCGTGGAAAACGGTAACACGTCCCTGTGTTGGCTCTTGCACAATCGATGTTACCGCTTGGTCACCGCGGGCGACCTGTAGCCCGGCGAGCGCCAAGTCCCCGCTTTCATGAGGAGCGCACCAAATGATTGTGCAGGCGCCTACAAATGAAAGAATTCACAAGCCGGAACGCGTCTCTGTGCGCGACGCGTCTCTGTGCGCGCTTGGTTGAGGATGCCATGCAGACTATCTCGTGCCCACTACAAGATCTGGTAGATGCCAACGCCAACTTGAGACCCTAGCGTCCAGCCGTGTTCCCCTGCCCGATCATAGAGGAAAAGTGTGAACGAAGGACGCGAAGCTAAGAAGCAGGCAAACCGGCACACTATGACTGGCAGAACCAGGGTGGCTACGCATTACACACGCTCGATTGGTGTTCTGATTTAAGGGTCGCTGAAGGCGACGAATGGCGGGACGCGTATGCCTACGGAAAATCGATCAAGCAGAAATCAGCTTGTGGAACTGCCGATCGACGCGATCACCGCAATCGATCGCCTCGCTAGATCGGATCCGGAAAGGGTTGCGCTGAGGTACGGCGCAGACAAACTTACCTACAAAGCGCTGCGACTAAGATCGGATGCCCTCGCAAGGACGTTACGAGAGCGGGGCGCTCACGGCTTAGTCGTTGGCTATTGGGGTGAGCGGGACCTCGACTGGGCGACGGCGGTAGTCGCAATATTGAAAGCTGGATCAACGTACCTGCCGCTCGATCCATCGTTACCGGCTTCGCGAACATCATTCATGATCGAGCAGAGTCGCTGCGCGCTGATTATGGGCCCAGATCAGCTGGATTGGCTCAGCAAATTGCAGGCGAGCAGCAAAGGCACGACGCAATTCATAGCGATAGAGGCGGCGCTGCGCGAGGGCCGGACTTCGCCTGTTGGGCCACCATCGTGCGAGGATGGTCTCGCCTACATCCTGTTTACGTCGGGTTCGACGGGCCAGCCTAAGGGCGCAATGATCGAACGCGCAGCCCTAAACAATCATTTGGTGGCAAAGATTGATGCCCTAACCCTCACTCGGACGGATTGCATCGCGCAGACGGCATCGCACTGCTTTGACATCTCGCTGTGGCAGCTTCTGGCAGGGCTTTGCGTCGGAGCCTCGATCGCGATCATTGATGATGCGACACTGAAATCGCCAGTATCCCTTCTCAAAGCAATTCAACGATACGGCGTCACGGTTGTTCAATTCGTTCCGTCGATGCTTGCAATATTTGTTGAATATCTGCAGTCGCTTGCGGCGGCTGAGCGAGCTCTGGACAGTTTGCGGATTATTTCAACGGTCGGAGAACATCTAACACCCGGACTGGCGCGTGCGTGGCTGGCCTTATATCCCCGGGTCCCCATTCTCAACCACTACGGGCCGACCGAGTGCGCGGATGGCGTTACGCATCATCTGGTTTCCGCAGCGCCTGCACTGGCTGACTCCTATGTGCCGATCGGCAAACAGATTTCTAACCTTATGGTTTATGTCGCCGACGGACCGAGGCTGTGCAACACGGGAGAGGTCGGCGAAATCTGTGTTAGCGGCGTTGGTGTGGCCGCTGGTTACGTCAATGATGATGTTCGCACCAAGGATGCCTTTGGGCCAAACCCGTTCTCAAACAACTCATTGTTCCAGCGGCTATACAGGACAGGTGATCTCGGGCTTGTTCGTTCCGATGGTCTTTTGGAATGTCTTGGTCGACGGGACCGTCAGGTCAAAATCCGCGGGCACAGAATTGAGCTGGGAGAAATCGAGGCCCGCCTCGCCGCTCATCATTTGGTACGTGGCGCTGTCGCGGTTGCGTCCGTCTGCGCAGGCGTAAAGCTTATGGCGAGAGATATAACCAGGGCCGAGGGGGAAACTGGATCAAGAAGACTCATCGCGTATGTGTCAGCTCCGGCTGAAGCAACGGAAGGCGAGCTTCAGAACTTTCTTGCCGAAGCGCTTCCCACCTACATGCTCCCAGAAAGGATCATCCACCTCGCCAGTATTCCACTGACCAGAAACGGAAAGGTAGATTTTGGAGCATTGCCGGACCCGAACAGTATTCGCCCTCTATTGGCGACGCCATTCGAGGAGCCGAAAACAGAGCTCGAAGCCCAGCTGCGTCAAATTTGGTGCGGCGTTCTGCGTATTGAGAACATTGGCGTGAATGACCAGTTCATGAGTCTGGGCGGAGACTCCCTCCGGGCAATGCTCATACTGGGACAGTTGCAGACCAAGCTCGGAGTGAAAGCGGATTTCAGGCTGGTCCTGAATGGAACGATCCGGTCTCTTGCGGCTTCGATCTCGGCCCGAGCCAACTCCAAACCGTGCACAGCCCCGACGCACGGAAAGCTCATGCGGTCGCCTCTGACGCGAGTTCAGGAGCACCTATGGTTTCTCTCGCAGCTCGATCCGTCTGCCAGGAACTACATCATTCAAGGCGGCCTGCGAATAAAGGGCATCATCGATTTGGCGGCGTTCAATCGCGCCTGGACCGATGTCGTTCACTCCCATCAGGCACTTTCGGCGCGCTTTATGGACGAGGACGGTCCGGTTCAGCTTTTTGATGCTCCGCAATGCGCAAGTCTTGAATTGGCTGATGCATCTCATCTCACGGCGCAGGAAGCTGAGGAGCTGATCGCAGAGTTACGGCGAACAGAGCTGAACGGCAGCTTTGACCTCAGCCAAGGCCATCTGTTTCGCGCGCGCATGATCCGTTTTGGCCCTGACAACCATCTCATACTGATCACCGCTCATGAAATTATCATCGATGCCTGGTCGATCTCTGTTCTACTCAGGGACCTTCGACAAAGGTACGTAGATGCCGCCGCGTTCTTGCCAGAGAAGCGCACCTCGCTCTCGACCTACGCGGTCTGGGAAACACAACACGTTACTGCAGAGGCGCTGGCTAACCAACGTAGCTATTGGTGTCGTCAGATTGCCGATGATCCCCCGGTGCTTTCGCTTGGAACGGGACGAGCGCGGCCGCGAACAAATTCTTACCGCGGCGCTTCGCATGCGGTTCTGCTTGGCAGCGAGCTCTCCAATCAGGTACGTGAGTTTGCGCGCCGACATAAGTGCACCACGTCGACAACACTCCTCGCCTGCTTCAAACTGCTGCTGCGGACGTATAGCGGTCAGGACGATATTATCGTTGGCATACCGCACGTCGTACGGGATCAACCTGGCAGCGCCGAAATTGTTGGCTTTTTCCTGAATATGCTGCCAATCCGCACCGCGATCGATGTCGGCGAGTCCTTTGCGGTTCATGCCTTGCGCATCCAGGGCCTCGTCAGCGATGCCATCGCAAATTCGGCCTATCCGTTCGGCTGGATGGTAAGGGATACCCGGCTATATCGCGAAGCGGGACAATCACCGATCTTCCAGGTCATGTTCAACATGTACTCCGAGGCCGCGGAGCCACTTGGCCAACATGAGTTGGATCTCACATTCCGCGAATATGAGACCGGCTATGTAAAATTCGATCTGACCTTGTATGCACAAGATCAGGGCGATGAAATTGCCCTCCAGCTCGCATATGCGGAAGACATATTTTCCAGCGATCTGATTATCCGCATGGCCGACAATCTGCGCTGTCTAATTGCAGCCTGCGTTGAGAAGCCGCTTGCGCCCATTAAAGATCTGAACTGCCTCAGCGCGTCAGACGTCACTATGCTCGATTCGATGAATAGCTCGGCGCAGCCATATGAGACTGAATGTCCGCTTATCGAAGCGTTTGAGCAAATCAGCGTCTCAAATCCCAGCCAGGTGGCATATTTTGGTGATTTCGGTGAGATCACATTCGACCAGCTGCGTGAGCGCGTAACAGCTATCAGGTCAGTACTGCGTGCTTCTGAGGTGGGGGCTGGCGATATTGTCGCCATGCTGGTCGACCGGTCGCCTGACGTGGCCGCTGTTATTCTTGCGGCACGAGCCTTACAATCCATTGTTGTCGCTATATCGCCGGATTATCCGCGTGATCGGATCGAACATATCTTGCGAGATAGTCAGGCAAAGCTTTTGGTTCACGCAAATACCTCGGATCTTGGTTTTGACGTGCCGTCGATTTGTCTATTGACCCTTGAAGGGTGCGGCGCGCCCGCGTACGATCTTAAGTGCAGCGACAAATCATCAGACCGGGGAATTGCGAGCCTTATATACACATCGTCCTCAACCGGGAAGGCGAAGGGGGTTCTTATACCGGAATCGGCAATTCTCAACCGACTGAACTGGATGTGGCGACGCTTTCCCTTCGACCGTACCGACGTGATGGTTGTCCAGAAGTCCGCATCACTTGTTGCGTCGGCATGGGAGTACTTTGGGGGGCTTCTGAGAGGTGTGCCCGCGCTGATCTTGACCCAAGAGCAGTTGCTGGACCCAGATTTGTTGTTGTGCACGTTGGCGAGACGTCGCGTGACACACTTATTTGCCTCGCCGCCACTCCTATCCGGCCTCATTGCTTCCCAAGAACGGCACGCGCGACCGACCGCCTTGCGGTTGGTCACAAGCAGCGCCGAACCGATGCCTCCCTCGCTCCCGGTTCGCTGGCGTGCGTATTTCCCGGACGTGCCGTTGTGGAACTTCTATGGTGCTACGGAATGTGCATCCAATGCAGCGGTCTATGAAACATCGCATGCTTACGACGGCTCGCCGCTCGTGCCCATTGGGCGCCCAATCGATAACGTCAAACTCTACGTGCTCGATGCACAATTGAAGAGAGTCCCTGTCGGTGTCACCGGTGAACTCTGCATCGCGGGACGCTGCGTGAGCGCTGGGTACTGGCGGGATCAAGATCGGACCAACCGCTGCTTCGTGCCGAATCCGTATGATGACGGACAATACAACGTTCTTTATCGTAGTGGCGATATCGCACGCATCTCAACCAGCGGCCTTCTCGAGATTTGCGGCCGATCGGACAACCAGGTCAAAGTACGGGGCTTTCGCATCGAGCTGGAGGAGATCGAAACGGCCCTTGAGTCTCATCCGGCAATCGCAAAAGCGGCGGTCGTCGCAGAAGGCGCGGATGACCATCGTCGCTTGGCTGCTACCTTGGTTCCGGCTCGCGATGGTCTAAGCTCTGGAGATATTGTCACTCACCTGCGCCACATACTGCCGTCCTACATGATTCCCGCCGCCTTCCGTTTGGTTGATACTATCCCCCTTACGGCGAGCGGAAAGATAGATCGTGCTCGCCTGTCGTCATTTCCTTACCGCGAGGTCGGGCCTGTTCCATCTGCTGAGCCACGCACGAGGAAGGAGCGCATTCTTGCTGGAATCTGGCAAGATCTATTACGCGCCAAGTGGGTCGGAATCGATCAGAGCTTCTTTGATATCGGCGGAGACTCTCTTCTAAGCGTGCGCTGCGTCACGCTGGCGCGCAAAGCCGGACTGAATCTTAGTGTCGACCAAATCTATCGAACACCGACCATCAGGGAATTGGCGGCAGACGGAGCGGCGGTTACACTCCATACCTTCCCTTCCGCGGATGCCTCATTGCCAGTTATCCCGGCAATCGCATCTTGGAACCGTCTTGTCGGCTTCGATGAGCATTTCAACATCGGCGATCTGTTCTTCTTGCCCAGCGGCATTCTGAATATCCGAATCCTGGAGCGAGCCCTTGCCTGTGTCATGGATAGGCACGAAGGCCTCAGACTCCGTGTTGCCCGAACCGACGATGGTTTACGTCTGACAATCGGACCTTCCGTGGCCGAACGCCTCGTGGAGGAGATCGATCTTGTCGGAATGGCCGGCCTACAGCAGCGTAAGGCAATCGAGAGCGTCTCAGCAAGACGTCAACATATGTTTCGGTTTGACGGCCATACGCCTCTTGTTAACGTCACGGTGTTCCGCACATCGGAAAGTGGCGATTACTATCTGCTGGTCCTGATGCATCATTTTGTAGCGGACGGGATAGGCTATCGACTGTTTCTGGAAGCGTTGGATGCGGCGTACAACGCCCTTGCCTCAGGTCACACCGTGAGTGGTCCTGAGAACATACAAATGCTCTCTCCATGGTTGAAGCGCCTTGAACGCTACGCAGCCAGCGAAGCGCCAGCCGAACTCAAATTCTGGGAGAGGATTGACTACCATCAGTTCATTTTTCACGTCAGCGACACTTCCTCGGGCGGCGCGAGCTTTTCGAATCTGACCGCGAGAGAGCTTCACTCTGCACGCCTTGAAGGTCGCATCGAGGACGCCAAGTTCCGATCCCCTTGGGAAGATCAGGCAAAGTACCATTTTGAGATTGATAAAAAAGCGACATCTGATCTCCTCAACATCACGGCCGGATCGGCGGATTGTCAGGACGTTGATGTGTTTCTTGCTGCCATATCTGGCGCCTTTGGACGCGTTTTCGGGAACTATTCGCTCTGGATTGATAGCCTTATCTCAACCCGAGGTCCGCTTTTTAACGATTTCGATCCATCTCAGATCATCGGCTTTATCAGCGAGCTCGTTCCGCTTCCCTTGAGTCTCACCGGAAGGGAGCCCCGTCTCGATCGTGCTCGTTCAATATACCGACAGCGTAATGTCCTGCCGCGCAGGGGAATAGGCTTTCGGGCCATGAAGTTCCTAAACCGAGATCCAGCCGTGCGGAGCCGGATCGATCGCCTGCCCCTACCCAGAATTGGATTGAATTATCGAGCGGGTTTGCAGCGCCATTTTCCACGCCGTCTCTTAGCCAACGAACCTTCTCCAATCTGGATCGGCAACGACATGGATGAAGCGGCCGCGATTCACCTCTTCTGGTTCGATGTCGGATATCAAGCCGGGCATCTCCAGATCGAAACGAGGTATAATCCAGCCGAGGTCCGTTATGAGGTGACCCGCAATCTTTGTACGGTGTTGCAACAGGAGCTGTTGCAGACGATCAGCGAATTCCGAAGAGCTCGGCACACTATTATCCATGAATGAGCCGGATGCGGAATTCGCCGTGGAGAGCGATAGCGATATCTTGCCAAATAAAAGGCAGCACATCGATCTCTCGGACTCCAATCTCGTGAGCCTTATCCTGCGGCTCGCCATTCCGTCTGTTGTTGGCTTATCGATCAACGCCTTACAGGAGGTCGTCAACGCAATCTTTGTTGGCGCACTTGGCGCGCAGGCGATCGCAGCTGTCAGCATGACCTTGCCCATCGTGGTCCTGCTCGTGGCAGTCGGACAGGGGATTGGTGTCGGAGCAGCGTCCTTCATATCTCGTCATCTTGGCGCCGGTGAGTACCTGGAGGCGAGTCGAGGCGCAAGTACCGCACTCGCGCTAGCCGTGCCGATTGGCCTCTTCTCTACCGTCGCTCTACTTCTAAATCTGCGAGGGATCTTCGTGACGCTCGGGGCCACTCCAACCATCATGCCCGCTGCGCTCGACTACGCGGCGACGCTTTTGTTCGGGTACACCCTGATGCTTCTAAACATCGTGAACGGCTTCATCGTCAGAGCCGAAGGCAATACACGATTCAGCATGTGGACGATGATTACCGCCTTCATACTCAATGCTGCGCTTGATCCTGTCTTTATATTCTTACTGGACCTCGGTGTGCGAGGCGCAGCCCTCGCAACGCTGGTATCTCAGATCGCTGGTATTAGCCTATATATAGCGTATTTTATGAAGCTTCGCGGAGTAGTCCTCATTAGGATATCTCACATCTCGTTGCGAGCAGATCGCATCAGACAGCTGGCTTTAATAGGGGCGCCGGCGACCATGACCAGTGTTCTATCTGCTATTGCTGTTATGCTTTTGTACGGGGCTGCTGCGCCATTCGGCGACGATTCCATCGCGGCGTTGGGAATAGCCGTGCGAATCTTGACGATCGGCGCACTGCCTATCACCGGCTTCTGTATAGGGTCTCAAGCTGTCCTGGGTTTCGGTTGGGGCGCGCGCGACTTTGCTCGTGTACTGAAGGCTGCGAAGTTCATACTCTCCATGACTGTGGCTCTTTCCGTTGCGTATTCTGCGGCCGTTGTTAGTCTTGCCAGGCCCTTGGTCAGCCTGTTCAGCGATAGCGAAAAGGTCACCGAAATTGCCGTCTCGGCCTGCATCGTCTTCCATCTCTTCTTTGGACTTTTCGGTATTCATAGTTTCGTGACGACAATGCTTCAGTCGTTCGGGAGAGCACGCCTCAGTGCGCTTGTGTCCTTGGCAAGGCACGGCATTCTCTTCATCCCGGCCGTACTGTTATTCCCGGCCATATGGGGCTTCAACGGACTGTTGGCCAGTCAGGCAATCACTGAACTGGGCGCCGGAATGATCGCGCTGTTCGTCATCGTCCACCAGTTCGCCGAGCTCAAACGAGCGCTCCGGGATGCTCAGTCTCGAAGACGGTTCTGGTGAAGACCTCGTCAAAATGCTTGTTATCGAGCTCGCGGACAGGTCATTCGGGCATAATCGAAGACATTGCTGTGAAAGGCCCAGAGCTCGTCTGCAAGCCGTTGCAGCGGCGGCGGCGCGTCCAGATGAGCAGCCGCGGCTGTTTGATCAGATCAGATGGTATCGCCGCAAATTGGGGATTACAACGGCTTGCAGCACCAAAATCCTATGGAATAGGCATCGGCCAACCGGCCTGCCACATCGGCCCCGCCGGCTCTGCGAGCGGGATCAAGCTCGACCAAACAAATCATCGATCGCCGATACCCGATCCGTGACGCCGAGCGCGATCGATGGCGTTGTCCGCGGGGTTTTACGGACGGGGCAAAGGTTGTAGTGGGCGACGTTCAGGCTCACGGTGCGCCGTAGTGATCCAGCTTTTGAGATAGTGAGTCGCTTATTGCTCATGCGGAGCGCAAGGTGCTCCACATAAGAAGCTGCAATCTGCTAACATATCGGCTGCATGGCCGGCTTCGTCGGTACCCGCAATGAGGTCTTGCTGATTGTTTTCTCCAACTGCGCCCTTCGTGCGGCCCTTTGTGAACCTGTCATAAGCATGGGCCTCGCGGCCGAGCCGATTCAATGGCCGCAGTCGGCTCGGATCGAAGGAGGCAGTGTCAAGCGTCGTCGCGAACGGCGTTTGTAATCAATTAGATCAAGGCTTTGCCGGTGGCGGGAGCGTTGAGGATGCCCCAGCGCTATGTCCCGTGGCCATGAGCAGCTAATTTGGATAAAGGGAGATCGTGGTCGATCTGGGCTCCCCGGTCATATCGACCAAATTCATTCACGCATCTGTTACGGACTCGGCCTATGGCGTCAACGCCGTCAGTGACCGAGGTTGATCATGAGCCATTTGTCAGACATGCTGCAAGCCTGCGGTGGGATGACTACGGTTACGATCACCAGAGCAGAACTAACCAGACGCTGCATTTGATCAGCGCTTTCATCTTCCTCGGTTGATATGCGCTCTTGTTCAAGGACCCGGCGATGGCCGGCCTCATCGGCTGGTTTGCGATGCTGACGCGGCAGACCGGACACTTCTTCTTCGAGCCGAACGGCTACGATGACGTGAACAAAGTCAGCAACGAGTACAAGGAGGCGGTCAAGGTCGGCTACAACCAGACGCGCAAGATTTGTGCTCTTGATAATCTGGGGCCTGGCGCCGTTCGCACTGTACGTCTTCCCGCTGCTTGGCATGCTCGATCCGGCTGCCGGGAGGCTTGATTTCATCCGGCAAGTCGGCACGGTATCGCTCGTCATCGGCATCGGCGGCGGCCTCTTTCGGATGAGCGTCCCGAGCCGCTGCTCGCCAGACCGAATTGGCCGCCTGATGCCTACGGCGCCGCGGCGATGTCGATCGATTTCATGGCGCCGTCAACAATGCGAACTCCTATTGTCTTTTGATCGCACGAAGATCCTGCATTCTGCAGCGGATCAATCCCGACAAGGCGGCGGCTGCGCGCAACTAACAAGCAACGGAGCAAAAGCCAGCCAAATCGCCTGATGCTCCGCCGGGCGCAACCAGCAGAACGCGCGCGGCGGCCCTTCGGTATGAAAAACAGGCACTACCTGTTCGGCGCTCGCCAATGTTGTCGCAAACGCGCCATTGCACGGGAGCACAACGGCGGAACCCACCCGACAAATTGCAGCGCGTTCCGTTATTCATCTTTGCTGGCGATTGCCGCGATCAGTTCAAGGTTTGAATGGGGCTGCAGCAGACAGGCATTTTTGTTGCACTCATCGCCCTGAGCTCGTCCTGGCCTGCGTCAGGCAGATGTGGAGCACCGGGGCGTTGGCCGGCCACCTCAAGCTAGACGACGTGTAGAGAAAATGGAATGCAACGCGCGCGGGCTGACTGGTCGAAATGTTCAGGCCAGCGATTGCACGCTTCAGACGGATCGAGGATGGCCAGGCAATTTACTCGCAAGAAGCTGGAGCCGGTCCCTATTCCGGCAGACGAACGCTTGACCGGCCGCGCCGTGTGGGGAGCAACCATCGGAAATATTCTCGAATTCTACGACTTCGGGACCTATAGCTTTTTCGCTATCCCGATCGGTCAGGCGTTCTTCCCGGCAAGTGACCCGTTCGCCAGCCTTATGCTCTCACTCGCAACGTTCGGCGCGGGTTTTGTGACTAGACCGATCGGGGCTATCCTGCTCGGCTCGTACTCGGATCGTCTCGGGCGTCGGCCCGCGATGACCGCCAGCTTTGCAATGATGAGCGCCGCGATCCTTGTGTTGGCGGTTACGCCCTCGTACGAGACAATAGGAATTGCCGCTCCGTTGCTGGTCATTTTTGCACGTTTGGTGCAGGGCTTCGCGCTTGGCGGTGAGGTTGGTCCGACGACCGCCTATTTGATGGAAGCGGCCCCGGCCGAACGGCGCGGTCTTGCTGTCTCGTTTCAGCCTGCCAGCCAACAGATCGCTGCGACGGCCGGCGCGTTGGTGGGCGAAATACTCTCCCTCACCATGACAAGCGAGGCACTCAATGCGTACGGATGGCGGATCGCGCTTTTGCTCGGCGCCGCTACGCTGCCGTTCGGACTCTGGTTGCGGAGCGCCCTGCCCGAAACGTTGCACCGCCCCGAAGCACCGGTTCCCGGCATTCAGCCTGTAAGGAGATCGCTTGCCGCTCGCCGCATCATGAGCTTGGGATTCGTCATTTTGGCCAGTTGCACGATCATCACCTACGTTACGGGATATATGACCACCTATGCGCTGAACACCCTGCAAGTTTCCGCGCCTCTCGCCTTTGGCGCCACGCTCATCAGCAATTCGGTAGGAATTGCTGCCGCACTGCTGGGCGGCTGGCTCGCAGACCGCGCGGGCCGCCGGCACATCATGATATGGCCGCAGATCACTGCCTTGCTGATCACTTATCCGGTGTTCTTCTGGATCTCCGAGAGCCGCAGTGCCCTCGCACTTCTCGGAGGCCTCGGCGCGCTCACCCTGATCGGAACGATTCCGTATAGCGCTTTCTATGTGAGTATGGCAGAAGGTTTGCCCAAGAACATTCGTGGTGGCGCCTTCGCGATGATCTACGCTTTTGCAATAGCGATCTTCGGAGGCACCGCTCAACCACTCGTCACCTTGCTCATCCACCTGACCGGGAACGCGCTGGCGCCCGCCTGGTACATGCTTGTCGCTAGCGCAGCCGGGCTCTGTGCCATGCTCATGATGCCCGAGACCGCCCCGCCGAAAATTCAGAGCACGAACAAGCGAAGCCCATCATAGCGCTGGAGAATGTGATCAGGGGTCCCTTCCGGCTCATATCGCGCGCCCCCTCACGTCGTCCGGGAAGAATGTAGATCGCCGCCTTTTGGCCGCCATGGGTCGTCGAGAGCACCCAGGGGATCCAGGATCTCGTCGAGGTTATCGGCGCCGTCAGACTGTCGGGCGCCCGCAACGCCTAGCAGGACGCGATCGACCAATCTCCTGGCACCCACCAAGCGAGGATGGCCCGTTTGTCCGAGATGCCAAGACCGGGTCCGAGCCGCCGTCCCCAGGATGCCCGAACACGATCCCTCCGTGAGGTCGACGTCACCAAGGATCTTCGGTTAAACGTCTTGACGTCTGGTCGGTGGCTGGTTCAGTGACACGATCGTCAACGCGGCGATCAGAAATGCCAGCCCGCAGCTGACCACGGCAGCTAGCTAAAGCTCCGTTTCCGGGCGCACCTCGTGATTACCTTCCTGGCTGTTCCAACAGCTGTTCAACGAAAGACCTCGAGAGCATTCCCTACGGCGGCTGGCTCCCCAGGCCAGATGAGGTGACGCCCCGCAGTAGCAGGGCTTGACGGTTCACCTAGCCACGTTTCAGACGAGCGACCAACCTATGGTCGATCCTAAGCTCGATGATATCGTGGGCATCTGATACCCCTCAGCCGCTTCTTGGCCCCTCTGTCGCTATGGCTGGTGAATTCATAAGTGGCCCCCGCGACTCCTGCGGCATCGACCGCGAACGCGACGTACAACCTAAGTCCTTCGACCATTCTCGTTAAATGGATCTATCACCAGGAGGTTCCAATTCGCTTTGGATTTTCAAGGAACGATTGGTCCCAATGAACGTCTCGGAGCGACTGCTCGCCCAGATCGATGCGCAGATCCACAGTAGCTCGGCGCGGGCGAAGATCCAAAGGCCGTCCGACAGCGGATCGATAGATTCCATCTCGCCGGCCTCAGCGGCCAGCCGGAGCGTCTTCGGCGCGCTTTAGGATCTGTGCGGCGTTGCTGAGGTTGAGCCAGGGCTCGATCCCGTCCTCGGCGGGCTTGAACACCGGGATGCGGTAGTGCGAACGGATTGATGTGACGCGCGCGGGGGTTCAGCGATTGCCGTTGCCCGTCTTGAGGCCGTTGCGGTTGAGCAGGCCGGCAATCAGATCGTCGCTGGCGATCAGCACCAGCTGACGCACGGCTTGCATCATATCGGCAGAGGTGCTGTTACGCTGTCCGCGCCGGCGGTTCGGCAAGCGCAACTCGCTGTGGGCGCCACCCACCCAGTGAACGATGAGAACGATCTCCGAGGCCGCGTCGTCGATCTCAGCGGCGACTCGTGGATCAAGGTGCGCCCGCTGCGCTTCTTGACACGGGCATCGGTCGTCGGCGCTGACCAGACGGTTCGCAGGTTGGAAGCCAAGACGCCGAGCGAGGCCGGAGCAACGCCGGGAGCAGGTGTCCTCGCATTATGCGCGGCAAGCTTGCCCTCGACCTCCGGCACGTGGACAAGTGCCCTGTTTCCGGCAAGCTCGCTCGCCAGCAGCCGGTTCGCTGGGTCCGCGGCATCGTATTGCCGGAAAGCGCGGCTGGCGGCATAGCGCGCCTCGTCGAGGCCGCGACTGAGAGCATCGCGCAGCACCTGATCACGTCGTTCTCCGGCTTCCTTCGGCCGCGTTGCCGCGGCGATAGCTCCTTGGCCGACAACGCCGAGTAGTGCCTCCTCGATTGCATCAACGCGAGCTCCAACCCGGCTAGCGAGCTGCCTGAGGCTCTCCCTGCTGCGCTCGAGTTTCTCGCCGTTGGCAAGTGATAGGTCGCGCGCCCCAAGAACCCAAGACGTAGCGCCGGGACAACTTTGCTCGCGACGGCTGTCATTCGAGCAAGCTTGCAGTCTGATATCCTCGCCATAAGCAGTCAGATGGATCCTTTTACTGATGGCAATCGGAGCCATCAATGGGCCAGCGTGCTAATAGCCGCGTTGGCACGGCGGTGCGCCCATGTCCAAGGGGCACCCCAAAAGCACATTGGCCGTTCACGTTTGCGGTTTCTGAGTCCCGGCAGCCAGTCCGCTACCGGCATCAGAGCTAAAAGCAAAATCCATGAACCATCAGCGAATCTGGCGCCGCGCCGTGACGATCGCTCGCGTCTGCAGCCTCGAAGTGTTGCACGATAACGAAATATCTCAGCAGAGAGCCGACCGGTTGCTGGCGCCGCCAGGCTTCGATGATGTCGCTGCGATGTTTCCGAATGCGCTGCGGATGTCGATTCACCAAAAGCCGGAATTACGAGCGCGCGCGGTTGCTAGCAAAGGTGACCTCGCAAAGATTATGGGATTGCAATTTTCTCAATGACGGCAGCAACGTCGCGCACGTCGTCACTTCGCCATCGGCTCGTTCTCCAACGTCAGCTCCCCGATCTTGGCGTGCAGCGTTTCAAGTCCACGGCAGGATCGATCGTTCTGCTGCCTCCGCTAGGACCAAATACCTCGGCCGCCGCTTCCTGAAGCTGGGATTTCCACTGCGTGATCTGGTTCGGGTGCACGTCCAACTGCTCGGCCAGCTATGGCCTTAGATGCTGGTGCGTAGTGCCGGCGGGCTCGTTTGCTCATCATCTCTCCTTAAGCGCGGGACAATCTTACCCGCTGTCAGGCAGAAACTCCGCTTATCGCCCTGTCCAGATCTCCGGAGCCAGCTATGAGGTTCTGCGATTTCAAATGGCGGCCGATACACAGGCAACCGGCATCACTCCAAAACTTGGTAGGTTGAACTTAGTTGGTCTGAGACCTTTAATAATAACTAGGTTAGAGGGCTAAGATCAAACTTGCCGCAACGGCGAGAGGACTTTAGTACCGCGAACAGCTCTTCAGGCGAGTCTAAAAGACGGCGGGCCATACCATGCTTCGTGTTCTCTTTCTGATTGGCTTAACCGTTGCAGCCACGACAAGATCGAGCGCCCAGGGCGCTGACGCCAATCCAATATATGTTGATCAAGGTGTAGATTGGACCGCGACGGCGAGAGCGGACTTCTATGTGCGCGATCAGGGCTCGCGTTTGATCACGCTATCCTGGATGCAGGCGCTAAAGCAAAGGAACGGGCAACCGTTCCTCGCGGATGGTCTGTCGCGGTACGGCTATCTAGCCAATCCTGGAAACAAAGCCAACCTTCCCATCGGCTTTCATGCCTCCGGTCCTGAAGGTTTCCAGGTTGTCGGAATGACCTGCTCGGCATGTCATACGCGCCAGATCGAAGTTGAAGGCAAGGTGTATCGCGTCGATGGTGGTCCCGGGCTCGTGGACTTCTACGCGCTGCTTGGCGATTTGGACAAGGCAGTCGGTGATGTGCTTTCTAGCGACGACTCGTTTGCTCCGTTTGCTGCAGCTGTTCTGCAATCCGAAACTCCCGATCCGACCGATGTTGAGAATCTTCGCCGGCAGGTAGATAGGTGGTACTTGCGGTTTCACACGCTTATGGCGCGAGCCCTGCCCAAAAACGGCTGGGGAGTGGGCCGTCTGGATGCTGTCGGGATGATCTTCAACCGCTTATCCGGACTGGACATCGGTCCGCCACCCGATTTCATGATTCCGGAAAACATAAAAACCGCTGACGCTCCCGTGAGATACCCATTCCTTTGGAATGCGCCGCGGCAAGACAAGACGCAATGGCCGGGATTTGCAAAGAATGGAAGTGACATCTTGGGGCTGGCCCGGAACGTTGGCGAGGTTCTAGGGGTGTTCGCTACGTTCGAGCCGAAGCGTCAGGGCGCGCTCATCAATTTCCTCAATGACAATTCCACCAATTTCGACGGTCTTAGCGAGCTTGAAAACTTGGTGAAGCGAATCGGCCCTCCGAAATGGCCCTGGAAGATTGACGCTGCCTTAGCCATCCGGGGCAAAATGATCTTTGAAAGATATCCCGCTGAAGGGGGATGTAGCGGGTGCCATGGGATTGAAGACGGCGAGCAGCGCTTTCCATTCATCAAAACATGGAGAACCGTGGTCCAGAACGTCGGTACGGATACACGAGAATACGATGTCCTCGCCTGGAAAGCGAAGACGGGCGTGCTGAATGGAGCGTACATTCCCTTCGCGACCGCGCCGCTCAAGGAAAACGATCAGATCTTTAACATTCTTGCAACCTCGGTCATTGGTTCGATCGCAGAACACCTGTTGGCCGGCGGTGCCCCTTCCAACGCACGGGTCGCGACGGCGCCAGATCCGGGGTCGTCGGAGACTCGGGAGTCTCTGGGGCTGGTACGACTACCGCCAACCCTGCAGGATCTGGTAACGGCTTTCAACGCTGTCAGCACCTCGGAAGCAATCGAAAAGGCCAAGCGGAAGGGGACAGAAAGAGCATCTCGCAGTCGGCTCCCTCCATGGGGCGCCTACGAGGCCCGTGTTCTGCAGGGTATTTGGGCCGCCGCACCTTATCTTCACAACGGCTCGGTCCCTACCCTGGCGGAATTGCTCAAGCCATCGGGGCAGCGCAAATCGCAGTTTAGCATTGGACGGAAATACGACATTGAAAACGTTGGTCTTGCTGCCACCCAGGAGCCTCTGAGTGAAACATTATCCACCACGGATTGTAATGACATCAATTCTGGAAACAGCCGATGCGGCCACGAGTACGGGACTAGTTTGAGCGAGCAAGACAAAAAGGCGTTGCTCGAATACCTCAAGACGCTGTAACCCGCTGCGTTGTTTCCTCTTTTGAGGCTGAAGCCAACATTTTAGAGAAATAGCCAGGTTCCAGCTCTGGCTGAAATGGATCCGGTTTTAGGACCGGGGCTAAGGAGATCGGCCGCTCCGTTTAAACGGAGCGAACCATGACGAAGACGAGACGCAAGATTGACGCCGCCTTGAAGGCGAAGATTGCCCTGGAGGCAGTGCGGGAACAGGCGATGGTTGCCGATCTGGCCCAGCGCTACGAGGTCCACCCAACCAGATTTACGCCTGGAAGAAGCAGCTGCTGGAGAATGCGAGTCTTCGACGTCGGTGTCGGCCGGGATGCCGAGGCCGATCGCGAGCGAGAGGTCGAGAAACTGCATGCCGAGCGGGACTTTTTAGCCAAGAGGTCCGGAAGATGAGCGCGCCGGGCCGCCGAGCGATGCTCGACCGCGGCGATCGGACGCTGTCGATAAGACAATGCGCCCTGGTCGGCGTTGCGCGTTACGGCATCTACCGGCCGCGACCGCCGGCCAATGACAACGACGCCGCACCGATGCGCCTGATCGACGAGCTGTTCACGGCGTGGCCGTCTCTCGGCTCGCGCCGCATGAATGCGATGCTGCGCGCCCGAGGCTGCGGATCAACCGCAAGCGCGGGCAACGGCTGATGCGCAAGATGGCGATTGCGGCGCTCGGGCCACGACCTCGCAAAACGAGCCCTGCCGCCGGCCACAAGATCTATCCATATCTGCTGCGCAAACTCACAATCGGAGCGCGTCAATCACTTCTGAGCGGCCGACATCACCTACATCCCGGTCGGACGGGGCTTCCTCTATCTGGTGGCGATTATCGACTGGGCGAGCCGCGCCATCCTGGCGTGGCGAGTGTCGAAACGCGATGGATGTCTCGTTCTGCGTGGCGGCGCGACGCCCTGCCCAAGCATGGCAAGCCGGAGATCTTCAATACCGACCAGGCTGGCCAGTTCACCAGCTCCGCGTTCACCGGCGCGCTTTCGGCCGCCCGAATCCGGATCTCCATGGACGGACGCGGGCGCTGGATGGACAACGTCTTCATCGAACGTGTCTGGCGATCGCTCAAGCTCAAGGACATCTACCTTTAAGGGATACACGACGGCCGCGAGGCCACGGACGAAATCTCCAGCTGGATCGCCTTCTACAACGAGCATCGCCCTGACCAGGCGCTCGGCTACCGCACGCCGATAGCCGTCTGGCGCGCGGCAACAGGGACCGCCCGCTGTGGACATGATGGACAACGCCGCCGCGTTGCCCACATGCCCACAGCCGCAACAACAGCAGACGACGGCCCTTGCGGCATGATAGTAGGAGAAGGAGCGGTCATCTTCCAACTAAGAAACCGGTTTAAGCGGTCCCGCTATGCGCGTCCATTTCACGCCGGTCCGTCATCATTTGATGGAACACGCGCGGATACCCCTGAAATCCTGATTGGGGTCCGCCCGCGACCGGCAGTCTAAGCCGTGATGCCATGGCGACGATTGCGACAGTCGATGCGAGCCGGGCGGACGGATGCATCCGTCAACTTGATGCCGACGCTGCCTGCCCTATCGCCAATAGCTGTGACGATTCCCCAACCGTCATGGGCGATACGAACGCCATCTCCATGATAGGCTATCCGCCGTGCAGGCGCCTGGCGCGAGTATGCTTGTACATGTGACGCCTCCGGCGAGGCAATTTGCCCCTTTGCGATGTCATGCTGCGCGTCTGGACTGTAGCTCGCGTCGCTATAACGGCCCATCAGCGGGCAAGCCGACAGGCCGGGCAGAACTCAGGATTGGATGAAATTCCTCAAGCTCATCAATCAGCTGTTTACCTGGTTTAATTCTTGCGAAATGATATCAATGGCCTCGAGCATGGCGTCATACTCCTCGTATATGCCGAGCAAGGCTTGGCCAACTTTCAAATTGTGCACGGGATCGACAATCGAGGGGGAGTCGTAAGTTAGGGAGATAGGTCCAGTAAATAGAATTTCTTCGCCACGCTCGTCGCGTCGCAACGTTCGGTCCGTGCACCATTTGACGAGTTGCGTTACTGCTCCCTTCCCGGACTCATTGATGGGCGGCAGGTGCCGAACCGAGTAGAAATTCGTCCGCGCAGAATACATCTGTCGCGAACCCGAGCTCATGCGCTGGTCTGGTTGAGCGGTAAGGGTCAGCAGGCGCTTGCCATCCGGACGCTCGAGCGTGCCTTGAATTAGGCCGCCTTCTCTGATCAAAGTAATGTGCGCGAGCTTTTTTGGAGCACCAAGAACCTCTCGTCCCGAGGCGAGCGCTGCATCATTCGTTGTCACGTAAATGTAAGGAATGTAATAGCCAGTCTCACCACCGGGATCACGAACTTGAACTCCCGAATAGCACTCCAAGTATGGCCCGACAGTGCTTGAGCGATAACTCGCGACCCCCACAATGGCGATTGCAGGGTTTGCTGCAGGTACCAGCCCGTTCGGTAATAGACGGTTCACCTCGTGTCCCACCCTGAACATAAGGCTTATGGCTTGGCAGCCGAGAAACGAGCTGCCACGATCTTTGCCCCCATGGTAAAGGGGCGCATCAAACGGAATGCCTTTGACGTCGGACATCACATTTCTCCTCGCTTTCGAACTATTTTCACCGATTGGGAGTTGAGCTAATTCATCTCACCGCGCCTATCCGGTTGTTGGAGCATCCCTGAAGCGACTGTATTGCGTTGGCCCCAATGCAGGCTCGGCCGTCCGTAACGGCTATGGACGAGTTGGGTTTTCATGGTGTGGATTGATCGGGGCATTATCAAGCAGCGAGCCGGGGCTGATCGATCCAGTGATCGCGATCGTCGCTACGCCAGGCCGAGTACCGAGTTCTGCGCCTTGCACATCAATCCACCGTTAAACGATCCGAAAACATCAAACACGCTTGACCTTTCCATTCTAGACAGGCCGCTATGCGGTGCGGCCGAATGCGCCTGTTGATTGTGCATTCATTCCGGCGAAGCATGCTCGCCGACGATGACGTCAAGGCGCCCTCCTATCTGTCATTATGCAACGTCGATGCCAAGCACCTCGAGCGGGTTATAGGGCTCACTCGGCTGCGGATGCCGAACTTGGTACGAGAGACCGCTGGCAACTTTCGGCTGTTGTTCTGTTGCCTTCCTCGCTTGTCAGATTGACGACGCGATGTCGAAGGCTCGACATGACCAAGCCTCCGGACAGAAAGTATCGATGAGACTCTCTTACTGGTGCCAAGACGTTATGCTGTGCATGGTCGGAAACGCAGGCCACGCGAACACCGACGTCGCGCTAGCACGTCGGAAGACCTCCAGCAACTGCAAGAGCCACTTGAGTTTGCGTTGCGATCAGATTCTCGGCGCGGCGATTGCACATAAGGGGATATTCCAATTCGCAAGACTGGGAGAACTTCATGTGTTCTGCGCCCCGCTTCTACCGCTGCGACCCACAAAGAGCTCAGTACCGTGCGCGCTTGTGCGGAACCGGTCTTGCCTCACTTGCGGTCAGCGGCAATTCACCCAAAATTGGAAGAAACTCGGTCGTGAATTGTCGGCATCAAGAAGGTGGCCCAGTTTGGCGAGGCCAATGCAACACTCCGACGTAAACGCCTGCGCCGCGAACGCTTGTTCACGACGTGAACTCGTTATCGAACTGCTTTCGCGCCAATTTACATGAGCACTGCTGCAGGCTTGGGGGCATTGCAGATGATGCGCGGCACAGGATAGATCGACAGGAGTTAAGCGGGCATGGTGCAGACCGCGGCTCGCGACTTGCTTTACTTCCAAGGTTCGGGTTCTCAAACATTTCCGTCAGCATGATCCTCACGCCTGATACTGGGAAGACCCTGCACCGCCACTGATCGAGGAAGCAAAAGTTATGGGACGTGTGAACGAAAAAGTCGTTCTGGTAACCGGCGGGGCTCAAGGCATGGGGGCTGCTCATGCGCGCCTGCTGGTAGCCGAGGGCGCGAAAGTCGTGATCACCGATATTCTTCACAAGGAAGGAGAGATTCTCGCGGCCGAACTTGGCACATCCGCGATCTATGTGCGTCAAGACGTCGCTCAGCCAGAGGATTGGTGCCAGGCGATCGCGGCTGCGGAGAGCAAGTTCGGCGCGCTGCACGGCCTCGTCAACAATGCAGGCATAGCCAGCATGGCTCCCATCGAGCAGTTCCCGCTCGAGCAGTGGAAGAAGACACTTGCAGTCAATCTCACCGGTGTTTTCTTGGGTATGCAGACTGCCTTACCGGCCATGCGCCGCGCGGGCGGAGGCTCGATCGTTAACATCTCGTCGATCGAGGGGTTGAGGGGGACTGCTGGGCTTCACGCCTACGTTGCTTCCAAGTTCGGCGTGCGGGGCATAACCAAGTCCGCTGCCTTGGAGGCCGCCGCGTCCGGCGTTCGCGTAAACTCTATCCATCCGGGCCTAATCAACACTCGGATGACTGAGAATTTCGAGCCTTCCAGTTTCCCCATTCCGCTCGGGCGGGCCGCCGAGCCGCAGGAAGTGTCACGGGCAGTCTTGTTCCTGCTCAGCGACGAGTCCTCTTATCTCACGGGCTCCGAAATCGTGGTCGATGGCGGCCTGACGATCGGCGTCCCGCACACGTGTCCGGCGCCTGCAAACATCTTTTGACTATCAGCTGACGGATTGTCACGTCGAACTAGATGGAATCTCACGATGTACTACAGCAGTGGAAACTACGAAGCTTTTGCTCGCCCCCGCAAACCCGCAGGTGTGGATAGCAAGACAGCTTGGTTCGTTGGTTCGGGGTTAGCGGCGCTCTCCGGCGCAGCCTTCTTGATCCGCGACGGACAAATGAGTGGCGACCGTATCACCATCCTCGAACGACTGAATCTTCCGGGGGGCGCGTTGGACGGTAGTCAAGACCCGGAACGGGGATTCGTGATTCGAGGTGGTAGAGAGATGGAGGATCATTTCGAGTGCCTCTGGGACCTGTTCCGTTCGATCCCATCGCTCGAACTTGAAGGCGCCAGCGTGCTCGACGAGTTTTACTGGCTGAACAAGGATGATCCGAACTACACACTACAGCGGGTGACGGTGAACCAGGGGCAGAATGCCCATACCGATGGCCTCTTCACTTTGAGCGAAGAGGCCCAGAGAGAGCTGATTGCCCTTTTTCTTGCCACTCGTAAGCAGATGGAGGCCAAGCGCATCGACGAAGTGTTCGGGAGAGATTTCTTCAACAGCAATTTTTGGCTCTACTGGCGTACTATGTTCGCTTTTGAAAAATGGCATTCGGCCCTCGAGATGAAGCTTTATTTGCATCGATTCATCCATCATATCGGCGGCCTGCCGGATTTCAGCACGCTGAAGTTTACCAAGTACAATCAGTATGAATCGCTTGTTCTGCCATTATGCAAATGGCTGTTAGAGCAAGGCGTCAACTTTCGCTACGGTGTCGAAGTCACCGATATTGATTTCGACATAAAACGCGGACGCAAGCAAGCCACAGGCATCCGATGGCTGGAGAATGGCATTGTGGGCAGTGTCGATATTGGCGCCGACGATCTTGTTTTCATGACGATCGGGTCGCTTACCGAAAACTCGGACATGGGGGACCATCACACAGCTCCCAGGCTCGACGAAGGCCCCGCGCCCGCCTGGGATCTGTGGCGGCGTATTGCGGCTAAGGATGCCGCCTTTGGCCGTCCAGACGTCTTTGGCGGCAATATCTCTGCAACCAAATGGGAATCGGCGACCATCACGACCCTGGACGCACGCATTCCGGCATACATTCACAAGATTGCCAAACGCGATCCGTTCAGCGGCAGGGTCGTCACAGGAGGCATCGTTACGGTGAAAGACTCGAGCTGGTTGCTCAGTTGGACCGCAAACCGCCAGCCGCATTTCAAGCACCAGCGCAGCGACCAAGTCGTTGCCTGGCTCTATTCACTATTCGTCGAGAAAGCCGGCGACTACGTGAAGAAACCGATGCAAGATTGTACGGGCGAGGAAATCACGCAAGAATGGCTTTATCACCTCGGTGTGCCGGTCCCGAGCATACCGGAACTCGCCGCGAGCGCAGCCAAAACGGTGCCGGTGATGATGCCCTACGTCACTTCCTTCTTCATGCCGCGGCAGATGGGCGACCGGCCAGATGTTGTGCCTAAAGAGGCAGTCAATTTCGCCTTCATCGGCCAGTTCGCGGAGTCGGGTGAACGGGATTGTATCTTCACGACGGAATACTCGGTTCGGACGGCGATGGAAGCCGTTTATATACTCCTCAAGATTGAACGTGGCGTGCCTGAGGTATTCAACTCAACTTATGATATTCGCAAGTTGCTTGCAGCAATGGGTAGACTGCGTGACGGCAAGGAAATTGAGATCCCAGGACGAGCGTTCCTGCGCGATCTTATTCTGAAAAAGATTAACGCAACCGAGATTGGCGAACTGTTCAATAAGTATCACCTGAGTTGACGGAGGTGAGGACGCTGTCTGTCGGAGAGGTAACCTCACCTACAAATCGCAGAAGTCTCGAGTAGCCCACCACTAGAGCGGTTCCCGATCAGGTTGGCGCGTATCCGGCGGCTCCGAAGTAGTTGGCGCATTCGCGTGGCGTGAAGCGGTCGAGGCAACGCCCGATGGCAGTCCACAGTCCTTCGACCGAACGTTCGGCGGCGGCGCGCAGCAGTGCTTTCAGCTTGGAGAAGGCGTTCTCGATCGGATTGAAGTCGGGGCTGTGGCCGGGAGATAGAGGAGAGTTGCGCCGGCCGCTTCGATTGCCGCGCGCACGCCGGCGCCTTTGTGGCTGCCGAGATTATCCATGACGACGATATCGCCTTGCCGCAATTCTGGAACGAGAACGTGATCGACATAGGCTTGGAACGCAGCCCGTTAATCGGCCCATCGAGAACCATCGGTGCGACCATGCCCGACAGGCGCAGCCCGGCGATGAAGGTCGTCGTCTTCCAGTGGCCGTGCGGGATGGAGGCACGTAGCCGTTCGCCGCGGGGCGCACCCCGCGGGTACGCGCCATATTGGTCGACGCCCAGGTCTCGTCGAGGAAGACGAGCTTGTCAGGATCGAGGACGAGCCGGCCGTCGAACCATTCCTCCCGCTTCTTCAGGACGTCCGGCCGTTCCTGCTCAGCGGCGTGCGCGGTCTTTTTTTGAGCGTGATCTTCCGGCGCTGGAAGAAGCGCGACAAAGCGGAGATGCTGAAGGCGTGTCCATCGGCCGCGAGCGCCGCCTTCAGCTCCTCCAGTGTGCTGTCGGGCTTGGCCGCAATCAGCGCGAGGATGCGGTCGGCCTGTGCCTCGATCGCCTGCGAGCGTCGATCACCGCCCTGCGGCTTCGCCATCACCTCGCCCGTCTCGCGCGCCTGCGCTACCCAGCGGATCGCACTCGACACTCCGACTCGAAAGTGCGCCGCAGCCGCTCGACGCGACATGCCGCCTTCAACAGCGGCGACCACACGCTTACGAAGATCGGCCGAAAGAGATGCCGCCATGCCCGCCGGCCTCCTTCGCCGGCAGACAGCTTGAATCAGAACCGGCCTGATTTGGGAATCCCAAACGATTCAATTTGGTCGGAACCCGCTCTAGCAGACGAGAACTGCGACGAGAAGGACCGAGGCAATTCCCAGGCTCACTAGTTCCAACGCGCTTATGGAGCCAATGTCCATTGTGTTGCTCCCGCCGCTCTTACAAGCCCTGACCTGCCACTGAACCTTCATCCAGCGGCGGTTAGAGCTCGCCGGTTTGTACGCCAGGTGGCGCGGGTGGAACAACGGACGATCCGCGGAGCTGGTCGGGGTTGCGGAGCCGCTCGTCCGTTGCGGTGAGGTGGGCAGCGCAGGCCGCAGGGGTGAGGTATTTCAGCGACGAGTGAGGCCGCCGGGTATTGTAGTCGGCGACCCAATTAGCGATTTTGGTGCGGGCGTCGTCGAGATCGAAGAAGAGGGTCTCGTTGAGCAACTCATCGCGCATCCGGCCATTGATGGGGAAGACGGCCCCCGCTCCCTCGGCCGCGGCGATATACTGGCGATGCACGAACCCGCTAACAGGAGCAATTCACCAATGGAAGCCGCGACAATTGGGTTGGAATTTCGAAGCACGTGTTTCACATCCATGCAGTTGATAGCCAGTGACCTTGCCCCCAAGTTTTATCCAATCCTGAGTTCGCTCCGGCTATTGGATTTGCCCGGTTGGGCGGTGGTAGCGACGGGAGCTGGCGCGGAGCCCTCGGCATAGCGCAGCGCCAGATCCCGGCGCGGATGGCAGGTGAAGGCGAACTCGGACGGCGTCTTCCATCCGAGCCGCGAGTGTGGGCGTGCATCGTTGTAATCGGCGCGCCAGCATCCGAGCGCGACGCGGGCCTGGGCCAGCGAGGTAAACAGCGTCTCGTTCAACAATTCATCCCGCAGCCGGCCGTTGAAGCTCTCGATGAAGGCATTCTGCATGGGCTTGCCCGGCGCAATGTAGTGCCAGGCGACCCGGCTCTGATCAGTCCATGTCAGGATGGCGTTGCTGGTGAGTTCGGTGCCGTTGTCGCTGACCACCGTCTTGGGCTTGCCGCGCTCGATCACCAGCCGGTCCAGCTCCCGCGCCACACGGGTGCCGGAGAGCGAGGTATCGGCCACCAGTGCCAGGCACTCGCGGGTGCAGTCATCGACGACGGTAAGGATACGGAAGCGGCGGCCATCGGTGAGCTGATCCGACACGAAGTCGAGCGACCAGCGGTCGTTCGGCGCCATCGCCACCGTCATCGGCGCCCGGGTCCCGATCGCCCGCTTGCGGCCGCCACGGCGGCGCACCGCGAGCCTCTCTTCCCGGTACAGACGGAAGAGCTTCTTGTGGTTGACCAGATAGCCCTCCCGCTTGAGCAGCACATGCAGGCGTCGATAGCCGAAACGACGACGTTCCTGGGCGATTGCCCGCATGCGCTGGCGAAGGCCGGCTTCGTCCGCCCGGGTCGTCTGGTATCTCATGGTCATGCGGCAGCAGCCGATGGTTTTACACGCCCGCCGTTCGCTCATCCCGAAGGCGCCTCTGAGATGGGCGACAGCTTTCCGCTTGGCCGCGGGCGTCACCA